>DASVWA010000294.1:0-4779 GCA_036389855.1 Pseudonocardiaceae bacterium
AGGACGGGTTGCACCTGGGTCCGGATCTGCCCGACCAATGTCTGGAGCTGCTCGGCGACGTCGGCATCGGTGCGGCGAACCCTGGCCAAGGCCGCATCGATCTGATCCAGGACGGCGAGCGCCGCGAGGGTATTCCGCTGGTGTTCGACGATCACGGGAATTCGTGGGTTGTAGGCACGGCCGTGAACAAGGGAGGTGTTGAACGCGGTCGGTATCTCCACCAGCGCGATCGCCCGGGGGACGAGATAGAAGCCCAGCGGGACGAGCAGAACAACCACTACGACCCGCGCCGCGAGCACCCGCGCGGGGACGCCCCGGTCAGCGAGGATTCGACGCAAGGCCGGCATCTACTCGGCCGTCGAGAACAACGAGAGGACCCGCCCGGCGGTGAGCGGGTGGCGCAGCAGGCCGATGACTCGGATCCGTCGACCCGCGATCTGGCCGAGGATGTGGCGGCCCGCTGCCGGCTCGCCGCCCGTTGGCGGCTCGCCGCTCGTTTCCCCGTCCACCTGCGGCGGTTCGGCCGTCAGCGGCAGATGCCAGGCCTCACGCAGTTGTTCTGTGTCGGCCCGCACGATGATGCTGGGACGGCCGGCCAGGTCGTTGTACACCGTCGCCCGGTCCTGCTCACAGGCCAGTGTCGCGGTCGTGTCGGTGTTGGTGTCGTGCACCACGACGGGTCGAGGGATCCGCCGGGCCGTCCTCGCACGTGTGGGACACCTGGCCACGTTCTGATCCAGCAGGGCGGCGAGCGCCCTCGCCACGGCGTTGGGCTCCGCGTCGTAGAGCTCGAACCGGTAGGCGGCCTGCTCGTGGATCACGACTGCATCCCTGCGATGTCTCGCAGCGCGGGATTGAGCACGGCGTCCACCTCGTGTGGGGCCGGTGTGGTCTCGCAGCGCGGACACCGGTAGCTGAACTCCAACTCGCCGCCGCAACCGTGGTGCAGGAGCCGGCGCGGTGGTCCGACGGGATGCGGGTAATGCTCGTCGCCCCAGTGCATCAAGTGCGCCAGCACCGGGAGCAACCCGCCGGCCTTCGCGGTCGGGCGGTACTCGTAGCGGTCCGGCCGCTGGTGGTAGCGATGCCGTTCGAGTAGACCGTGCTCGACGAGCTTGTCCAACCGGTTGGTCAGCACGGTCCGGGTGATCCCCAGGTTATCGACGAACTCCTCGAACCGGCAGGTGCCTAGGAAGACTTCCCGCACGATGAGTAACGTCCACCGCTCGCCGACGACCTCGAGAGAGCGCGCCATCGAGCACACCTGGTCGGAGTAGTCGCTGTTGAGCACGGAACGTGACGTTACTCCAACTCAATCGTGTCACACGACTCGCCACGCTGGCGCCCGTCGTGTGAAGCTAGCCGCAACCCGGCGACGGCCTCCGTGGCCCGCCTGAGCGAACACCCGGCCGTTCGAGCACACCACGCGCCACCTCGACCGCCCACCGCTCCCGAGGTCCTCGACGCCGAGGGGCTGCGGTGCGCTGCGGGCCTGGCGCGGACCACATCGGATTCGTCGAACTGGACCGTCCCGAACTCGCCCTAGCGGGAGGACATCGTAGCCACGACCTCCAGCCCGCTGGAGCGTCACTTACAGGAAATGTCCGTACAAGGATCCCTACGGACGGTGCTGGTCCACTGCTTGAGTCCTGGAGGGCATCCGCAGTGGTCGGTAGCCGTTGGTGTCCAGTGTGGCCAGTTCGGCGGCGATGTCGACGCTGTGGGTGCCGTAGAAGTGGACGTTCTCGTGGTGGCTGGGCCAGATGTGAGCGAGTACCTCGTCGTCGATCCGGCGGCCGGCGTCTCGCAGGGTGGTCACCGCCAGGCCGTGGTACTCGGTCATCCAGCAGACGATGGCGTTGGTGGTCAGGGTCAGACACCACATCTGTTCGGCCTGCGCGGTGTGGTGGCGCCGACGCACCGCGCCTTCGTGGGCGTAGGCCAGACAGCGGCGCAGCGAGTGCAGGTTCTCGCCCTTGTTCAGCTGCCGCCCGATGCGCCGACGATAGGACTCATCGGACAAGTAACGGACGGCGTAGAGGGTGCGGCGCAGGGTGCCGTATTCCTTCATCGCCGCCGCCAGGGTGGTCTGTTGGCGCGTGGAGGAGCACAGCTTGCCGACCACCAGCGCGGCGGTGGCGTGCCCGCCGTGCACCGACGCGGCGACCCGAAGCAGATCGTCCCACCGGGCGGTCACGAGCTGGTCGTTGAGCCGGCGCGAGAGCAGTGGCCCGGCGTGCGGGTAGCGGCCTTCGAACTCCGCTCGTGGCCCAGGCCGACACAGGGTGATCTTGCCCAGGTCCCGGATGCGCGGGGAGAGCTGTTTGCCGACCAGGTCGAACAACGCGAAGTTCGCCAGGCTGGCTCCATGAGTGTCGGTCGCGTGTTCCAGGATCGGCGGGTCGGTGTTACCCAGGATCGCGTCCAGAACGATGTGGCCTTCCGGGGCGGTCGCGGCGATGACCTTGGTGTCCAGCGTGGCGTGCTGATCGGAGACCGCGGTGTAGGTGCTGATGCCCTGGCCTCGGGCGAAGTACCGCGACAGGTGCCGGGCGGTGATCGACTTGCCCTTGACCGGGAACCGCTGCCCGTCCGAGGAGGCCAGGGTGCCGGTGCCGAACGCGGCCGCCATCGGGAGTCGGTGGTGGTAGCCGACCATCGCGGCGTTGGCGGCTTCCAGTGTTTCGGGGCGGAAGTACCACTCGGCGGTCCAGGCCAGCACATCGTCAGACACCCCCGCCGAGGCGGCCATCTCGGCCAGGTCCATGTTGGTGGCCTCGGCGATGATCACATAGAGCAGGTTGCGTTTCAGATCGGGTGGCCTGTTGACTTTGCCGCCGGCGTGGGTGAGATGGTCGGTGAACCCGGTGCGGGCATCGATCTCCACCAGGACCGAGGCCAGCGGCACCTTGGGCAGCATCGCGGCGAGCTCATCGCGCAGCGCTTCGGCCTCGGTGGGGACGTCTTCGGCGGTCAACGGTGGGATGATCAGCTCGCCGTCGGCGTTGAGGCGGACTTGCCCGGGTTGGCCGGCGGCGAGTTGGGCGTCCAGATCGGCCAGCGCGGTGTGCAGCTCAGCGGTGGTCACCGCGATCGCGGTCGCCGCATCGAGAGGTTTGTCCACGAGGGCGCAGTACTCGGCCCGGCGGGGTACCCACTGCTCGGCGGTGAGCAGGCACAAGGTGGGGTCGGCATACCGGCGTGACCCGGGCACGAACACATCCCCGGAGCGCAACCCGTCGCGCAACGACAGCAGCACGCACAGCTCCCAGTAGTGCCGGTAGCTGGTGAGGTCCCCGGCTTCGGCGGCCGTCCGCAGGTAGCCCTGCCAGCGGACCGGGACGAACTCGGTGGGGGCATCGGCGGGGACCTTGCGGGTTCCGGTGGCGTAGAGCTGGCACAACACCTCAATCGCGGCCATCAACGCTTCGGTACCTGGGCCGCCGGCGAACCGCACCGCCGCGAGCACCGGCGGGGCGAACTGGCGCACATAGGACATCGAGTCGTGCAGCATGCCCAGATGCCCGTGATCGCGTGGAAGGCGTTCGCGGCGGGCGGCCCAGGCCGCGCGCAACCGGTCCATCCCGATCTGCTCCCGCACCAGGACCCCGACGTCCTCATCGGCGATGTCGGGGTCCAGGGTGATCACGAGAATCTCATCCAGCAGTGCCTGGCGGTCCTCCCCACTTCGAGCGCGCTCGGCCAACTCCTCAGTCAGACGCGTCTGGGCGGCCGATTCCCGCCCTGATAACGCCTGGTCGAACAACAGCACCACTTCATCGAGCACGTCCACGACCGACTCACCCAGCAGCGTCAACAAAATCGGGTAGCGACGTTCGGGTTCGCGGCGGGTCAGCGCTTGGGCGGTCAACCGCCGGCCCACCCCGGCCAGGAACCGGCGGCGCTGCGCCGGGAGCGCCGACAGTTCCAGAGTGTGGGCACCCAACCCGCGCAGATACGCCAACTTCGCCAGCTCGGCCTTCACCGCCGCCGGACTCGAGGTCGTCGCTCCGGCTCCCAGCCAAGCCAGCGGGGTACGGCCCAACTCCGGATCCACCACCAACAGCGCATCCAGCCCCGCGCGGCGGGCGGGATCGGTGAGCAGGTGCGCCAGCACCGTCCAGGTCTCCCGGCGGGCCCGCTCCCGCGCGCTGGCGACGTGCTCGAGCAGATGCACCACGCCGGGGCGCAGCACCCGCTCAGAGATCAAGAACTCGCACGCCAACGTGAACAGCACCTTCGGCGAGTCGTGTTCCATCGCCCGGGCGAACAAGAACTCATCGAGCTCTTTCCACTCCGGCGGACCGACCGGACGCCATCCCAGATACCGCACGATCTCCCGGAGATGACCGGTACGGGTCTGTGCGCGCTCGCCATAACCACGCAGCTCCGCAGCCGGCACACCGAGCCGGTGAGCCAGCCGGTCCACCGCCGCCTCCGGGGCGGAGCCGACCTCATCAGGCACGAACCCCAACCACGGCAACGTGCACAGTTGCACACTCGCGCCCAGCACATTGCGGGAGCCGAGGAACTTGCCCAGGAACTCTTCCTCAGCACCGGTCAGCGTGAAATACCGGACCAGCTCCGCCCGGGTGATCTCCGGGAACCCCCGCAGCCGAGCCAGCTCCTGCTCGGAGAACACATCCCGCGTGGCCACTTCGACCACCCCACCATCCGCCAGCCCGCGACCGCAGCCACGCTAGACCCAGACCCCGCGACCCCGTCAGGCAACCCTTGACCTGCACAGACACAGCAGAACGTTGTTTTTTCGCTGAAAAC
>DASVWA010000295.1:0-7683 GCA_036389855.1 Pseudonocardiaceae bacterium
TGCACGTCGACGTGCCCGATCGGGATGTCGCGGTCGCCGTCGTGCAGCACGTGGCGCTGCACTTACCGACGTTTCTCGCGTTATCGGCCAGCTCGCCGTACTGGCGGGCGGTCGACAGCGGTTACGCCAGCTATCGCCGCATGATCTGGCAGCGTTGGCCGACTGCCGGACCACCAGACGAAGGGCTGGTCGGCGACTTTCGACCGGAGCTGGAGGCATTCGGCGACTGGAAACAGGTGCTTGAACTGTCCAACGAGCCCTTGCCGCGGGCAGCTCCGCGGCCCGTCAACGCCGGATGTTCGGCCGTCGCGGCGAGCTCACCGACGTGGTTGGCGCTCTCGTCGCCCAGACTCGCGGCGAGTCGTTGTACCGCGACCCGCCGCCCATGGTGCCGACGACGCCGGCCTTGCTTGACGGCTACCTCGATGCCGGCGGCCACGGTGCTCGCTATGACCAAGCAGCGGAGGCCAACGGCCGGGTTGTGCCCGCACTACGGCCGGATGTTCCGGGTGCTGGAGCGGCTGCAAGCCCGCGGTATGGCTGCGGGCACGGGGATGAGGACGGGGCGATCGCCCTGCTCAGTGCCGGTCCCGTCGACGCCGCCAGCGGAAGCATGATCGTGAACTTGTACCGGGGCGGCGCCGCGAAGGACACCTGGATCTTGCGTTGAGAGGAGCGCCCTGATGTGTGGCATCGCAGGCGAAATCAGATTCGACGAGAAGTCGGCTGACGTCGGGGCGGTTACCACGATGACCGCCGCGTTGCACCGTCGCGGCCCCGACGGCTGGGGCATCCACGCTGGCGGCGCCATCGCGCTCGGCCACCGCCGGCTGAAGATCATCGATCTGTCGGACCGGGCCGCGCAGCCCATGGTCGATCCCGAGCTCGGACTTACCACCGTGTTCAACGGCTTAATCTACAACTACCGTGAGTTGCGCTCAGAGCTGCGCGCCGCCGGCTACCGGTTCTTTTCCGACTCAGACAGTGAGGTGCTGCTCAAGGCATATCACCGGTGGGGCACCCGGTGCGTCGACCACTTCCTCGGCATGTTCGCTTTCGCCGTGCTCGAGCGCGATAGCGGGCGGCTGGTGCTCGGCCGCGACCGGCTCGGGATCAAACCGCTGTACCTCGCCAAGACCGGTGAGCGGCTGCGCTTCGCCTCGACGCTGCCGGCGCTGCTCGCCGCGGGTGAGGTGGACACTGCGATCGACCGGGTGGCGCTGCACCACTACATGAGTTTTCACTCCATCGTGCCGGCTCCCCGCACGATTCTGGCCGGGGTGGAGAAGCTGCCACCGGCCACGGTTCGCACCGTGCATCCGGATGGCCGTCAAGAGGACCGGGAGTACTGGCGGCCGGCGTTCACGCGAGGGGGTGCTGGTCGTGGCCGAGATGCTCTGCATATTGTGGACTGGCCGGGCGCTGTGCTGGATGCAGTGCGGCTCGCCGTGGAGCGGCGCATGGTTGCCGACGTTCCGGTGGGAATCTTGCTTTCCGGTGGCATCGACTCCAGCCTTGTCGTGGCGCTGCTGGCCGAGGGCGGTCAGCAGGGGCTGCGCACGTTCAGCGTCGGGTTTGAGGCCGCCGGCGGCGAATCCGGGGACGAGTTCTTCTATTCCGACCAGGTCGCGGCACACTTCGGCACCGATCATCAGAAGATCATGGTTCAGTCGGATCGGCTGCTCTCGGCAGCGGACGCGGCCATCCAGGCGATGAGTGAACCGATGGTCAGCCATGACTGTGTCGCGTTCTACCTGCTCTCCGAGGAGGTTTCCCGCTCGGTGACCGTGGTGCAGTCCGGGCAGGGTGCAGACGAGATATTCGCCGGCTACAACTGGCATCCACCGCTTGCCAGCGTGCCGCGGGACCATGCCGCGGCGGCCTACGCGGAGCTGTTCGTGGACCGCCCACACGCCAAGCTGGCCGAACTGCTGGAGCCGGAGTGGCTAGCCGACGCCGACTACAGCCGTGCATTCATCGACATGCACTTCGGTGCTCCCGGCGCTGACACGGCGCTCGATGCGGCGTTGCGCCTGGACAGCACGGCCATGCTGACCGACGACCCGGTCAAGAGAGTGGACAACATGACGATGGCGTGGGGAGTGGAGGCGCGGGTGCCGTTTCTGGACCACGAGCTGGTCGAGCTCGCCGCCGCCTGCCCACCCGAGCTCAAGCTTGCCGCGGGCGGCAAGGGCGTACTCAAGGCAGCCAGTCGCGGTGTGGTCCCTGACTCGATCATCGATCGACCCAAGGGGTACTTCCCGGTTCCCGCAGTCCGGCACCTGTCCGGTTCGTTCCTTGACCGGGTGCGCGACGCGGTTACCGATCCGGTGGCCAAGGACCGCGGGCTCTTCCGCCCGGACTGGCTGCAGCGCATGCTTGCGGATCCGAACACCGAGCGCACCACACTGGGGTCCAACGCCTTGTGGCAGGTCGCCCTGCTGGAGATGTGGCTGCAGGACAAGGGGGTCTAGGTGGATGCGGCGAGCTCCGGGCACGTCAACGGCTTCGCGCGGCGGCGCCGCGCTCGGCTCGCCGCCGAGTTGTCCGGCCTCGACTGGCTCGCCGTCGAGACCTGTACCTCACCCGCGCTGTCCCCGGACGGCTGCACCCTCGCGGTGGTCTCCGACCGCGATGGCACGCCGGGAGTCTGGCTGATCCCGTTGGTGCGGCCCGGCGAGCCGGTGCGGCTGGACACCGGCGAGGATTACGTACGGGTGGTGAGCTGGTCCCCCGACGGGGAGTGGCTGTGCCTGAACACAGCGCCCGGTGGCGGCGAGCGGACCCTGGTCCGTGCGCTGCGCCCGGACGGTTCGGATACCCGGGTCATCGCCGGTATCCCGGCCGGGATGGCGTCGATCGGCTGCTGGCAGCGCGGCGGGCACATCGTGGGCATCGCGGAGAGCAACGCGGCGGACCTGACCGGCCTTGACACCTACGCGGTGGACGTGTGCTCCGGGCGCCGCCGTCAGCTAGCGAACGGCCCGGCGGCGACGGTGTGCACCTTCAGCCACGATGGGCGCTACGCCGTGGTACGCGTCGGCTCCCGCGGCGCCCGCCGCTTGCTGCTGGTCGACACCCGGGCCGGGAGCACGACGGACCTGCTGGGCGCCGACGCGACCGTCGCCGACGCTCGCTTCGCCCCCGATGATCGCATGATCTACCTGCATACCGATGCCGATCGTGAGTTCGCCGCGCTGCTCGCGCTGCCGAGAGTCGCCGCGGGCTATCCAGAGGCCGCCGAGCTCATCGCCGATCGCAAGGGGGGCGAGCTCGAAAAATTTGCCCTAGACCCGACCGGCCGCGCGGTCGTTGCGGTATGGAACGTCGAGGGACACAGCGAGCTGGAGCTCGTCGACCTGGCGGTGGGGGAGCGTCGTGCGCTGCCGGCGCCACCCGCGGAAGTGGTCACCGGCTGCGCCTTCGCTCAAGACGGTGGGTCGCTGATACTCGCCGTGGAATCCAGCGCTGAGCCGCCCCACGTCCTGCGCTACCCGCTCCCGGCGGCGCAACCGATCCGGTTGGCTCCCACGCTGCCACCGTCATGGTCACCGGACGCACCGGTCCGGCCGGAGCTACACCGGTGGCGGGCCAGGGACGGCCTCAAGCTGAGCGGGTGGCTTTACCGGCCCGCTGGCGCGCTGGGCGCGATGCCCACGCTGGTCTGGTTGCACGGCGGCCCGGAGGCACAGGAGCGGCCCATTTTCAATCCGCTCTACCAGGCGTTGCTGGGTTACGGCGTGGCCGTGTTCGCGCCGAACGTGCGTGGCTCGTCCGGCTTCGGGCGTTCCTTCGTCGACGCCGACGTCGGCCACCGTCGGTTCGCCGCTATCGACGATGTCGCCGACCTGGTCGGGTACCTGGTGGACGCGGGGCTGGCGCACCCCGCGGTGATCGGCTGCGCCGGTCGCTCCTACGGCGGCTACCTGGCCGTCGCCACCATGGTGACGTACCCGGAGCTGTTCCGGGTCGGTGTCGATCTCTGCGGCATCACAGACTTCGAGACCTTCTACGCCCACACCGAGCCGTGGATCGCGGCGGCGGCGGTGAGCAGGTACGGCGACCCGCGCCGAGACGCTGAGCTGCTGCACGAGCTGTCACCGATGCACCGAATCGGGCAACTGAGCGCCCCACTGCTGGTGGTACACGGCGGCCGCGACACCAACGTGCCCCTCATCGAGGCCGAGCAACTCGTCGCCGCGTTACGGGATCGCGGCGCATCACCCGGCTATCTCGTGCTGCCCGACGACGGGCACGAAATCCTGAGCGCTACCAACCGCGCGGTCTTCGTGCGCGAGGTCGTGCACTGGTTGCTTGCCCACCTGCTCGACGTCGACGAGCGCAGCGCCTGACGCTGCTACCGGGCGTGAGTTGCCGGCGGTAGGTCGGTTCGCGGTCCCCGCACCACTGCAGCTCCTTGTTCGCCGCCCACCGGGTACGTACAGACCGGAAGGTGCACCTCGGCAGGGCGGACGGCACGGCTGACTCGTTGGCCGCGGAGCTGGTCATAGATCGGCGTCTGACTCACCCGCGACACGATAGTGGTGGGCCGTTGATGGCCGGCATCCACATTTGTGTACAGCTGGTGATGCCTGTGGATGGGTGGTCGGAATACCCCCGGGGCGCTCGGTGTTTCGTAGGGCCAGAACGTTCAGCGGAGGTGGCATGGCGATAATCGAATTGACAAAGGACAACTTCATCGGCGCCGTCGGTGAAGCGGAACTGGCGCTCATCGATTTCTGGGCGTCGTGGTGTGGACCGTGTCGGGCCTTCGGGCCCGTCTTCGAGGAGGTATCGGAGAATCATCCTGACGCGGTGTTCGGCACAGTGGACACGGAGGCGCAGCGTGAACTCGCCGCCGCATTCCGGGTCTTGTCGATTCCCACGCTCGTCGTCATGAGGCAAGGTCTGGTGCTATACGCCAAATCGGGCGCGCTGCCACAGCAGGCGCTAGAGGAGCTGGTGGGTCGTGCTCGAGCACTGGACATGGACGAGGTGCGCCGGAAGCGGGCCGCGCGACGGGAGACGGCCTGAGGGCACCGGTGCGTAGGGCAGCGCTGCGGCTACTATCTGCGGGAGCCCGCGATGACGTCGTCACCGCGGGCCGGTAGCGTGCACGGTGGTGCCCAGTGCACCGCGAGGCAGCCAGGAGGCAACTTGTGACGGCCGTTGCGCCCCAGCCGATCGTGACACGTCCGCGCCCGGTGCGTACCACGGTCAAGGGTTCAAAGCTGTTGGGGATCTTCAGCACGACTGATCACAAAGTGATCGGCATGCTCTATTTGGTCACCTCGATGGGTTTCTTCTTCATCGGGGGCAGCATGGCCATGCTGATGCGTGGCGAGCTGGCCCAGCCGGGCCTGCAGTTCCTGTCCAACGAGCAGTACAACCAGCTGTTCACCATGCACGGCACGATCATGCTGCTGCTCTACGCCACTCCGATCCTGTTCGCTTTCGCCAACCTGGTGCTCCCGCTGCAGATCGGCTCCCCGGACGTCGCTTTCCCACGGCTCAATGCCTTCTCCTACTGGGCGTTTCTCTTCGGTGGCCTCATAACGATCAGCGGATTCCTCACACCAGGCGGCGCTGCTGACTTCGGCTGGTACGCCTACACCCCGCTGTCCGACGCCGTTCACTCCCCGGGTGTGGGTGCAGACCTGTGGATCATGGGATTGGTACTCGCCGGGCTAGGCACCATCCTGGGTGCGGTCAACATGATCACCACGGTCATTTGCCTGCGAGCGCCCGGGATGACGATGTTCCGGATGCCGATCTTCACCTGGAACATTCTGGTCACGTCGCTGCTCGTGCTGCTTGCCTTCCCGATCCTGACCGCGGCTTTGTTGGGGCTGGAAGCCGATCGACGGCTCGGAGCGCATGTGTTCGACCCGGCCAACGGAGGCGCAATCCTCTGGCAGCACCTGTTCTGGTTCTTCGGTCATCCCGAGGTTTACATCGTGGCGCTGCCGTTCTTCGGCATCGTGTCGGAGATATTTCCGGTGTTCAGCCGCAAGCCGCTGTTCGGGTACAAGGGCCTGGTGTTCGCGACCCTGGCGATCGCTGCACTCTCAGTGGTGGTATGGGCGCACCATATGTTCGCTACCGGTGCGGTACTCCTTCCCTTCTTCGCGTTCACCACTTTCCTCATCGCGGTGCCTACCGGGGTGAAATTCTTCAACTGGATCGGCACAATGTGGCGAGGCCAGCTCACATTCGAAACGCCGATGATGTTCAGTATCGGATTCTTGGTAACCTTCCTTTTCGGTGGTTTGTCCGGCATCCTACTTGCCGCTCCGGCGATCGACTTCCACGTCAACGACACCTACTTTGTGGTGGCGCATTTCCACTACGTGCTCTTCGGTACAATCGTGTTCGCTACCTTCGGTGGGATCTACTTCTGGTTCCCGAAGATGACCGGCCGGATGCTCAACGAGCCACTGGGCAAGTTCCACTTCTGGGCCACGTTCATCGGTTTCCACCTGACCTTCCTGGTGCAGCACTGGGTGGGTAACGAGGGAATGCCCCGCCGCTACGCCGACTACCTGCCCAGTGACGGGTTCACCACGCTAAACATGGTGTCCACAGTCGGCGCCTTCGTCCTCGGTGCCTCAACGTTGCCTTTCCTGTGGAATGTGTTCCGCAGCTACCGTTACGGCGAGATCATCACCGTCGATGACCCGTGGGGTTACTGCAACTCGCTGGAGTGGGCGACCTCGTGCCCACCGCCGCGGCACAACTTCACCGAACTGCCCCGAATCCGCTCCGAGCGACCGGCCTTCGAGCTGCACTACCCGCACATGGCTGAACGGATGCGAACCGAGGCGCACATCGGCGGTTCCGGGCACCCGGCAGCGCCGGAAGAGGTCATGGCGCAGGCCGTTGAGCAAGGCGATACCGGTAGTACTGACCCGCGCGAAAAGTGACGGTCAGCCCACGGACCACTTTGCTGGTCACGGTGACCGGCCGGGACAAGCCCGGTGTTGTGTCGATGATCTTCTCCGCGCTGACCAGGCATGGCGTGCACATCCTCGACGTCGAGCAAGTCGTGATCCGGGGCCGGATCATCCTTGGCGTACTGGTGGAGACCACGGCCGATCCGGACGATCTGCAGGAGGCAGCCGAGCAGGCTATGGCCAGCATCGGCATGCACGTGGACGTTGAGGTCGGCGCCGGTGAGGTGGGCGTGAGCAACCGCGGGTCCACGCACGTCGTGCTGGTGCTGGGACGGCCGGTGACGGCTCGTGCCTTCACCGAGACGACCCGTGCGCTCGCTGCATTAGACATCAACATCGACGCGATCCGGCGCATCGCCGACTACCCGGTTACCGGACTTGAGTTGCTCGTATCGGTCCCGGGCAACGGCAACCGGGAGGGCGCCGATACCGCGTTGCGCGCCACGCTGGTACGGGTTGCCGCTCGTGGTGAGGTCGACCTTGCCGTCGAGCGGGTTGGTATCGCTCGCCGGGCCAAACGCCTGGTGGTCTTCGACGTCGACTCGACCCTGGTGCAGGGGGAGGTGATCGAGATGCTCGCCGAACGCGCCGGTTGCGGGGCTGAGGTGAGCGCGATCACCGCCGCCGCGATGCGCGGGGAGCTGGACTTCACCCAGTCGCTGCGGCGGCGGGTTGCCCTGTTGGCGGGCCTGCCGGTCAGTGTGATCAGCGAGGTGACCAGTGCAATTGA
>DASVWA010000296.1:0-1947 GCA_036389855.1 Pseudonocardiaceae bacterium
CGCCTGCTCGCCGCTCTCGTCCTCACGCCGATCGCCTGCGTCACCACCACGATCACCTGGTCGAACTGGCGAAGACGCCGCCAACACCAAGCCCGTGCCTGCCACTACCGGCGCCACGGTCACCGTCCACCATGACCTCGAACTGCCGTTGCAGTACCAGTGAGGCGTCGCCTCGGACCGCCTAGCAGGGTGGTTGCTCTGGTGCTGTCCCCTGCGGTGGGCACATGCTCGGCTGCGTAGCCATGGATGCGGGGGAGGCGTCATGGGCACGCAGCTGGTGACAGTCAACGATGTTTTGGATGGGCATGTGGCGTTGGATATTCAGTGTCTGGATCGGGTCTATCTCAACGCCTACGTCCCGAAGTTGCAGACCAGCGCGCAGGTGGTGGCGTTTTTGTCGGGGCATTTGGGTTACCCGTTTGCGTCTCCTGCGTTGTTCAACCAGATCGGGCAGCGGTTCCGTCGGGCGGTGGCGTCTTTCGCCGAGGCCAACGGCATCCCGTGGGTGAAGTTCGGCAAAGATGACGTCGGCGCCAAGCTGGAGCTGATGCGCCCGCACCTGGACCGCCAAGCAGCGACTGGTCAGTCGGGGGTGGCGGCGATCGGGGTGGCTCAGGAGTTCCAGCGGGTCTGGACTGCCTATGAGCGCCAGACGCCCACGGGGGCGGTGCAGTGGTGGTTCACCAAGGCCGACCGGCGGGTGAGTGTGTACTACTTCTACTTGTGGGATGCCGATTTTGGGCCCGCCTTCATTAAGGTCTGCAGCTACTTTCCCTATCCGGCCAAGATCTGGCTCAACGGGCATGAGTGGGCTAAACGCCAAGCTACCCAGGCCGGGATCGGCTTCACCGAACTGTCCAATGGGTTCGCGGCCACCGATGATCCGGCAGCGCTGCAGGACATCTGTGATCGGCTGGGTCCTGGCGCCATCAACGTCTTCGTCCAACGGTGGCTGGCCCGGCTGCCACTGCCGCTGAGCGACACCGACCGGGATGCCGGCTACTGGTGGGAGGCCTCGATGCGGCAAATCGAGGTCTCCCGCACTCTGGTCTTTGATGCACCTCGGCATGCCCGCGGTTTTTTCGAGGCCCTGATTGCCGACAACCTCGACATCGGTCGCCCACACAATGTCGAGATCATCTTCGGTCGACGGGTGCGGCGTGACACCCCCGGAGTTTTTCGTACCGCAATCGACCGTCGCGACAACGGCGGGGTGATCGTCAACGTGTTCTACAAGCACTCCCGGATCAAGCAGTACCTCAAAGACGGCCGCGCGATGCGCATCCAGACCGTCATCAACAGTCCCCGCGACCTGGGCTGCCAAGCCCGCCTGCCCAACCTCGACGAGCTCCAGGCCAAAGCCCGTGCCTGTAACCAGCGGATCCTGCATGCTGAACGGGTCGGTCAGGGCTGTGTCCTTGCGAGTCCAGCCTTTGAGCGGATCGCGCACCCCACCGTGGATGCGAAGGGGCGGAGGACCCCAGCCCTGAGGTTCGGCGATCCTCGGGTCATGGCCCTGACCGGCGCCCTGTGCCAAACGCTGCTCGCCGCGACCGGCTTCACCAACAAGAACCTGCGGGTCTTGATCACCGGGCTGCTCGGCAGCGACTACCGCTCCGGCCAGATGACCTACGACCTGCGCCGGCTGCGCCTGACCGGACTCATCCGCCGCCTACCCCACACCAACCGCTACCAGCTCACACCCGAGGGCATCCGCATCGCCGTGTTCTACACCAAAATCTACAACCGGCTCCTCGTCCCTCTCACCGCCGCTGATCAACCCCAAGCACCACCCGAACTACGCCAAGCCCTCGCTAGCAGGAAGGCCGGATCCGTACCCACGTGTTGATCTGCATGCTCGACGGCTACCTCGTCTGGCACTACACCGCATCTGGGCGTGGCTGACGTAACACCGACAAACACCCACCCGCCCGGTTCAATCCCATC
>DASVWA010000297.1:0-21773 GCA_036389855.1 Pseudonocardiaceae bacterium
GGCGGCGGCGCTGGGGCTACGCCAGGTAGCGAGCCGGGATGCGGCGCTGGGGCTACGCCAGGTGGCGAGTCGGGTGGCGGCGCTGGGGCTACGCCAGGTGGCGAGTCGGGTGGCGGCGCTGGGGCTACGCCAGGTGGCGAGTCGGGCGGCACCCCTGGCGATACACCAGTCCTCGCGTGAGGCGACGGCGATAGGTGCTGCACGAGAGCACGAGGACTGCGGCGACGCCCTGCTGTGTCACCGCGGCACACTGGCTGGTCCGGTCGACGGCCATGCGGAGCTTGTCGTCACGCGGATGCTGGCCAGCGCCGCGACGGCGTCGCGCAGGTCCGCGTCCGCCGCAGTCGGTTCTCCGGTTCCGCCCCCGATCACGGAGCGCCTGGGTCAAACAACGGGGTTGCTCGACGACGTTAACGTCGAGTTGATCTCATCCTCGCGGAGCTCACCGAGGTCGCCGTCGGCACTACTCGAGTCGGCCGGGGCCCGCTCGCAGGGGGTGGTCGCGGCATGACTTCAGCGCGAGAAGAGGCGTCGCCGGAAACACCGGCGCCCCGCCGTGGTGGGTGGACAATGCCGGCCGCCGCCTTGGCCGGCCTCGTCGCGGTCTTTTGCGCGCTGCTCCTGCCGTTTGCGCCGGTCTGGGTGAACGAGCCGACAGTGAGCTGGCCGCGCGACGCCGACCGCCCCGAGTCGACGCTGCTGATGCTGACGGCGTACCGACCCCTGCAGATGAATGTGCAGTTCAGCTGCGATATTGCCCGGCGCGCGCAGACCGCCGGTGGTGTTGTGCTGACAACGGTGCGGCCGCGGTTGCCGGAGTCGCGCGCGCTGGGCCTGGTCGTGCACGCGGCCGCCGACCGCCTGCAGGTGCGCGCGCTGGACCGGGTGCTGCTCGACGAACCGCTCGGCAATGGTCCGTGCAACTACGCTGTCACGGGCCGCAGCGCGGGGCTGCCCAGCTTCGTACGGTCATCGCCCAAACGCGCGGACCCCGCCGCCACACCGGACCCGAGTGCCGTGGCCGGTCCGGACAACGCCGAGCTTGTCATCACCCGCGACGGTGTCGAGCTGGTGCGCGCGCAGGCTGAGCAGCTCCCCGACGTGGACCTGTTGACCTCGTCGGTCACCGGGCCGCTGCAGGACGACGCCGGCGAGCTGTCTGTCACCCTGCGCGTTGACGACGAGTTCACCAGCAGCCCGACACCGCTGAAGAGCGCGATCACCGCGCTGCTCGTGGTCGCGCTGCTGGCGACGGCGCTCCTGCTGATGCTGGTCGACCGTGGGGTGGCACGCGCGCCGCGGCGTGGGACCGCCCAGCCGCGCGTGATGGACGTGGTGGTACCGGCCGTCATCCTCGGGTGGATGTTTGTCGCACCGGCCACCGACGACGACGGCTACTTCACCGCGATGGCGCGCAATGCCGCGCTGTCCGGCGAGGTCGGCAACTACTACCAGTTCTACGACCAGAACTTCACACCGTTCACCTGGGTTTACCAAGCGCTGGCCTGGTGGCAGCAGCTCGCGGGTCTCGCGCCGGTGGTGCAGCGCGTCCCGGCCGCGGTGTGCGGGGTGCTGACCTGGCTGGTGCTGCGGTGGTTCGCCCACGCCGCGATGGAGGAGTTCGCGCCCGACCGCCCCAGGGTGGTGTCACTTGCCCACGTGGCGCTGGGCGTGGTGTTTGTGGCCTGGTGGGTGCCGTACGACATGGGAGTGCGCCCGGAGCCCGTCGTGGCGCTGTGCGGCGCCGCGACGATGCTCGCAGTGCTCGTTGCTCACCGCCGTCGACGGCTGGTGGCCGCGTGGCTAGCCTTCGCGCTAGCCGGGCTCGCGGTCGCCGCCCATACGACCGGATTCACCGCCCTCGCACCGCTGCTTGCTGGCCTACCGCTGCTGCTGCGACTGATCCAGGTTTCAGGCGACCACCGGGGCACCGCCTTGCGCGCCCTCGCGGTGACTTCGGGGGGCATGCTCGCCCCGCTCGTCGCTTTCGCCGACGGCGCACTGCGGGACTTCATGCGTGGGCAGGCGCTCTTCCTGAGCGCGATCCCGCAACAGGGCTGGACAGACGAGTTCGAGCGCTACATTCGGCTGGTCAGTCAGTTCACGATGGGGAACTACGCGAAGCGCGCAGCGGTGCTCCTGTGCCTCGTGGCGCTGGTCTGGTTTGCGGTGCTCGCCGTGGCGGCGAGGGTCCGGCGGTTCGCGCTGCCGAGCCCGCTGTGGCGGATCCGACGGGTCGCGCTGCCGACGCCGCTGTGGCTGGCCGGGTCCACCACCGCGCTGGCGTTCCTCGCCCTCTGGATCACTCCGTCCAAGTGGACTCACCACTTCGGCGCCCTCGCCGGCGTCGGGTCAGCGTTTCTGGGTCTGCTGCTGGTGATGGCAGTGCCGCTCGGGCGCCAGGTTCTGCAGGGTGCTCGCCCGCCCATTGGGCTGCTCGTCGTGTCGGTCGGGTCGGCCATCGCGGCGATCGCGCTTGGCTGGCATGGCCCGAATCAGTGGCCCTACGCCTGGCTCGACGGGATCCGGCGGCCGGATAGGCCTCCCGCCGTGCTGAACGTCGACCTGGACCAGCCGCTGCTCTGGCTGCTCGTCGTGGCGCTCGTCGCCGGTGGGCTCGTCGCCCGGGGCCATCTGATCGGTATCCGCGACGTCCGGCTCAACGTGCTGCGCGCCGTGCCGATCGTCGTCGTCCTGTCGCTGACAGGCACCATCGTGTACACCGTCGGCACGTTCGGATCAGCCGCGCTTCGTGGGGTGCCGTCCGAGTCAGTGTGGGCGCGAGGGCTGGACGACCCGATGGGAGAGCGGTGCGGTGCGGCCGGCGTGATCCGGGTGCTCGACCCGACGACCGCGCGACCCCTCCCGCCGGCGATCGGGTTGCCGGTCCCGCCCCGGTCTGAGGCGTTCGTCGCCGGCGGCGGCTACTACTCGGCCAACCGGCCACAGGGACCGGGTGCGGCGGAGGTCTGGGGCAGCCTGGGCATCGACGGAAACTCGACCAGGGGCCAGATGACCACTGTGTGGTACCGGTTGCCGAGCCGGCTCGAAGGGGGAGCCGCCGTCACGGTGCTGGCTGCCGGGCAACTCTTCGGGGCCAATAAACTGACCGCGGTATATGGCACAAGCTCCGGTGATGAGGTCGTCGCGCTGGGCACCGAGGCGCTGAGGGACACTGCTCGCAGCCCGTCCTGGCGGACGTTGCGTCTGAACCCGCCGCCAGAGACCGACCTGGTGCGGCTGAAGGCAGTCGATGCGAGCGTTGGGCGGACCGGCTGGTTGGCTTTCTCCACGCCGTCAGTGCAGCGTCCGGTGGTCCTCAACGAGCTGCTGCCGGCCGAAGCGCCGGTCGCGCTCGCCTGGAGGCTCGCCTTCAACTACCCGTGCCAGCGCCAACCCCGCATTCTCCACGGCATCACGGAGCCGCCCCGCTACGCGGTGCTACAGGGCGATGAGGCGCTCTCCGGCCTCACCGAATTCGACTGGCAGCCGTTGTTGGGTGGAGTGTTCGGCAAGGTAGGCCGCACGCAGTCAGTGCAGCAATTGCTGACCGTTCCTTCGGTGGATCCCCACGTCCAGGTCTATGCGTTGGCCGCCCCGTTCGAACAGGACGCTTACACGATCACAATACGGCGGCGCTCCGAGGCTGGCGCGTCCACCGCCACCCGCTGACGGAGGGGCCCCTCGTTTTCCGGCCACCAAACAGTCAGGAGGACTTTGTTGCATTGTCTGATCGCAGTCGCCGTGAGTCGCTGGTGGTTCGGGCCAAACCGCTTGAGCGATCTCATCGAAAGGCGCCGTGACGCGGAGCTTCGGCGGAGCATCGGCAGCGCGTTCGTAGTGGCCACGGCGGATGTTCTGAATGAAGGCATGCCCGACGAGGACAGTCCTGGCGCCGACGCCGGTCTTCAGACTGCGCATCGGTCGCAGCCGTCTGTTTAACTGGGCATGGTCAGCTTAAATCCGATTGACGTACTGCTCGAGACGATGCCACGCCTCGGATCAGGGAACGGTGACACACGCCAGTGCGCTACTTCGCTGCGTCAGTCTATGGAAGCGGTGTCTGCTGATAGCTATTGCATGGACACGCCTAGGTGCCTGACCATTCCGGCCTCGCCGACGTCGTCGCGAAGGCTGAGTTCGCCGCCCCGTACAAGCAACGTGGGGAATCCAGCGTTGCGGTCGGTTGCGGTTGACGCTCAGTGAGCCTCGTGCACGTCGCGGTTGGCGACCATGGCCATGCCGATCCCCGCAGGCATGAGGACGTCGGACTCGAGCCGACGCAGCCGCTCGCTGCCGAAACAGATGGATTCCCGGCGTTCGCGCAATGTAATTGATCAGCAACTTTCTGCGGTCCCACAGCAATTTTGTAACAGATTCCCTTCATCCGGCGATTTTGTAGGCGTAGGGGGGCTTGGTCCCCGCGAGGTGTTACTGATGTCATGTGCACGCCATAGGATCAGCTTGCCCTTTCATTCCGCGTCGCCGCGGTAGCTGGTCGTGCCACGACCGAGGGCGGTCGTCACCGGAGGCGCCGGCTTTTTGGGCTCTCACCTATGCGAACGCCTCCTTCTCGAGGGCTACAGCGTGCTGTGCCTGGATAACTTCTGCACAGGATCAGCAAGCAACGTCGCGCATCTCGCGGACGTGGGTCCATTCCGGTTGATCCGGGCCGACGTTACCGACTTCGTGCACGTCGTCGGCGACGTCGATGCGGTCCTGCACTTCGCGTCCCCCGCCTCGCCGATCGACTACCTGCGCATGCCGATCGAGACCCTGAAGGTCGGGTCGCTCGGGACGCTGCACACGCTGGGCCTGGCCAAGGACAAGAAGGCCCGCTTCCTGCTGGCGTCCACGTCGGAGACCTACGGGGATCCGCAGATCCATCCGCAGCCGGAGAGCTACTGGGGCCATGTCAACCCCGTCGGTCCCCGGGGCGTCTACGACGAGGCCAAGCGGTTCAGCGAAGCGCTGACGATGGCCTACCGCCGCACGCAGGGTGTCGACACGGCGATCGCCCGCATCTTCAACACCCACGGTCCTCGGATGCGGCCTGGTGACGGGCGGGCCGTGCCGACGTTCATCCGTCAGGCCCTGCGCGGGGAGCCGTTGACGGTGGCCGGGAACGGCAGCCAGACGCGCTCGATTCAGTACGTCGACGATCTGGTGGAGGGCTGCCTGCGCCTGTTGCACTCCACCTACGGGGCCCCGATGAACATCGGCAACCCGTGCGAGGTTTCCATCAAGGAACTGGCCGTGCTGATCCGCGACCTGGTCGGATCGGACAGCCCTCTGAGCTATGTCCCCCAACCAGAAGACGACCCGACCATCCGCCAACCCGACATCACGCTGGCCCGCCGGTTGCTTGGCTGGACGCCCGCCATCGGCCTCACCGACGGGCTGCACCGCACCATCGACTGGTTCCAGAAGACATTGGACGAGGTCACCCCACACGAGGAACGCCAGATTGACCACGCATAGCCAACAGCCCCGACCGGGGATCGTGGTCATCAGCGCAACACCGGCGGGTCTCACCGCCGCGAACGGGCCACAGGCGGAGCGCCTGTGCTTCGAACGGGTGGCCACGATCCGTTCTGCTGCCGGCGCACGCAGGCCCATCACGCGTGGGCAACTGACCTATTTTCACGCCCTCAGGGTGGCGCGCAGCGCCTACGGCGTTGGCACTGCTGCAGGAGATCCCAGTCGACGGCTGTGCTGGCCACCCCGGCCTCGACCCACCTGGCCGAAGCGCGCAGTGCGGCCACCGCCGGCGTCCCCGTGCTCGTCGAGAAGCCACCGCCGCCAACCGGCGGCAGGTCGAGGCGCTCGCCGGGCTCGAGCCGGCGCCGGAGTCGCGGTCATGGCGGCCGCCGCCGCGGTGCGTGCGTCGGCGAACGACGGCGGGCATCCAGTAACGGTCGTGACGGAGGAATGGACATGCTGACGGTCTTGCAGTTCGGCGCGGCGAGCATCTCGCTCCTTGAGCGCATGCTCGCCGAGGGACGGCTTCCGACCCTCGCGGGTCTGCGGGAACGCGGTGTCTGGCACGATCTGGAGACCCCGGCCACGCACTTCGCGGGGGGCGCCTTCCACACCCTCTACAGCGGCACGGAGATCACCGACCACGGCCTGGTCTTCCCGTTCCAGTGGTCCGCGTCGGACCAGCGCGTGCGCTACACCACGGCATTCGAGGCCCCACCGCCGGTCTGGGAGCGGTTGGCTGAGCGAGGCGCGGGCCTGCACACCCTCGCCCTCGACCCGTACGAAAGCCGCCCACCACGGACGGCACCGGCCGGCACGGTGGTCAGCGGCTGGCAGTTCACCAACCGGGTGGTGCTGCAGCCTTGGTCGTCCCCGCCGGAAGCCCAGGGCCGGCTCAAGCGGTTGTTCGGACCGCCGGCGGCCGTGGAGGACGTCTTCGGGCGCAGCTCCACGCGCGACCTGCTGCGATGGCGGCGTGATCTGCTGGCCGCCTCCGGGAGGGCCGCCGACGCCGCGACCCTCTTGCTGGCCGGCGACCGCTTCGATCTAACCTGGCTGACCTTCAGCGCTCCTCATATAGCCGGGCACCAGTTATGGGACCTGTCCCAGGTTGACGAGGATCTTGACGACGCCACCCGCCGGGTGCTCGCCGGCGCGCTCGGGGAGGTCTATCAGACCGTCGACGCGGCGTTCGACCGCGTTCTGGCCGCGCTACCCGACGACGCCGACGTGATCGTCGTGTCACCGGTCGGAATGGAGGTCAACACGAGCCGGACCGACCTGTTGCCGGCGATGCTCGACGCGGTCCTGCTCGGGAGAGCCCGGCCCGATAGCGGGGCGGGCTGGCTTTGGAAGCTGCGGGCGGCGGTGCCGACCGGCCTCCGCGCGCGGGTAGCGGCTGCGCTGCCCACCCGGGTTGCGCTGGAGCTGACGGCCCGCCTCGAGTCGCGCGGCCAGGACTGGAACAGCACCCGGGCGTTTGCCCAGCCCGCGGACAACCAGGGCTATGTGCGGCTCAACCTGTGTGGACGCGAGCGGGACGGTATCGTTGCCCCCGCCGAGGCCGAGTCACTGATGGATGAGATCGCCACCGGGCTGCTCACCTTCCGCGACCCGGACGGCGCTGCCTCGGTCAAGTCGGTGGAACGCGTCGCCGACACGTTCGGTACCGGCGCGCACGCCGACCGGCTCCCCGACTTAATCGTCCGATGGAGTGAGCGGCCCGCAACCCGGCTCGGATATGTCCAGTCGGAGCGGTTCGGCACCGTGCGGCGCCAGGGCTCGGGCAGCGGTCGCTCCGGCAACCACACCGCGGACGCCTGGGCGCTGGTGGTGCCCGGCGCGTCGCGGGCACGGACGCCCACGCGGCCCCCGAGGCTGGTGGACGTCGCCGCCACCGCGGCCGCCCTCGCTGGCGACGGGATTGCCGACCTACCCGGGGAGCCGCTGCTCGAACGCTAGCGTTGGCCGCCCGCGGCGACGGCTGTGTACGAGTGGGGACGTGATGATCTGGTAGATCTCGCGGGCGATGTATCGCTTGAGGCGGGGTGTCGCCACCTGGGAGCGCTATAACGCGGTTAAGCTTCGAACGCATGTTCTCCATCTGAGGAGGTGTCCGTGCGGGTGCTGGGTGTGGACCCCGGGCTCACCCGCTGCGGACTCGGCGTGGTCGACGGCGGCCGCGGGCGGGCAGTCAGCTGCGTGGCTGTCGACGTCGTGCGTACTGCCCCTGAGGTGGACCTCGGTGTGCGGCTGGTTGCAGTGGCCGATGTCGTGGAGCGTTGGGTGGCCGAGCACCGTCCGGACGTCGTTGCAGTGGAGCGGGTGTTCAGCCAACACAACGTGCGAACCGCGATGGGCACCGCGCAGGTCAGCGGGGTAGTAGCCCTGGTCGCAGCCCAGCGGGGCCTGCCGGTCGCCTTCCATACCCCCAGCGAGATCAAAGCGGCGGTCACCGGCTCTGGCCGGGCGGGCAAGGAGCAGGTAACGACCATGATCACTCGGCTGCTCGCTCTGCCAGCCAAGCCGCGACCGGCTGACGCCGCGGACGCGCTGGCACTGGCAATCTGTCATCTGTGGCGAGCCCCGATGACGGAACGCCTGGTGCAGGCGCGCGCCCACGCCGCGGAGCTCGCTCGAAACCACCGCGCACGCTTGGCCGCTGCGGCCCGCAAGTCGGGAGAGGTGTGATTGCCGAGTGATTTCTTCGGTGCGCGGGCAGGTGTTGTCCGTGGATCTGGACCATGCCGTGATCGAGGTCGGCGGCGTCGGGCTGGCGGTACGCGCCGTTCCCGCGACGCTGGCCACCTTGCGGCACGGCGAGCAAGCCCGGCTCGCCACGTCGTTGGTTGTCCGTGAGGACTCGCTGACGCTGTACGGCTTCGCCGACGGTGCGGCTCGGGAGTTGTTCGTGCTGCTGCAGACCGTCTCTGGAGTGGGACCGCGGCTCGCGCTGGCGATGCTCGCCGTTCTCGAGCCGGACTCCCTGCGCACCGCGCTCGCTGAGGGAGACCTCACCGTGCTCACCCGGGTGCCCGGGATCGGCCGCAAGGGTGCGGAGCGGCTCGTGGTGGAGCTACGAGACAAGGTGGGGGAAGCGGGGCCGACCGCACCGGGACCGGCTGCAGGCGCCGGTGGGGCGGTGCGGACTCAGGTGACCGAGGCGCTGGTCGGCCTCGGGTTCGCGGTCCGGCAGGCTGAGCAAGCTGTGGACGCCGTACTTTCCGACTCCAACGGGGAGTCTCACGACACGTCTGACACCTCGGGGATCCTGCGCAGTGCACTGACCCGGCTGGGGCGCAACCGGTGACTACCGAGTCGCCGCTGTCGGCTGAGGTCGACCCGGCGGACGTGGAGCTGGAAACCACCCTGCGACCACGCCGGCTACCCGAGTTCATCGGCCAGGCCCGGGTCCGTGAGCAGCTGGAACTGGTGCTGGAAGGCGCCCGGCGGCGCGGTGCCGCGCCGGACCACGTGCTGCTGTCCGGCCCGCCGGGGCTGGGAAAGACGAGCCTCGCGATGATTATCGCTGCGGAGCTGGGCAGCGCGATCCGGATTACCTCGGGACCGGCGCTGGAACGCGCCGGAGATCTCGCCGCGATGCTGTCCAACCTCGTTGAGGGTGACGTGCTGTTCATCGACGAGATCCACCGGGTGGCTCGGCCCGCCGAGGAGATGCTCTACCTCGCGATGGAGGACTTCCGGGTCGACGTGGTGGTCGGCAAGGGTCCCGGTGCCACCTCGATCCCGCTGGAGATCGCCCCTTTCACGCTGGTCGGAGCCACTACCCGTTCTGGCGCGCTGACCAGCCCCTTGCGCGATCGCTTCGGGTTCACCGCGCACATGGAGTTCTACGAACCCGAAGAGCTGGAGCTGGTCTTGCGTCGATCGGCCGGCATCCTCAGTGTGGATCTGCGGCCCGACGGCGCCACCGAGATCGCCGGCCGTTCCCGGGGCACGCCTCGGATCGCCAACCGGTTACTGCGCCGGGTACGTGACTACGCTGAGGTCCGGGCCGACGGGGCGATCACGCTCGAGGTGGCCCGTGCGGGCCTGGCCGTCTATGACGTCGACGAGCTCGGGCTGGACCGGCTGGACCGTGCTGTACTCACCGCGCTGGTACGCACCTTCGGCGGCGGACCGGTTGGCGTGTCCACGCTCGCCGTTGCGGTCGGGGAGGAGCCGGCCACCGTGGAGGAGGTGTGCGAGCCCTTCCTGGTCCGTGCTGGAATGCTTGCTCGCACTCCCCGTGGCCGGGTAGCTACCGCAGCCGCGTGGCGGCACCTGCAACTGCAGCCGCCTCCGGACACTCCCGGAGACGCCACTCCGACGCTGTTCGACGGGTGAGACCTGCTTGCGGGTCAAACCATCAACACCGAGACCTGCTTGCAGGAGCGACCTGGCACACTCGGGCGTGCAACACCGATGGTGATCGGAGAACCATGGACCCCCTGCTCCTGCCCCTGCTGTTCATCGCCGTGCTGGCACTGCCCCTGATCCTCGGCTCCCGCCGGCAGAAGCGGGCGATGGCTGAGGCGCAGCGGCTGCAGAGCTCGCTGACCGATGGTGACCGGGTGATGACCACCTCCGGTCTGCACGGCACCGTGGTGGGCAGCGCTGACGAGACAACGATCGACCTGGAGATCGCCGCCGGAGTGCGCACAACCTGGTTGCGCGCGGCGATCCGGGAAAAGATCAACAAGGACGGCGAAACTGCAGCCACCAGCGCGCCGGTGGCAGCCCCCATCGACGACAGCACTCGCACCGACAAGCCCTGACCTGACTGGTGTGGGTACGCTGCGCGTCCGGCCCCCACCGCAGGCGTCGATGATGGCGCTGGCACAGTGTGGACCGCGGCAGGCTGCCGGTGATGGCGCCCGGCGCAGTGAGCTGTTAACAAGGAGAACCACCCACCGTGGCACCACCGGCCGTGCACTTCCGCCCCTGGCGGAACTTGGCGATCTTCGCTGGAATCGTGGCTGTCCTGTATTCGCTGGTCTTCTTCACCGGCGGGGGGAATCCAACCCCCAAACTGGGCATCGACCTCCAGGGCGGCACCAGGGTGACCCTCACTGCCCGCACCGTCGATGGCCGGCCGCCGCCGCGGGAGTCGTTGGATCAAGCTCGTCAGATCATCGAGCAGCGGGTCAACGGCATCGGGGTGAGCGGGGCAGAGGTCGTCCTGGACGGAAACAACCTGATCATCACGGTCCCGGGTGAAAACGGCGATCAAGCTCGCAGTCTCGGCCAGACCGCCAAGCTGTATTTCCGGCCGGTGATCACCGAGGTACCAGCCAGTCTAGGCGGGCCGACACCTGGCGGTCAGAACCCTGGCGGTCAGAACCCGGACGGCCAGGCTCCGGAAGGCAGCGAGCCGGCCCCTCCTGACGGCTCCAATCAATCGCCGGCCACTGAGGGTGCACCGGCACCGGTTGCGCCGCAGCTGCTCCAGCCGCCGCCGAACGAGCCGACCCCGACTCCGGCCCCGCCGGGATCCCCGGCACCCGCCGCACCGTCGACCAGGCCGTCGCCCCCGGTGGGTAGCGCGCCGGCTGATGTGGCCGATCCCGAGGTCGCGGAGCAGATCCGGCAAGCCCGAGCGCGGCTGCAGAGCGAGGATCCGGCAGTGCAGCGGCAGGCGCTCGTCGCACTGAACTGCGCCGCTGCCAACCCCCTGCGCGGCAACGACGATCCGAACCTGCCGCTGGTCACCTGTGATCAGGACCGCACCGCCAAGTATCTGCTGGGCCCCGCCTTCTTGTCCGGCGAGCAGGTCGCCAACGCATCCGCGGGCTTGAACCCGGACGGCACCGGCTACGAAGTACGCCTGAACTTCAACCGCCAAGGCGAGGATGTCTGGGCGCAGTACACCGCGAACCACGTGGGCGAGCAGGCCGCGTTCCTGTTGGACACGGAGGTAGTGTCTGCTCCGCAGATCAATGGCGCGATCCCGCCCGGCCAGCAGACCAGCATCACTGGCAGGTTCACCCAGGCCGAGGCCCAGAACCTGGCTAATGCGCTCAAGTACGGTTCGCTGCCGCTGTCGTTTCAGTCCTCGGAGTCCGAGACCGTCTCGGCCACTCTCGGTCTCGCCTCATTGCGCGCCGGTCTGCTCGCCGGGGCGATCGGGCTGGCCGTGGTATTTGTCTACTGCCTGTTCTACTACCGAGCCCTCGGAGTGCTGACGATCTTGTCCCTGGCGTTGTCCGGGCTGATCGTCTACGCCGTGCTGGTACTGCTCGGCCGATGGATCGGGTTCACCCTGGATCTGGCCGGTGTCGCCGGCTTCATCGTCGCGATCGGTATCACTGCGGACTCATTCGTGATCTTCTTCGAGCGCCTCAAAGATGAGATCCGGGAAGGCCGGACCTTCCGCTCCGCGGTGCCCCGGGCCTGGGTCCGCTCCCGCCGCACCATCCTTTCGGCGGATGCGGTCAGTTTCCTGGCCGCCGCGGTGCTCTACGTTCTCGCGGTGGGTCAGGTCAAAGGTTTCGCCTTCACCCTCGGCATGTCGACGGTGCTGGACCTGGTGGTGGTCTTCCTGGTGACGCATCCGCTGGTGGCGATGGCGTCGCAATCCCGGCTGTGGTCCCGACCGAATCTGTCCGGGCTCGGGGCCGCGCAGCGGGCCGGTGCCGCAAGCCGGTCGGAGCTGGCGACCGCGGGGAAGGGAACCTGAGATGGTCGGCACGTTGGGGCGCCTCTACAGCGGGACCGGTGCGTTCGACATCGTCGGGCGGCGGCGCATCTGGTACGTGCTGTCCGGTCTGCTGATCGTGGTCTGCCTCCTCTCGATCCTGCTGCGCGGCTTCAACCTCGGCATCGACTTTGAGGGCGGTACCCGGATCCAGCTCCCGGAGCAGGGCGCGCGCGGCCCGATCAGCACCGAGCAGGTCGAGCGGGCCTTCATCGACGCGGTGGGACAGCCACCGGAGTCAGTGCAGATCGTCGGTACCGGCTCCGCAGCGAGCATCCTGATTCGCACAGATGCGCTGGACGCCCAGGCATCGTTCGAGGTCAAGAAGGCACTGTTCGAGCAGCTAAGTCCGCTCGGGAGCGACGGGCGGCCCAACGAAGGCGCGATCAGCGACAGTGCAGTGAGCGCAACCTGGGGCGGCGAGATCAGCAAGCAGGCCCTGATTGCGTTGCTGGTCTTCCTTGGCCTGGTGACCGTGTTCCTGGCGGTGTATTTCGAGCCCCGGATGGCACTGGCAGCGCTCGTCGCGCTGGTGCACGACGTGTTGGTGACCGCGGGGATCTACTCGCTGATCGGCTTTGAAGTGACGCCGGCGTCGGTCATCGGGCTGCTCACCATCCTCGGGTTCTCGCTGTATGACACAGTCGTGGTGTTCGACAAGGTCCAGGAGAACACCCGTGGGTTGCTCGGGCTAAGCCGGCGAACCTACGGCGAGGCCGCCAACCTCGCGATCAACCAGACTCTGATGCGTTCGATCAACACCTCGTTGATTGCGGTACTTCCCGTGCTGGGCCTGCTGGTGATCGGCGTCGGCCTGTTGGGCGTCGGAACGCTCAAGGACCTTGCCCTGGTACAGATGGTGGGTATCCTCGCCGGGGCGATGTCCTCAATCTTCTTGGCGACGCCGTTGATGGTCGACCTCACCATGCGCCGGCCGGCTTACCGCCAGCAAGCCGAGCGGGTGATCCAGCGTCGGGAGAAGCTGGCCAGCAAGGTCACTCCCGAGCACGAGGACGAGGCCTCTTCGACGACCGGCCCCCGAACCAGGACAGCGGACGGTATGGCCGCTGGCGTGCCTGCCCGGGTCGGCAAGACCGCGCCGGCCGGGCGGCGACGTGGGAACCCCGCAGGCAAGAGTGGCAGACCGTCCGGCAAGGCCGGCAGGTCGTCAAGTTCTTGACTCTGCAGGCTCACTTGATCCTGATCTCCCCGTCACTCCGAGTTCCATTTCTTACGCAGTGTAGTGCCTTGGTAACTTTCTGCCACCTGCTCATCACTTTCCGCCGTCTATTTGGTGAGTTGTCGCTCTGAGTACTTGCCTCTGGCGCTCATTAGGGGAACGCTCTGTAGTCAAGCGCCGGACGTAGCTCCGGTGAGTGAGGGGCACGGGAGGGGGCACCGTGGGGGGCGGCCAGGAAGGATCGGGGATGGCGGGGTGGTCCGTTCCGGGTGTGGTGCATCTCCGGGAGATGCGTGAAGACCCGGCCGGCCGGCGAGTATTGGCCCGTCACCGTGTTACCCGCAGGTCGCTGGCGGTGACCTACCTGTCGGACGAACTGTTCACTGACGCTGAGTTCCGGGCTCGATTCGCACGGGAGTTCGGACGGCTGGCGCAGGTTCGCGATGCCAGGGTGTCACGGGTCCACCGATACGTTGAGTATCACCATGGTGCTGCGGTCATCGGTGACCATGTCAGCGGAACTTCCCTGCGTGCTCTGTTGCTGGCGCAGGGAGCCGTCGGTATCGAGGCGGCGCTGGTCGTACTCAAGGACACGCTGCGCGGTCTCGCCGCCTACCACGCCGCTGGCCTGGCGCACGGTGACATCAAGCCGGAGTGCGTGGGCCTCACCCGTGCTGGTCGCGTGCGGCTCGTCGACTTCGGACTGTCCACCTCCCGCGGCAGGCAGCTGCTCGCTCGGTCGACGCCGTTCTACTTGGCTCCTGAACAGTGGAACGGTCGTTCGGTTACCCCTACCGGGGATGTGTACGCCGCCACGATCACGTTTTTCGAGTGCTTGATCGGTGCGCCGCCGTTCTATGCCGGCAGCCCGACCGAACTCGCGGTCAAGCACAACCAGAGCAGTCCCCCCATCGATGTGCTTCCCTCACCGCTGCGCCAGCTGGTGGTCCGCGGCCTCGCCAAGGACCCGCACAGCCGGCCCGCGGCGCGGAGTCTCATCGCGCACGTTGACGACGTGGCGACCCGAGCGGTGGGCGCTGGCTGGGAACGGCGCGGGCGACGTGAGCTGGCCGGTTTCCTCAGCAGCCGTTCGGCCCTGCCGGCCCGGCCCACGCCCGCTCGCCGCACGAGCGGCATGGGCGGTCCACGCCAGCAGCCGGTCCGGCTGGCGGCTGTCGTGGGCGGCGCTCTGGCGTTGGCCGCAGGCTTGTCCAGCCCGCCGTTGGCGGTGATCCTGCCGGGGGGCAGCATCTTCGGCTCGGATGCGAGGTCACCAGTGCTGGCGTTCCCCGACCCTGTTCATGGCAGCTCCTCGGTACGTGCCGTGACCAACGGTCGGCTGGCGGATCGCGCCCCGGACGCCGCGCCCGCTGCGAAGGCCGCGCCCGCCGCGAAGGCCGATCCGGCCGGTCGGGACCCCCTTGCCAGCGCGCAGTCGAACAAGGAGCTCCCGCCCACAACGTCGATTCCGCTGGCGAACCGTCAGCGCACGCTGGAGGAAGACCCCGCCCGCGCCGGGTATCCGGCGGGCTCCGTCCATCAGGACGAGGACGCCCGGGATGAGGACACGCGGGATGAGGATGCCCGAGATGGGGAAACACAGTCCCAATCCGCTCCCGCGCCCACTTGCACCCCCGCCCTGCTTTCAGAGTACAAGCGCTGTGCGCCGAGCGAGACGGTCTGGACAACGGGGTTTCCCGCGGCACTCAACTTGCCTGCCTCGGTCGAGCTACCAGAGCGAATCCGGGCGTCGATGCCGATCTTCGAGAAGGTTAAGCAACAGAAGGAAATCCGCAACCTGCGCAAAGACGCCGACGCCGAAACCCAGGCACACCGGCAAGGGCGAGCAGGCGAAGCGGGTGGTTGACTCCCCTGGGGAGTAGCAGACCCCTGAGCGCAACCGGTAAGACGGCGGTGTGTGCCGCGAATCCAACGTGGGGAACCTGGCGGACTTGCTCGTACCGCTGATCCGAGAAGTCCCGGACTTCCCGGAGCCTGGTGTGCTGTTTCGAGATATCGGACCCGTTCTGGCCGACGCCACTGCGTTCCGAAGTGTGGTTGGTGCGCTGATCGTCCCGGCGCAGCAGGTCGATGTCGTGGTGGGGGTGGAGGCCCGTGGGTTTCTCTTGGGTGCGGCTGCGGCATATGCCCTGGGCGCTGGTGTGGTCGGGGTCCGTAAGCCGGGCAAACTACCCGTGGTATGCGACAGGGAGGCCTACGTTCTGGAGTACGGCGTCGCCTCGCTGGAACTGGCTGCCGGCGCGCTGCGGTCGGGGCAGCGGGCCCTGGTGATCGACGATGTGCTCGCCACCGGGGGGACGGTAGCCGCGACCTGTGCATTGGTCGAGCGGGCTGGGGCCTCGGTGATCAACATTGCGGTGCTGTTGGAAATCAGCGCACTTCAGGGTCGTAACCGGCTCGGCGGCCGTGCGCTGCACGCTCTGCTGACGCTCTGACAAGTATCGAGATCTCCTGGTCCTGCGGATCTCGCGCCGGCACGCGGCGGTACCCTGAAACTCGATCGGTCACCACGTGGCGGGAGAGCGCGCTTGAGCCAGGACCTGCAGCGCACCGCTGCGCCGCCTGCCGGCCCAGACCCAGACCCAGACCCGGCCTCAGATTCGGCTACGGCCCCTCAGCGGATGCCCTCGGCGACCCGGCGGGTTCGGGCGCGGATCGCGCGGCGGATCACCGCGCAGCGGCCCGGTCCGGTCCGGCAGGTGCTCGAACCGCTTGCTGCGGTGCACCGGGAGCTGCATCCCAAGGCTGACCTCGCGCTGCTGCAGCGTGCTTACGACGTTGCCGAGGCCAAGCACTCGCAGCAACAACGAAAGTCGGGCGACCCGTACATCACCCATCCGCTGGCCGTCTCTACGATCCTCGCCGAGTTGGGGATGGACACCACGACGCTGGTGGCCGCGCTGCTGCATGACACCGTGGAGGACACCGACTATTCGCTGTCCCGCCTCACCGAGGATTTCGGTGATGAGGTTGCGCACCTCGTCGATGGCGTCACCAAGCTTGACAAGGTCAAACTCGGCGCCGCCGCCGAGGCCGAGACCATCCGCAAGATGGTCATCGCGATGGCGCGCGATCCGCGGGTGCTGGTGATCAAGCTGGCGGACCGGTTGCACAACATGCGCACCATGCGATTCCTGCCGCCGGAGCAGCAAGCCCGCAAGGCCAAGGAGACCCTCGAGGTACTCGCCCCGCTGGCTCACCGGCTGGGCATGGCCACCATCAAGTGGGAGCTGGAAGACCTTTCCTTCGCGATCCTGCACCCGAAGAAGTACGACGAGATCGTTCGGCTGGTGGCTGATCGGGCGCCCTCACGCGACACCTACCTGCGGACGGTGATCGGCGAGGTCTCCGCGCAGCTGACCGGGTCTCGGATCACCGCCACCGTCGAAGGCAGGCCCAAGCACTACTACTCGATCTACCAGAAGATGATCGTGCGCGGTCGCGATTTCGACGATATCCACGACCTGGTCGGGGTGCGGATCGTGGTCGACGACGTGCGCGACTGCTACGCCGTGGTCGGGGTAGTGCACTCGGTGTGGCAGCCGATGCCCGGACGGTTCAAAGACTACATCGCTCAGCCCCGATTCGGCGTCTACCAGTCGCTGCACACCACGGTGATCGGGCCGGACGGCAAACCGCTGGAAGTGCAGATCCGTACCCGCGAAATGCACCGAACCGCGGAGTACGGCATCGCCGCACACTGGCGGTACAAGGAAACCCGCGGCACCCACAACGGGGCCGTGGATGTCGATGAGATGGCCTGGATGCGCCAGTTGCTGGACTGGCAGCGCGAGGCCGCCGACCCCGGTGAGTTTCTCGAGTCGCTGCGTTATGACCTGGCCGTTCGGGAGATCTTCGTTTTCACTCCCAAGGGCGACGTCATCACGCTGCCCACAGGTTCCACGCCAGTCGACTTCGCCTACGCGGTACATACCGAGGTCGGTAACCGCTGCATCGGCGCGCGGGTCAACGGCCGGCTTGTCGCGCTGGAGCGGCAGTTGGAGAACGGCGAGGTCGTCGAGATCTTCACCTCGAAGGCCGAGGGCGCCGGCCCCAGTCGGGACTGGCTGTCCTTCGTCGCCTCACCACGGGCCCGGGCCAAGATCAGGCAGTGGTTCGCCAAGGAGCGTCGCGAGGAGGCCATCGACACCGGCAAGGACGCCATCGCCAAGGAACTGCGCCGGGTTGGGCTACCAGTGCAGCGGTTGGTGTCTGCCGAGTCAATGGTCGCGGTGTCTCGAGAGCTCCACTATCCCGACGTCAGCGCCCTGTATGCCGCGGTCGGGGAGCATCACGCCTCGCCTCGTCAGGTGGTGCAGCGCCTGGTCGCGCTGCTGGGGGGTGAGGAGGGCGCCGAGGAGGTGTTGGCCGACCGGGCCACCCCCTCCACGGTCCAGTGCCGCCGGGAGACCGGCGACTCCGGCGTGCGAGTGCGTGGCGCCGGGGAGGTCTACGCCAAGCTCGCCCGCTGCTGTACACCGGTGCCCGGTGACGAGATCCTGGGGTTCGTCACCCGGGGCGGCGGGGTCAGCGTGCATCGCACCGACTGCACCAATGCCGACTCGCTGCGGGACCAGCCCGAGCGGCTGGTCGAGGTGGAGTGGGCGCCGTCTTCCTCATCGGTGTTCCTGGTCGGGATCCAGGTCGAGGCGCTGGACCGGCACCGGCTGCTGTCGGACGTCACCAAGGTGCTCGCTGACGGGCGGGTGAACATCCTGTCCGCCTCGGTCACCACCACCCGGGACCGGGTGGCGGTGAGCCGGTTCTCCTTCGAGATGGGTGACCCCAAGCACCTCGGGCACGTGCTCCGTGCGGTACGCAATATCGAGGGCGTCTACGACGTCTACCGAGTCACGTCATCGAATTGAGCGGCCGACCACGAACTGTCCGGGATTACCGCGACGGCACAGCTGTGCGCCAGGCTGATCGTGGTTATGTGTGTTCAGTGACTTCACGTGGCGATTTTGGCCCAAACCACGATCACGGACCTCCCGGGGTGTCAGGTGCGATGTCGACGGACGTGATCGTGACCGGCGCATTGGGTTTACCGCCACCAGGGGATGGTTCCAGCGACCCGTCGTCGCCGGCCCGCGCTATTTCATTGATCACCTTGAGGCCCTCTGGGGTGATCGTGGCGAACACGGTGTAGTCGGGCGGCAGCTGAGTTTGACCGTAGATCAAGAAGAACTGGCTGCCGCCGCTGTCGGGCTGGCCGGTGTTGGCCATCGCGACGTATCCGCGCCCATAGGTCAGCTCAGGAAATACCTCGTCGGGCACGGTGTACCCCGGTCCACCGGCGCCCGAGCCGGTCGGATCGCCGCATTGCAGAACTTGCAGCCCGGGGTTGGTGACCAACCGGTGACATGGGCTGTTGGCGTAGAAACCTTGCTTGGCGAGGCTGATGAAGCTGTTCACGGTGCACGGGGCCAGCGCCCGGTCCAGGTTGAGGCCAATCGGACCGGCTGAGGTTTGTATGGTTGCGGGCACACTGCCCTCGGTCGAGGTAGGACCGGCCGGTGGGGGTGTCACCGGCCTGGCCGGGGCCTGCTGGGTGGGCTGGTAGTGGCAATCGACCGAGGCGGGCAGCGGCTGTGGCCGCACCAGCGGGGCGGGTAGCTCGCTGGAGGCAGGAGGCTTGGTGGTGGCGGTCGTGCTGGCCGGCGCGGCCGGGGTGGCGGGGTTCGCGGCGGTGTCGACCGTCTGGTCGCCCCCGCCCAGCGTCACGATCAGTCCCACGACACCGATGACCAGGACTACCGCGGCTACGCTCCCCGCTATCGCGTACTTGCGACGCGACTTGGCTCGCTGCGCGCGACGGGCCAGCTGGCGGTCCAGTTTGCGCTTCGCCGCCTCGCGGCGCTGCTCGTTCGTGGGCACCCAGACTCCTGTGGCTGACAACTGTGATGGCGGCGGTTAACGCCGCGCAGTCTAGGTGGGCCGCAGGTGAGCCCGGCGTCAGCCTCCCCGACAAGAGCTGCCCTACGCTGGGGATGTTCCATCTCCGTCCCCGAAGAGGAGTCGCGGTGCTCGTCGCAGGTTTTCCCACCGGCTCCTTCCAAGCCAACTGCTTCGTACTCGCTGCTGAGGTGGGTGGCCCGTGTGTGGTTGTCGACCCTGGGCAAGGTGCGGAGCAGCCACTGGACGACGTGTTGCGCAAGCACCGGCTCGACCCGGTCGCGGTGTTGCTCACCCACGGGCATTTCGATCACATTTTCGCCGTGACCCCGGTGTGCGACGGCCATGACATCCCGGCCTGGATCCACCCCGACGATCGCGTGCTGCTGTCCGACCCGATGCGTGCACTGTCCGCCGATGCGCGGCAGTTCTTTGGCGGTCGAGTCCAGCTGCGCGAACCGCGCGAGGTGCGCGCGCTGGACGACGGTACGTCCTTGGAGCTGGCCGGACTGACCTTCACCGTCGACCACACCCCGGGCCACACTCGAGGGTCGGTGACGTTTCGTTCGGTGACGGACAACGGGTCCGGTGAGGGGCAGGCCCTGCTCGTCTCCGGCGACACGCTGTTCGCCGGCTCGATCGGGCGAACAGACCTACCCGGCGGTGACCACGAGCAGATGCTTGCCTCGCTGCGAGACAAGATTCTGGTGCTCGATGACGAGACCGTCGTGCTGCCCGGCCACGGCCCTCAGACCACTATCGGCCGGGAACGCGCCACCAACCCGTTCCTGCACGGCCTTGCCGCACCCGGCCGAGCGCGGGGTCTGTGACTCGATGACCGGCTTTCTACTGCGTTGATGCGATGTGGTCGCGGGAGACGACCACTGCGGCGATCGCGGTGGTGATCGGGACGGCAGCGACGAGCCCGATGCTGCCCACCAGGGTGCGCACCACCTCCTGAGCGACGTTCTGTGCGGTGATCAGCGTGCCGAAGGTCTGCCCGGACAGCGAGAAAGCCAGCAGCACGGGCAACGCGGCACCGGCGTAGGCCAGCGCCAGGGTGTTCACCGCCGAGGAAACGTGGTCGCGCCCGATCCGTAATGCAGCGGTGTAGAGGGCCCGAGCGCCCAGGGTGGGATTGGCTCGACGTAGTTCCCAGACCGCGCTGGTCTGGGTCACCGTGACATCGTCGAGCACGCCCAGTGCACCGATGATCATTCCGGCGAGCAGCAGCCCGCGGGCGTCGATTCCCCGCCCGAGCACGCTGATGAGGTTGGCGGTGTCGTCGTCCAATCCGGTCAGCTGGGTAGCTGCGGAGAAAGCGGTACCCAGCACGCCGATCAGGCCGAGGCTCAATACCGTGCCCAGCACTGCGCTGGATGTCTGGGCGCAGACACCGTGGGTGAGATACAGCACCCCGAACATGATCACCCCGGCGGCCAGCACGCCAACAATCACCGGGTCCGCACCGCTCAGGATCGCGGGGAACAGGTAAACCGCCAGTACCAGAAAGCTGAAGCCGAGCGCGGCGAGCGACGCCAGGCCTTTCCATCGGCCGAGTAGCAGTACCGCCGCGGCGAACAGCGCAATAAGCCACAGCATCGAAACACCGCGCTGGAAATCCTGGATCTGATAAGCGGCGGGATCGGTGGGATTTCCGCCGGTGTAAGCGAGCACGATCTGGTCACCGACGGTGAACCGAGGTGTGCTCGGCTCGTCGGGTAATACCTGCTGGATCGTGGCACCCGGTGAGTCGCCGTCGGTGAGTGCGACGTCCAGCGAGATGCACTTCTTGGCTTCTTCGGCCTCGCCGATGCCCGCGCTGCCGCTGCTGCATGGGGCTGAGCTCGCCGCAAGGATTTCCCCGTGCACCGGCCGCTGCCCGAACCCGATGTCCACACCGCTGCGTGGCGTGTCGCTGGGCCAGGTCAGCCACAGGCCGGCCAGGGTGGCCAGCGCGACCGGCACCAGCACCGCGGCCAGCAGCATCCTTACCCGGCGAGAGGCCGGTCGCGCCGGTCCGTGTCCCCCGTGACCGTGGCCGTGGTTGGGGCCGTGACCTGGTGCCGGGCGTGCCGGTTCAGTAGCCCGCCGGTAGTGGTGCCTGCCGCTGCTGCGGTCAGTTGCACTCATCGACTGGGTATCCCTCTCTGATCGGTGCACCCCAGTTCCTAGCGGATCGAACATCAGTTCGATAGGGTGGGCCGATGCGATGGGACAACCTGACGCTGTCCGACGAGTCCGCCCAGGAGGCGCTGTTCGGAGTGGGCGAGGTCATGACGCGCACCTTCGACACTCCGGAGTTCCGCGGGATGACCTTCTATGAAATACGAGCCCGCTCGATCATCAACAAGGTACCGAGCGCGTCTCGAATACCCTTCAGCTGGACGCTCAACCCCTACCGGGGCTGCAGCCACGCGTGTGTTTATTGCTTCGCCCGGCGGACGCACGAATACCTCGATCTTGACGCCGGGCTCGACTTCGAATCGAAGATCGTGG
>DASVWA010000298.1:0-2056 GCA_036389855.1 Pseudonocardiaceae bacterium
GGTGAGCCCACGCTCCCCGTCTTGGGCCGGTTTCGCCAGCAGCTCCGAGGGCACTGACACCGACGATCCCGGGCCTGCTGGGCGATTCGGCAGTTGCCGGGCGACCGCGGCGCACAACTCGCTCGCCGGACCGGTGCGCACCACCAACCGGTGCTCGTCGAGCATCGCCAGCACTCCCCACTCACCTCGGGATCCGGCCAGCAACCGCACCTGACCGGCCCTTGTCTGCACCCATCCGTTGATCTCACGTGCCGGGCTGGCCAGCAGCCGCAGCGGGTCCTCCAGCATCGGAGCCAGGCTTCGGTGATCGGCCAGCCCACGGGCCCGCAGGCCGTCGAGCGCGCGTCCGACCTGAGCCCGCCGCTCCGGTTGGGTCAGCTCGGGCAGTCCCCGCAGCTCCATGTTCCAGTGCCGGGTACCCAGGCCCAGGGCATGCCAGACCGTGCGGTACTCCTCATGGGTCAACTCCACCGTGATGCCACGCAAGGCGGTAACTCTCCTAGCCTGGATCCGCGCCGATCACCGGCGGCGCGGTGGGCGGCAGGTCACCGACGATCGCATTCGAGTCGTCGTGAACGAGGTACTTGCTGCGGTGCTCACGATCCTCTTCGCCGCGTTGGCCGGCGGCCCCGACGAAAGGCTCCCCGTATCCAGCACCGCGCATCGCACCGGTGGAGGCGGCTGCGCCTCGTGCACCACTCACTCCCTCAGCGGCGGGATGAGCGCTCATGTCCGGCCGGGGACTGAACTGAGCGGCACCGACGCTGGGCTTGGGTCCGAACCCCGTGCGAGCCGCTCCACTCCCGTTGGCCCCACTGACTCCGCGCCCGAACAGCGCTCCTGGTATTCCACCCACCTGGGCTGATCTTGCGGCAGCTTGTCCGGCAGTGTTGGCGCCCAAGCCGGTGCCAACGGGCACGGCACCCTGAGCCATGCCCTGGCTCGGTGTCGGGTTGCCGCCCCACTGGCCCGATCCCGGCGCGACGTTGACCGGTGCGGCGTTGACCGGTGCGGCGGGCCCGCCCTCAGCGAGCTGTGCCGTTGTGGCCACCGGTTGGTAGGCGGCCATCGGATGCGCTGCGGGTTGGTGAACTCCGGCGTGGTGACCGGCGACGCCGCCGCCCATCGTTGTGGGCGCAGCGCTGCCGGTGCCGTCGACTCTGCTGTCGGTCAGCGATAGGGCCCCGATGCTGGCGTTCAATGCCTGCGGCGTGGTGAAAGCCGGTGTGAGATCGACATTGCCGTTGGAGTTGGACTGGTACACCCGCATCGCCTGACGGGCCTGCTCCGCGGCATCCTGCTGGCGCTGCTGCGCCTTTTCTTCCTCGGTGGTCAGTCCCGGAAGCCAGTCCATCTTCTGGGCCATCCATTCAGTGGGGTCACCGAAGAAGCTGGCCGATTGCGGCGCTGGTGGGACCGGTGGGACGTTGTGCTTGGCGGTGACCCAGTAGTCGGCCTGGCCTTGCGCCCGTTGCGCTGCCGCGGTCGCGATCTGCGCGACGTCATCCATCCACGGCAGCATCGCGCTGGTGGCCGCTGCCGCTGCCTCCGCCGCCGCGCCCTCCCGGGAGGCGAGAATGCCCCGGAGCCCACTGTGCACGTAGGACTTCCCGACCGCCCCGACATCGTCGCCCAGCCGCTGCCACGCCTGGCTGGCCTCCTGCAGCGAACCCGACCCTGCCCCACCGTTGATGCGATCGAAAATCACCTGGTGGTCGGTGTCGTCGTAGTTGAAGTTCGTCCCCATCGCTGTGACCCCTCAACCCTTTAGCGGCAGGTTCATCAGCACCGCCGCGGCAACCTGCTTGCCCACTTCGCACGACTGCTGCGGATTGTCGTTGAACGTGTCGGATTCGTAGCTCACTGAGACGCTCTGCCGCTCGGCTGTTTTGACGCTAATATCACAATGCGGCAGATCCGCGAGCGGTCTCGTTATGATCGCAGGATAGCCAGCGATCTCGGTCAACTCGAAGAATGGAAGGCCCTGCCGTCTGTCGTAAGCGGCCTCCAAGGTCAGGTTATTGGTGAACGTATCAATTTGAAGCGTCCGGAATGT
>DASVWA010000299.1:0-9270 GCA_036389855.1 Pseudonocardiaceae bacterium
CCGACGATTGCACGGTTGGTCAAGCTGAGACGGGTCAACCAGGTCATCGAACACCCTCCGCGAAGGGAGTCGGCAAGATCCATTCAGAACTAACGCGCTGCCGAGGGTCATCGAGCCGCACAAAGCCGCCCTGCAGCACAGCATCGCCAGCCACGAACCGAAGTCGACGTTCGACAGCGGTCTCACCATGATCCGGTGGGCCAGACTGACAGCGGACGGCGCGTGCCGATCTGCCCCGGTCGCATTCCCCGCCCTTGGGCCAGCACGATGACAATAAGGGTCTGATGAACAAATTGAGTACGATCGCGCACAGCGCGGTAAACCGGATGTGTCGGTGCGCCGACACCCACCGCACGCTTACCATAATCTCTCGCCTCAGGTGGCGGGTCGGTGCCGGCCGTACCTCGCGGGGCGGCACTTGGAGGAATACCAACAGAAAGCAGACCACGGCGTACGCCAAGAAAGGCACAAAGCGGGCGACGGCGAACAGGGAACCACCCGCTGCGGTGCCGGACATCTGCGCCACGGATCCGCGCACCGCGTTCAACGCCATCGCCGCGGCCAGCCGGTCAACTGGAACCGCCTGAGGCAGGAAGGTATCTCCGCCGGTCGGAACAGGGCGGCGCAGATCCCCATCATGACGCCCACGGCGATCAGGTACACGATCGAACCACGTTCCATTACAAGACTGCCCCGACACTGACCGCCGCGATTACCTGAATCGCCTCGCAACTCAGCATGATCGTCTTACCATTCCAACGGTCCGCCGGCGCTCCCGCCGGCACGCCACCAAGGAGCTGCGCGATCGGTGATCGCCCCAGCATAAGTTCGGATTGAGCGGCCGAGCCGGTGAGCGCGAGTAACAGCAAGGCGACGCCATCACCGAGGCGCTGACGCCCGAGAGCACCGGTGGCTACCTCATGGTCCGCCCACTCGTCCCACCGGCGCTCGGTTCGTCCGGCAAAGCAACGGGCCGGACGAACCGAGCGGTCAGTGGTGTGGTGAGTGGTCAGCCAGCTGCTGGTGTAGCTGATCAACCTCGGCGCGTAGCTCGCCCAACTGACGGTGGAGAGCCTGGACCGCGACCACCAGCACACCATGGGCATCCACCATCGGGATAGTGGTATCGCCCTGTCCCAGCCGGAAGGTCGCATGCCAATCCTGGGCCATCGGACCCAGGTGGCGCACACCCGTAGGTTCCCACCGGTAGCGCCAAGTCGCCACCGGTAACGCACCGAGCTTGGCCAAAATGTCGAAACCGTTGACCGACGCGGCGCTGATCCTGTTGGTGTCGATCGGGTCTGTCAGGGTCGGCGGCCTAGGCGTATCCCGCCGAGACGGCCAACCCTGGATGTGATCGGTCACCGACTCCAATTCACCGCCACGATATCGGACTTGAGCCGGCGGTTGCTAAGAAAGCCGCCGAGAAAGTTGCCGAGACCACTGAGCACAGAAGTGAGCAGGCCGAAGACTCCACCCAACAACATGTTGAATCAGTCCCTTCATCAGAGCACCGGGAGGAGCTGGTCTAAGTGGTATGACCAGCTGCAGGCAATACTAGCCAGCCGAATACCGCCACTGTCAAGGCCCGACTTTGGTTATTCATTCAGGTAGATCGGAAGTACCGTGGGGCGATCGGTTTGTCGCCGGAGAGTGAGTATGCCCATTGTTAAGGTATCAGTAACTTGTGCCTACAGCGGCTCATCAGGTAATTAGCGTGTAGCTCGGCGCGATCGCTTGCCAGCAGAACGTGAGCTAGTCGAGCCGAATATCTCAACTCTTTAACGCATCTTTGCAATCGGTTTATCTCGGTGAGAACATGTAGCTCGAAGCGATCGGTCATCTTCAGAAAGTGAGCTGCCGAGCCAATCGTTCCACCATGAACGCACTGTTAACCCGGACTCTTCGTCCGCCCGGCAGACGGAGGTGACATGTAGGTCATCTTTAGTCGTAAGCTCGTCGTCGCTTGCCGGTTTACACGCCACCTAGCGAGTGCACGGACAGTGCAGTCCAGCTCGGGCCAGCGCGTTGGACAGCCGGCCGGCGAGCGCATCAGGACCGAAATGCTTCAATGCCAGCGTCCGGTTGCTTACCAACAGTGCGGGCTCAGGGTGGGCGAACCAGGCGGCCAGCGGTGCCGGATCGTCGACGGGGAACCAGGTGAAGCCCAGCCGCGCCACCTCCCGCGCCACCGGGTAGTCACTGACCGCCAGCGGTCTCCGCGCCAGCGCGGATTCGATCAGCGGCAGGCCGAAGCCCTCCCACGTCGAGGGCAGCACCACCGCGTCCGCGGCGGCGTAGGCGTCGGCCATTTGCAGGCCGCGGGGAAGCCCTCGACGCACCGGACAACCGGCGGTGGAGAGCAAGTTGGCGAGCTGTGGACCGTAACCCTCCTCCGCGGGCCCGGTCAGCCAGTAGACCGCGTCGATGGCCTGCGCCAGCGCGATCCCGGTGGCGATGTTCTTGCGCGGGATCGCTCGGGTGGGCTGCAGGAGCAGCCGCTGATGTGGCCCCACGCCGAGCGCGGCTCGAGCTGCCTGCTGGTTACCGCGGCCTGGGGTGCGGGCATAGCCGGGATAGATAGCGGTGGCGTCAATGCCGCGCCGGCCCAGCTCTGCGGCACTGTGCTTGCTGATCGCGACGTGCTGCCACCCGGGGTCGTCCGGTGGCCAACCGCGCAGGTGTGCATAGCGCTCCCGCTCCCAGGGCAGATCGTGGTGGCGTAGCACCGCACTACGCCCGCGCACAGCCTGCGCGACCGCCTCGCTCACCTGGGGGTTCATCGGTAGCGAGCAGACGTTCTCCACCACCACGAGATCGACGCCGCGAAGCGCCACCTCGATGTCCCGGGTGTGAGCCGGATGGGGGGTGTCGAAAGCGAGCCCTGGTACCAGGCGGTCCGCCGTACCGGCTCCGGCGACGGTGCGCACGTGGCAGCCGAGCCGGCGCAGTGCCGTGACCCACTGCGCCGCGGCGACCGACACCCCATCAGCCGCACCGAGCCGGTAGGACAGGACGGCGACGGTCGCTGCTCGTGAGTGGCAAACAGTGCTATAGCACTGTTTGCCACTCACGAGGCACTGCGCAGCAGCGCCACCACGCCTTGGCCGCCGGCGGCGCAGATCGAGATCAGGCCGGTGGCGCAGCGCCCGGTGTTGATCCCTTGCGCGTGCAGGAGCTTGGCGAGGGTGGCCACGATTCGGGCACCGGTTGCGGCGAAGGGGTGACCGGCCGCCAGCGAAGAGCCGGTCACGTTGAGCTTGTCCCGGTCGACTGGACCCAATGGGGCGTCGAGGCCCAGCTCGCGCTTGCAGTAGTCGGCGTCCTCCCACGCCTTGAGCGTGGCCAGCACCTGAGAGGCAAACGCCTCGTGTATCTCGATCAGGTCGAGGTCGGCCAGACACAGCCCATGCCGGGCGAGCAACTGCGGCACGGCGTGCACCGGCGCGGTGAGCAGGCCCTCGGCCCCGTGCACGAAGTCGACGGCCGCAGTCTGCGCGTCCACCAGGTGCGCCAGCACCGGCAGGTCGTGCGTAGCCGCCCACTGTTCGCTGGCCAGCAGCACCGCTGATGCTCCGTCGGACAGTGGCGTGGAATTACCCGCGGTCATCGTGTCGGAGCCGAAGACAGCCTTGAGCGTCGCGAGCTTATCGATCGAGGTGTCCGGGCGCAGGTTTTCGTCCCGGCGCAACCCCAAGTAAGGGGTGACCAGGTCGTCGAAGAAACCGCGCTGGTAGGCAGCGGCGAGCCGGTGGTGGCTGGTCACCGCCAACTCGTCTTGTGCCTCCCGGGAAATCTCCCACTGCTTGGCGGTCACGGCGGCGTGTTCGCCCATCGACAGCCCGGTGCGCGGTTCACGGTTGCGCGGGGTCTCGGGGACGATCTGGCCCGGCCGCAGCCCAGTCAACGCGCGCAGCCGGGCGCCAGCCGACCGAGCCCGGTTCAGCGACAGCACCACCCGGCGCAGGTCTTCATGCAAGGCGATCGGCGCGTCGCTGGTCGTGTCCACCCCGCCGGCGATCCCGACCTCAACCTGCCCGAGGGCGATCTTGTTACCGACCAGGATCACGGTTTCCAATCCGGTGCCGCACGCCTGGGCCACGTCGTAGGCGGGGGTGCGCGGATCCAGCGCGCTGCCCAGCACGGCCTCGCGGGTCAAATTGAAGTCGCGGCTGTGTTTGAGCACCGCACCGGCCGCGACCTCCCCCAGGCGCTGCCCCGCCAAGCCGAATCGCGCGACCAGCCCATCCAGCGTGGCGGTCAGCATGTCCTGGTTGGACGCTTGCGCGTAGTGGCTGTTGGCCCTGGCAAAGGGAATGCGGTTACCCCCGAGGATCGCGACCGGTGCAACGACGCGGGTCATGGCTGTCCCTCCTGCAGTGCGGGTAACCTACTTGCCAGTAATTCTACCGATCGGTAGGGACGCGATGGAGGATCGCTACCAGTCCTTCGCCCGATCCACGCTTGGGCGGATCCTGGTCCGGCGACTGGGCTTACCCGACCCGCCCCGGCTGCACCGGCACGCCCCCGGCCGACCGGTGCTCGACGGTCCGGTGTTGCTCGGCGCCGCACCCGGTGGCCGGGCCGGCAAGCAGGTCGACGCGCTGCTGACCGAACTGGGCGCCCCGGCACAGACTGGCGACCACGCCGCCCTGGTGTTCGACGCCACCGGGATCGCCGAGGTGGCACAGCTACGGGCACTGTATGAGTTCTTGCATCCGGTGATCCGGTCGCTGCGCCCGTCCGGGCGGGTGATCGTGCTCGGCAGTGAGCCATCGGTTACCGATCCCGCGCAGGCCGCCGCGCAGCAGGCCTTGGAGGGCTTCGTCCGCTCAGTGGGCAAGGAAGCGCGTCACGGCACCACCGCGCAACTCGTCCGGTTGGCGCCCGGCGCGGAGACTGCCATGGAGTCCACCCTGCGGTTCCTGCTGTCCGCGCGCTCGGCGTACGTGTCCGGGCAGGTGATCAACGTCAGTGCGGCGGCAGTACCCGAGGTGGCCGACTGGGAGCACCCGCTGCAGGCTCAGATCGCGCTGGTCACCGGGGCCGCCCGCGGGATCGGGGAAGCGATCGCGACCACACTGGCCCGAGATGGCGCACAGGTCGTATGCCTGGATATGCCCGCCGCTGGGGACGCCCTCGCGGCCGTCGCCAACCGGATCGGCGGTAGCGCGCTGCAGTGCGACATCACCGCCGCGGACGCGCCGCGACGCATCGCCGCGGCCGCTGCGCTGCGTCGCGGGGTGGACGTGGTAGTGCACAACGCCGGTATCACCCGGGACCGCACGCTGGGTCGGATGAGCGATGCGGAATGGGACGCGGTGCTGGACGTCAACCTCGCCGCACCGGAGCGGATCACTACGGCCCTGGTGGAGGCAGGCAAGCTGAGAACCGGTGGGCGAGTGGTCGGGCTGGCCTCGATCGCGGGTATCGGGGGCAACGCCGGCCAGACCAACTACGCGGCCTCCAAGGCAGGGGTCATCGGCCTGACCCGCGCACAGTCAGCGGTGTTGGGTGAACGCGGTATCACCGTCAACGCGGTCGCCCCGGGTTTCATCGAGACCGAGATGACCGCCCGGATGCCGCTGGTGCTCCGGCAGGTAGGCCGGCGGCTGAACTCGCTGGCTCAGGGCGGGCTGCCGGTCGACGTCGCAGAGACAGTGGCCTGGTTGGCGGCACCCGCCTCGGCCGGAGTGACCGGGCAGGTGATCCGGGTATGCGGGCAGAGTCTGATGGGAGCCTGATGGAGGCGGCGACGGAGACGATGGAGCTGGGAACTCCGCCCGCAACGGTGCCGCTGTTCGCCAAGGCGGCGCTCGGGGCGTTGCCCGGCCCACGGCGACCCCGGCAACTACCGGATACCGCGCTGGTGCTGCCCGAGCTGGTCATCGACCGTCATCACCTCGCGACCTACGCGCGGGTGTGCGGGTTCCCGCTGTCTGACCGCCTGCCGGCCACCTACCCGCACGTGCTGGGCTTCGGGCTGGCGCTGCAGCTGATGACCGGCCGGGATTTCCCGTTCCCGCTGCTGGGGCTGGTGCATATTGGCAACCGGATCACCGTACGCCGCGTGATCCGCGCCGATGAGCGACTGAGCTTGCAGGTACGCACCGTCGACTTGAGACCTCACCACCGAGGCAACCAGTTCACCGCGATCACGCAGGTGACTGCCGACGGTGCACCGGTGTGGTCAGAACGGAGCACCTACCTGCACCGCAGCGGCGACCGGGACAAGTCCTCCAGCCCTGGCCAAACCAGAGTCCAGCCGCCGCCGGAGCCGACGGCCGTGTGGCAGCTGGCCGGAGACGTCGGCCGTCGCTATGCAGCAGTGTCCGGGGACTACAACCCGATCCACATGCACCAGCTGGCCGCCCGCGCATTCGGTTTCCCGAAAGCGATCGCGCATGGCATGTACACCAAGGCTCGATGCCTCGCTGCGCTGGATGCCCGGCTGCCCGAGGCGTACACAGTGGACGTCCGGTTCGGCCGTCCGGTTCTGTTGCCGGCGACCGTGCACGTCAGCATTACCCAAGCCAGCGGGGGATGGAACGCTGCGGTGCACAATCCCGACGGGCGCCCGCACCTCACCGGCACGATCAGCGCGTGACGTGGTCCGCATCCTCGGCGAACCTGCCGTGCCCCGGGCTTGGCAGTAGAGCACGATCCAGCCGTCACGATGCTCAGCGACGAACTTGAAGAAGGCCCGCAGGCTGCGAGTAGATAAGGGAGCAACCATGGTGGACGTCAATAACATCGACCCGAGGAAACTTTCCACAGCGGAATTCGCGCAGCTGCTCACGCCCGGGACCGGCAACGGCATCGGGGGGATGGACCCCCGCGCCTTCGCCCAGTTGATCAAACATGCCTCGAATGACCAGCTCGACGCGGTACTGAGCGATCCGACGTTGCGCCGCGCGCTGTTGAATCGGATCTTCAGCCGGATGGCTGGTCAGTTCCGCCCGGAGAATGCGCCGCAGCGCGACTCCGCGATTCACTGGCGACTCACCGGCGGCGACGGTGACGACGAGCTGTATGAGACCTGGATCACCGGAACCCACGGCTCCTCGACGCCACAATGCGTGACCACCAACGAGCCATCGCACGATCCACGCGTCACCTTCACCATGGCGGGCGAGCAGTTCCTCAAGCTGGTCTCCGGCAACAGCTCACCCACGATGATGTTTGTCACGGGGAAGGTGAAGCTCGACGGCGACATCGCCTTCGCCGCCCAGCTGACCAAGATTTTTGATATCCCTCATGCCTGAGCTAGTCACGCCTGTATCGGCGTGCGTTGACTGCTGCGAAAGGGACGCTGGTCAATGTCAGCCAAACGTTCCCGCTGCCGGGCATGGCGCCATCTGCGAACAGAGACCAGCTTGCGACGTACAGTCCTCAATGCGGAGATCTGGGTCGCAAGGTGGAGGGGGTAGCGCCACAACGGTTGCCGCGGACGGTGACGCTTCGACAGTGCGTAGGCGAACTGCACACTGTCCTGGCCGATGAAGTCCGTCACGTTTTCGAGCCATCGCATGCTACTCACCGCATTGCGCTGTATGGGGGCCACTTCGGCGCGCCGCTGCTCGTCATAAGCCCTCAGCGCAGATTGGAGGTCATCGTGGGAGTCCAAGTTCGCGGCCAGTGCGATCGCATCTCCGATAGCCAGCTTGGTACCGGAACCTATCGAGAAGTGTGTGGTGTGCGCGGCGTCGCCTATGAGCACGACATTATCTCGGTACCAAATGTTGTTTCTGATAATCTTGAAGTTGTGCCAGGGCAACTGTTGATCGACGCTTCGCAGCTGGTTTATCAATGAGTGTCCGTGCAACTGACGCGCGAAAATCTGTTCCAACAACCTCATACTCTGGTCCGCCTCGAGCTCATGGAAGCCGAGTCCTTGCCAGGTCTCCGGCGAACACTCGACGATGCAGGTGCTCCGTTCGGCGTCGAGGTAGTAGGCGTGCAACCATATCCAGCCGAAAGGTGTCTCCTCGAACACGTACCGGAAGGCATTGAACACCTTGTACGTGCCAAGCCAGAGATACTTGTTTCGACCCTCCAGAACATCTGTCTGGTAGTGGTTCGCAAAGAGCTGACGCTCCCTACTGTTGACACCATGAGACGCCACGATCAAATCGGCGTCAGGGAAGACGGACAGATCTTTGACCTCACGCTGGAATTGGATGTCGACACCGAGATCGACGGCCCGTTCAGCGAGAATATCCAGCAAGCGCTTGCGGCCCATGCTTAACCCATAGCCGCCGAGGTAGGCCGCCCGCCTGCCTCCCACATGCACTTCCACGCCGTCCCAGACTCCAGTAGATCTTTGTATCTCCCTGGCGCTCACAGAATCATTACGGTAGAGACTGTCGAGGACATCATCCCAGTACCCCACGCCCCAGCCGTTCGTGACTCCAGCGGGATTGCGTTCGATAACAGTGATAGCATTGTTTCTGTTGCGCAACTTTGCGGAGATGGCGAAGTACAGGCCTGCGGGTCCACCGCCCACACACACGATGTTCGTTTCTTTCTTCACCCGCCCTGCCCCCTCCTATCACGAAACGATGTCACCCGTCTGGGTGACTGTAGCGCACGAGGGTCATCCCCTGAAGCGGCGGAACCGGTGTTGTTGTGGGCCGTTTTCAGGTCGTCTGTTTAGGGTGTGCAGCACCCGCAGCCGGGGTCCAGGCGCAGCGCCCGTAGCGCAGCGAGCACGAACGGCCTGGAGGCCGGCGAGGATGGCGCAATACTGATCCGGGCCGGGAGCGGACGGGGCAGTACGTGATGTGAAGTTGTCGGTTCCGCCTTCGTGGATGCCGAAGAGGGCGAGGTGGACCGTAGGTTGGGCTGCTGGTCATCCCGTCGCCGCGCGGTGGCGGCGTGAAGCGGTGCGGCTCCAGCAGGACGGGATCAATCACAGTGCGACACGCCACCGTGCGTGGGAGCATGACCCCCGGCGATCACGCGGCGACCACGGCGATGTTGTGTCCCGTGGGCGATGCTCCGGGCGAGGCCTTCCACCTCGCGGTCGTAGGCGTCGATGAGCTCCAGCAACCAGTTGACCCGCTGGCGGTAGACCAGATCCAGCGGCGCACTACGCGGCCACGCCATCCCCGCCACGAGGAATACATCCGAGCACTCCGGCAACAGACCCTGTTAGCCAGCACGCCCTGCAGCTGGGCGTTGAGCCCGGACCGCAGCGCGACCAGCTTGGCCCGATGGCGCACCAGGTCCCGCAGCCCCCGCTGGGCTCACAAGGGCCTCCTTCGTCGT
>DASVWA010000300.1:0-2091 GCA_036389855.1 Pseudonocardiaceae bacterium
GCGCCTAGGGGCGTGCCGGTCAGCACGTTGCCGGCATCGCTGGCGGCACCGGACCACTGATGCTCGCTACTCATCGTGTACCCCTTGACGCTTCGCCTGCACTAAGCGCAGGAGTCTGCCACTACTCCCGGATTCGGCTCAGCTCGGCAGCGGTGTGCAAGGGGTTGCGGCGTGTAGGTCCGCCGATCCAGGGTGGTGGGTGAAATTGTGGGATACCGCTGGCCATGTCGATCCGCCACTCGGAATGGTGGATGAGTCGATGGTGCCGGCCGCACAGCGCAACGCAGTTGGCGACGCTGGTCGGACCTTTGTTCGCCCAATGAACGACATGATGAATATCGCACCAGCGGGCTGGTGCAGAACATCCCAGAAAAGCGCACCCGCGATCCCGGAGAATCACGGCGCGCCGGATCGCCGCTGGCACCGTGTGGCTGGCGCGGCCAATGTCCAGCGGCTCACTGCGCGCGCCCAGCACCATCGGGATGATCTGGGCGTCGCAGGCGATGCGCCGTGCGATGTCGGCGTTGATCGGGCCGCCCAAAGCCAGTGACGCCGAGCCGATCTGGCCCTGCAGCACGGCCAAGCTCACGGTCACCACGACCTGCGGGCGTTCCCCGCCTTCGGTGGGTAGTTCACCATTGCCCAACGCGCGTTGGGCAAGTTCCACCAGAGCGTCGGCGTCGCGTTGCACCGTGTCCCGTAGGTCGACTTCGGTGTCGGTGGTCGGGCGGGGTGCGGCCAGCGGGCTCAGTGCTGACCGGACGATCTCGGCGGCCTCGCGGTCGAGCCATCCCCGCAGTTCGAAGCCACCGTCGCGGTCGTGGAAGGTCAGCTGCCGCCGGCTGTCGGGAGTGTCGCGGGGCGGCCGGCCGTCCTGGTCTAAGTAGGTCAGGATTCGCTTGCCCAGCACTGCTAACTGCCCGGCATCCGGGGTGCGGGCTTGGCGGGCCAACTCGGCTTCGACCTCGGCTCGCTGGTCCTTACCGATGTGCGGCGGGATGCGCGCCAGTACCGAGCGGATCACCGCGACATCCGCCGCACCAATCGTGTGCTCTGCTACCGCCACCGCGGTGGCCGGTAGCTGCGGTTCCACCGGTGCGCCTCCTAGCCCTCTCCCGGCGAGTACGTCGGCGGCGGCTGCGACCCGGGCCCGCGCCTCGCCCCGCGATACCCGAGCAACTGCCCGCACCAGGTCCAGCGTCGTGCCATATCCCACCGTCGCGGCTATACCACGAGAATCGACCTCGGCAATGACGGACAGCATCTCTGCCCACGTCGAATGCAAACGGGTTTCCAGTGCGCGCAGCTCGGTGAGCAATTCGGCATCACCGCCTTGCCACACCGGCACCATCGACATGACACGACTCTATGCTGGCGCACCGACAAAACGGGCGCCAGATGCGGGTACCGAACACCCAGATTATAAGCGCCGCATCGATGATGATACGGTGATGAAGGGTCAGGCGCCGTTGGGCTGCCAGGTCTCCCGCACGTCCAGATTGTAGAACGTAGCGGGGCCATCGCATAGCTCGGCCATTTTAGCGGCGAACTCACCGGTCTCCGGGCGGTTCGAGTTCTCCATTGCCGACTCGTACGAGTCGAACTCGATGATGCTGAGGTAATAGCCGGGGCGGTCCCGATCGGCGGTTATGGTGCCCCGTCGTACTGTGGTGTCACCGGCCATCTGGGCCCGCAGCTCGTTGATGAGCGCCTGGACCTCGTCGATCCGCGATGTCTGGTACTCGATGATCTGGATGAACCCTGCCATGTCTGCCTCCGGTGAGTAGCGAAGCCCTCAGCAGGGTCACCCGATTGGGGTCACTGCACAATCGGCCAAACCGGGCGACCACGCACCGTGTACGTGCTCACACATTCAGCAGGCTCAATGCGGGTTGGGCTGTCCACGGCGGGGTGAGGGGTTGCGGCATCGAGGAAGCGCAGGAGCTCTATGGGGAAGGGCAGCACCAGCATCGAGTTCTTCTCCGAGGCGACTTGGACGACGGTTTCCAGCAGCCGCAACTGCAGGGCAGCCGGGGTGTCCGCCATCGTGGCCGCCGCCTGGGCGAGCTTCTCCGACGCTTGCAGCTCGCC
>DASVWA010000301.1:0-3472 GCA_036389855.1 Pseudonocardiaceae bacterium
CTCGTAGGCACCGAAGACGTTGCCGTGGTCGGTCATCGCCAGCGCGGGCATGCCCATCCGAGCGCATTCGGCGAACAGGTCGTCCAGCCGAGCCGCACCATCGAGCATGGAGAACTCGGTGTGCGTGTGGAGGTGGACGAACGAACCACTGGGCACCCGGGTCATTGCTGTGAGCAACGAGCCGCTACACGGGCCGTGACGGCGAACGTTGCTGTTGTCGCACGGTCCCTGGCACGCACTGAGCGCGCGGGGAATAACTGACCTTGCCTTGTATTCTCACGGAGAGTAGTATCGAACACATGTTCGATACCGGTCAAGACCTGTGTGAATGGCCGCCGCCACCGACCATCGCCCCGCCTGAGGAGGTCATCGACTGCTTGGTCGAGAGCTGGACGGGTGGCGTTGTCGAGCCCGTGCGGTGGTCGGAGTTCGTTCCTGATGGTCTGCTGGCCGATCTGCTGGCCGCCCCTCCCCAGATCGACCCTGGGCAACGAGAGTTCGAAACTCTGGAGCGGATCGGGGCCTGGGAGCGGGTAGTTGCCTGGGCGCAGGCCCGGCAGGCCCGCGAGATGACCTGGTTTATGGAAAGCGCGACGGCGCGGAACCGAGCGTTGGGGGCTTGTGATTCCCAGGCTCATGACTCAGCGGTGGCCGATGTCAACGGCCAAGTTGTGGTCCCCGCTGGTGGCCAACTAAAAGTCCCCACCCTTCGGGGTTGATAGGTCACATGTGAAGCCTCCGATGTTCGGCGACTCGGCAGGCTTGGTGGCAGTAGCGGCGGGGTTGGCCGGGTTGGTTGAGGGGCAGGTGGAAGGTGCGGTCGCAGAGCCAGCGGCTGCAGCGGAGGATGAGGCAGCTGGGGTGGTCTGGGCAGGGCCCCGGGGTTGGGGTGTAACGATATTTGGGCTGCTGGGTCATTGGTGGGCCTTGGTGCCGGTGCCGGCGCGGGCTTGTTTCATCCGGAACGAGTCGCCGTCGGTGACGACGGTGTGGCAGTGGTGCAGTAGCCGGTCGAGCAGGCTGACCGCGGTGGTGTGCTCGGGTAGGAACCGTCCCCAGGATTCGAAGGGCCAGTGCGAGCCGATGCCCAGGGAGCGGCGTTCGTAGGCGGCGGCGACGAACCGGAACAGCAGTTGCGCACCGGTGTCGTCCAGCGGGGCGAACCCAAGCTCGTCAACGATGATCAGTTCGTTGCGTAGCAGGGTGTCGATCACTCGTCCCACGCTGTTGTCGGCCAGTCCGCGGTAGAGGGTGTCGACTAGGTCCGCGGCGGTGAAGTAGCGGACCCGGTGTCCGGCATGCACGGCGGCGACGCCCATCGCCACCAGCAGGTGACTTTTCCCGGTGCCGGCCGGACCGATCAGGCAGGTGTTCTCCCCAGCCTGGATCCACTCCAACGAGGCCAGGTAGTCGAACGTCGCGGGCGGGATCGAGGAGGACCCGACCTGGAACTGCTCGAGGGTCTTGATGACGGGGAACGCCGCCAGGCGCATGCGGGTGCGGGCGTTGGAGGCGTCGCGGGCGGTGATCTCGGCCTCGATCAGCGTGCGCAGGAACTCCTCGGGGTTCCAGCGTTGGGTCTTCGCGGTCAGCAGCAGTTCTGGGGCCAGGCGGCGCATCGCGGCCATCTTTAACCGTTTCAGCCCGTCGGCCAGGTCGGGCGCCAGGGCCGGTGGAGCTGTGCTCACGGGGCCACCTCGCCGACGACCTCGCCGTTGGTTGCACCGATGGCGTAGTCGCTCAGCGGGCGGGTCGGGACTGTGGGCAGGGTGAGCACGAGTGCCTGCCCGGCCGGGCGCGGTGTGGGGGCGGCGCCGGCGCAGGCCAGGATCGAGCGGATGTCCGCGGCTCGCCACCGGCGGAACGTCACCGCCCGCTCCAACGCCGCCAGCAGCGCCGCGGTGCCGTGCGCGGTCTGCAGGGTGAGGATGTCGTCTAGCTCGGTGCCCAGCTGCGACACCCCGGCCGCGGCCGCGCCGGTGATGAACGCTTCAGCGACCGGGCCCAGGGCCAAAAACGCTTTCTCTGTCGCGGTCTTGGCCCGGGGTGCCCGGCGGGGCCGGTCCGGGCGGGTGCTGCCGTAGTGCTCGTCGCAGATGCTGGTCTCACCCGCAGCGACCAGCGGGTGCTCGGCCAGCACCTCACCGGTGAACGGCGCGAGTACCCGCACCGTGTTCTGTGTCACTGAGAGCATCACGCTGGTGCCGATCAGCCGGTTGGGCACCGAGTAGCGGGCCGAGCCGAACCGCACACACGACAGCTTGTCGACCTTGCGGGTCACCGCCGCGGTGCCCAGCTGTGGCCGCAGTGACGGCAACGCTGCGAGCAGCTCCCGCTCGGTCGCCAGCCGCTGGGTGGGGACCGAGCAAATCTCGGAATGGGTGACGGAGTTGACCTCGACGCACCAGGCCGCGGCCGCGATGTTGGCCGCGGCCAGGTCGGCCAGCGAAGGCGCCTGGGGCACGATCAGGTCGCGTTTGGCGTAGCCGACGAGGTTTTCTACCATCCCTTTCGATTCGGGATCGGCTGCTTCACAGAAGTCCGGGCGGAACCCATAAGCGGTGGCGAACCGGACATAGTCGGCGGTCGGAACGACCACGTTGGCGACCACACCGGCCTTCAAACAGCCCATCCGGTCGGCCAGCACCGTGCGAGGCACCCCGCCCAGAGTCTCGAAGCACTCCGCCAGCAACCCCAGCGTCGTGGCCGCCTTCTCCTCGGCGGCGAACCGCACGAACCGCACCCGCGACCAGGCCAACACCGCGCAGAACACGTGCAGCCCACCCTGGCTGCCCCAGTCGATGATCAGCGTGTCGCCCGGTGCCCACACCCCCGGCCGGCGGCCGCGGTGATTGCCCCGCCGCCACGCCGCCCGCACTTTCGCGACCATCCGACGGAAGTTCCGCGCTGAGCCGGTATACCCCGCCGCCCGTGCAGCCGGCAGCAGCCGCTTCGCCGAGATCCGCCCCGACGTAACCCGGATCCGCTCCTCGACCAGCTCGGTGACCGGGTCGTAGTTGTGTCTGCGGTCCTTGCGCGCCGGCGGTCCACCCCCGGCCTCGTGCCGTTCGATGATCCGCTTCACGGTCTTGGGGGTGGTCCGGCAGACAGCGGCCGCTCCCCGATAGCTGCCCACCTCACGATAGGCGGAAATGATGTCCATCCGTTCCCTCGCGTTCTTCAATGGTGTCCCCTGCGCGGTGTGGTGACTGGTCAGCACCGCCACCGTCACCGCGCAGGGCCCACCCGCTCTCACGACACGACGAACGAAGAGTGAGGACTTCTAACTGGCCACCAACGGGGACTCAGATCTGGCCACCAGCGGGGACTTTTCATGGCCACGGACAGTAGATCTTGGACGAACCAGGTGCCGCGGTATGAGGGAGAGCTCCACCTAACACGGGCCCTGCATGAGGCTGACTGTCAGGCAGCCAGAGACGGTCTGGACGCCGGGGGTTGGCACCTGGACGAC
>DASVWA010000302.1:0-1580 GCA_036389855.1 Pseudonocardiaceae bacterium
ATCTAGGCGGCGCGGCGATCGGATTCGCCGGCCCATGCCGCATAGACCCGCAGTGTGGTGGCGCCACCACCACCGTGACCGAGCCGGCCGGCCGAAGGTCGACGCCGCGGTAAGCAGTTCGGTGGCTGAATAGTGCCGCAGGGCATGTAGATGGCTGTCGATGCCGAGTTTGGCGCACATGTTGCTGTACCGATGGGTGACAGCACTTGGGTCGTACGGTCGGTCGTGTGCTGGCTCGTGTAGAACAGGAAGGCCCGATCCGTGGGCTCTATGGAAATCTGCCGAGCGATGGCCTCGTACCGCTGACGATGCTCTGCCAGCACCTCGACCGTCGCCGGATCCAGCGAGATCCGGCGCATCTGGTGAGTCTTGGTGTCCTTCTCGATCGCCCGGCCGTTGACGCGCACGTAGTTGCGGCGGACCTTCAGCTTCCCGGCCTTGAGGTCGACATCGGACCACCGGAGCGCGAGGACCTCGGCGCGGCGCATCCCGGTGACCATCACCAGCCACACAAGGGTGCCCCAACTCGCGTCCTCACGCCGCAGCGGCGATACAGCCCGCCTGCTCAACGGTCGGAGGATTGGGCTGAGGCGCTGGCTGGCACGGCTTCTTCGCGACCGCGGCCGGGTTGGTCTTGATCCACTCCCAGCGCACCGCCGCCGACAGCGCGGCACTGATCGCGAAGTGGATATGCCTGATCGTCGCCGCGGACAGCGGCTTGCACTGGTGCGGTGGGCACTCGACGACCGCGCAGCCCGCCACAGCGCAATCGTGCGGCGGATGCCCGCCAGCTGGCCGGCGACCAGGTGGCCAGCGGTGCCGGACGACCCGACACTCATGTGGCTCGTCGGTCCGGTGGTCGATCGCTGGACAGCCGTCGCACCGCAGTCGGCACCGGCGCAACTCGGCGTAGAACACCTCCAGCAGCCGCGCGGTGACCTTGCCCACGGTCACGTGACCGAGCGCCGGCTTGATGTATCTCCGCGCGTAGGCGTCGTATCCCTGCCGGGTGTTCTCCTCGACCTCATGGACCGTAGCCACGCGTCGATGGCCACACCGAGCGTCGCCTTGGTCCGGGCGTTCTGCTGCGCGTCGACCTGTGCCCGGAAGCGGTTCAAGATCCGCTTGCCTCGGCCTCATTGCTGGTCGACTCAGTCAGGCGGAGTTCACGGCCAGTCAGGGGGTCAACGCCCGCGTACATGAGCACCTGGAAGGAGTTCCCGCGCCGCCGAATGTGCCCGCGCTCCCGGCCACCGGCCAGCTTCTTGACCATGCTGAGACCCTGCCTGGTGACAGATCCGGTGACATTAATCAAAAGTGAGCTGCAGTTTAGGGCTGTAATAGCAGGTGAGAGCGGAGCCGACGCGGGGACTCGAACCCCGAACCTTCCGCTTACAAGGTCTCCGGAATTCCGTTCGGACCGTACACTGGCGTTGCTCCGGCGCAGGTTGAGCGAAGTGCGCAACATGCGTGGCAGGCCTGAACCGGGCCGAACTGAGACCCAAACTGAGACCCGCGGGACTTGCCGGTGACGACCCACCAATACGGCGGGCGGTCAGATCATCAAGTACTCCTCACGT
>DASVWA010000303.1:0-3029 GCA_036389855.1 Pseudonocardiaceae bacterium
TAGGTTCCCGCCGCCCACTGCTTGTCGAACTCGCACAGGTTCGTGCCAACGTGTGCAAGGTGCTGCTTGCGATGCACGGGTTGGCTCAGGAGTGGCCGGGAACGCTGCGTTGGAGCCGGTCGTGATCGACGTTGTCGGCGAGGTAGCGCACCAGGCCGGAGTCCTGCATGCCCAACGCCGCTGCCGCGAGCTTGGGATCAAGATCGGTGACGAGTTGTGCAATCCGGGTCTGTCGACAGGTCGAGGGCGTAGTCGCGGCTTGGGCGAGCTGGCGGGTGAGGTAGGTGCTGTCGGCCGGGGTGCTCCGGGTTCGGGTGACGGCGGTGACGATCAGATGTGGGTTGAGGGTGCTTAGCGTCTGCCGGTGTGTGAGGCAGGCTTGCAGCGCCGTCCAGGTCGTCGGGTCGAGCGGGGTGGGGAACGGTCGCTTCCCGAGCGAGACGGTCTGCCGTTGGTGATCGATGTCGTCCATTGTGAGGGTGCGGATCTCAAGGTTTGATGCGGCGTGCAGCAGGGCGAGCAGCCCGCCGAGCCGTTCATGTGGGTGGGTTTGGCCGTCGGTCCAGCGCTGCAGGAGGGCGCGTTGCGTAGCCGGCTCGAGGAGTACCCCGGTGAATCCGGGTTGGGCACCCAGCCGCAGCGGACGGGCCGGGTCGACGAGCAGCAGCCGACGGTGTTTGGCCCAGCCGAAGAAGGCTCGCAGTAGATAGGTCTGCTGGTGGCGGGCCTGCGGGGCCTGGGCGAGGAAGGACTCCAGGTCGGCGGTGGTGACTTCGGTCCAGCTGGTCAGTCGGCGGCTGCCGGTGAGGTGGTGGGCGAGATCGCGCAGGATTCGCAGTTTCGTTTCGATGGTGATGTCGCTGATTGGGCGTGCGCCGATCCGGCGGAGGCGTTCTCGGCTGCTCAGCTGCAGCTGGTTGAACTCCACGGTCGCCGGGCGCAGCGCTGCCGGGACAGTGTCCAGCAAGTGCTGGCGGCGGGTGGTGGCGCGGCGTTGGGCGTCGTCGGCGGGAAACGCCAGGCCGTGGCTGGTGAAGAAGGCGGTCAATGCCCGGGACAGCGGCCGATCGGGACCGTCGGGTTCGCGACTGTGGGACAGCAGCTGCTGCGGCGCGAATCCCGGATTGGCGTCGAGCAGCCGGCCGAGCTGGCGCAGCAGATCCACCGCACCACCGGGATAGTTGGAGGTCGCGACGAACGCGGTGAATCGTTTCCACCAGTCCGACTTCACCGTCAGCCGCTCGCCGAGTTTGGCGCCGTAGCGGAAGGGCCGGTCCGGGTTGGCCAGCTGACAGCGGTTGCACAACCCGTGCCCGGTGTTGCGGCGGCGCGCTCCGCAGCGCACGCAGGTGGTGAGCTTGGGCAGCCGGCGCGGCGCGGCGGCCCGAGCGCAGCCCGCGCAGATCCCCGACGGACGCAGATGCCGCAGCAGGCCGCAACGCGGGCACGGCCGCTTGAGGGCCTCGCGTGCGGCGCGGCGGTGGCAGACGTGGCAGAGGTCCCGATGAGCCGGTCTGACCGGCGCCGCGCAGTTCCGACAAGCCCGTGCCGGCTTCACAACGGCGGCATCGATCGCCCGCGGGCCGCTTTCGGGTCGGGTTCCGTCTTTCGTGCCGGCTTGGCCACCGCGACCGGTGTGGTGTCCACTTCGAACAGATCGTTGGGGGTGCACTGCAGCGCGGTGCACAACGCAGCGAGGGTGTCCAGCTTGACCTGGGAGGGCTGCTTGGTGAACAGCGCCGAGACCGACGCCGAGGACAACTCCAACTCAGCCCGCTGGGCGAGCAGCCGGCGCAGTTGGGCACCGGTCCAGACCTCGCGTTGCGCGGCGGCCATCCGCAGTCGCCACCTAATCTGCATCAGCCTGTCCTTCCAAGCTGGCCAGCGCTCCGGAGACGGCGCGCCGGTAGGCGTCCTCGATGAACGTCGCCGACGGCGACACGTACCGCATCGTGGTTCCGACATGCCAGTGTCCGAGCATCTGCTGGATGGCGACCAGGTCCACGCCGCGCTCGTAGTTGCGGGTCGCGCAGGCATGCCGCAGGCCGTGCGGGCTGAACCGGGCCAGGGCCGCCTCGCCGGACGCGGCGGCTTCGCAGTCCAGCAGGTGGGCCAGCCGGTTGCGGATGGTGCCACGGTGGATCCGGCCGCCGCCCTCGTCGCAGAACAGCGCCTGCCCGTCACCCAGCCGCGGGTGGATGTCCTGCAGATACCAGCGCAGGATCAGATCCAGGCCGTCCAGCAGCGGCACCCACCGCGGCCGCGGACCCGACGTCTTCGCGCCCTTGCCGAACCGCACGTGCAGCTTGCCGAACGGGCCCCGACCGAAATGGACATCCGAACGGTCCAACGCGGAGGCCTCCTCGGCGCGCAACCCAGCCAGATACAAGGTGCGGAACAGGGCGTAGTCCCGCCCGGCCGCCGCGTACTTGCGGGCGGACGCGATCCGGGTCTTCAGGAAGTCGAAGAACTGCTCCATCCGCTCCGGATCCGGCGGCGCCTTGACCGCCGGGGAATCGGCAGCCACATGCCGGGCGGCGTTGAACTCATCCACCGGGTCGACCAGCCGCACCCCGAACGCGGCCTCGATCTCGGCTGCCTTGCGGGCCACCAGAAAGGCGTGAAACCCCTTGAACGACTGCACATAGGACCGCCGGGTCGAGGCCGCCAATCCCTGTGCCGCCAACCCCGCGATCACCCGGTCCACATCCTCACGGGTGATCTCCCACGCCGGTCGGCCGCAGGCGGCGAGAAACCGCTCCAGCGTGGCATTCCAGTTGTCCATCGTCACCGGGCTGAACCCGCGGGCCACCTGAGACGCCTCGTAAGCCTCCAGACACGTCCTCTGGAACGCCACCGGATCAACCAGCGCCGGCACCGTGGACGGAGCACTCGATCCGCCCTGCAGCACCCGAAACTGATCCCTCGCCACCGCTCACCTTCCCCGCACCATGCAAGTGAAGGCGGCACCTTACAGACAAGGCCTCAAACTCGCGATCATCGACCCTCCGCACGAGCCGATCAGCCCA
>DASVWA010000304.1:0-6701 GCA_036389855.1 Pseudonocardiaceae bacterium
CGCGGGTACGTGACCAAGACCATCTCCGGCCGGGAACTGGTGGACGCGGTGCGCAGAGTGCACGCGGGTGACCCGGTGTTCTCCCCGCGGCTGGCCGGCTTCGTACTCGACGCGTTCACCCACCGACCCGGCGCGGCCCCGGTCAGTGACCCGGAGTTGGATGTGCTCACCCCGCGAGAGCGCGATGTGCTGCGGCTGTTGGCCCGTGGCTACGCCTACAAAGAGATCGCCGCAGAACTGTTCATCTCGATCAAAACGGTAGAGACCCACGTGTCGTCGGTACTGCGTAAGACCCAACTGTCCAACCGTTACGAGCTGTCCCGATGGGCTTCTGACCGCCGTTTGGTGTAGCCACGCACCGTCGAAGCGCCTCATCCACCCGCGAGTGTGAAGGTGCCGAGCCTGGAGGCGGACTCGATCAGTACGCGGCCGTCGGACGCGGTGCCCATGGTGAGCCGGTAGCGCTCGAAGGTCGGCCGCCGGTTCTCCGGTTCGAACTGCAGGTTCACCAGCACGGTGTTGCCCGTCACGGTGAGCCCGCGGATGCTGATCTGATCGATCTGGCTCCAGAACTGGTCGTAGCCCGCGAAGCCGCGAGCCTTGGCGCGCTCGGCAGCGCCGAGATACTGCCACGCCGCGTCGGTGTCCTCAGGCAATAGGGCGTAGTAAGTACGCACAGCCTGTTCCAGCTGCGCGGATTGGGGCTGTGCTGGCCCAGGTGCGGCCGGCGCCGACGGTGCGCCGTTGGCGCCGGGTGCCGGTGGCACTGCAGACGTGGCAACTGCTGGTTGGTTGCGTCCATCGCTTACCCAGGTGACCGTCAGCACCGCAACAAGCAGGGCAAGGAAACCGGCGGCTGCGAGCAACACCGCTGGGCGCCGCTTCGGGGTCCAATTCTGCGCTGAGACGTCGCGTCCGGCAGTCTCCGGCGCCCAGTCGGCAGCGAGGTTCAACGCGGTGGGTGCGGGGGTGGGGGTGGCGGTCCGCGGCCGCCGCGGGGGGATCGGCCCGGGTGTGTTCGGTGCCGCGGTGGCCAGGCCTTCTACTGCACCGAGCGCGGCAGCTGCATCAGACATCGAGGGACGCCGCAGCGGATCGTCGGCCAGCAGCTGCATCAGGACTGCGGACAGCGGCCCGGCCTGCCGTGGGGGCCGCACCCGACCTTCAGCGACGGTCCGCAGCAGCGCCAAGGTGTTCTCGTCCAGCCCGAACGGTGGTTCTCCTTCCACCGCGGCGTACAGGGTGGAGCCCAGCGAGAACACGTCACCAGCGGGCCCGGGCAATTCACCGCGGGCCACCTCCGGGGCGAAGTAGGCCGGCGTGCCGGCCAGCACGCCGGTGCGGGTCACAGTGGCGTCCCAGCTCGCCCGGGATATTCCGAAGTCGGTGATCTTGACGGTCCCATTGCGACCGAGCAGGATGTTGCCCGGCTTCACATCCCGGTGCACGATCCCGGCTTTGTGGGCTGCAGCGAGCGCGGCGGCCACCTGCCTGCCGACTCTGGCCGCCTCGTACGGCGGCAACGTGCCCTGCTCGGCGAGCACCGTGGCCAGGCTGCGTGACGGCAGGTATTCCATGACCAGCCACGGCACCACCCGATCACCGGTACCGGTGCTGCCCTCATCGAGGGCCACGTCGTACACGCAGATCGCATGCGGGTGCTGGAGCCGAGCGGCGATGCGGCCCTCACGCATTGCCCTGGCTCTGGCCGTCTCTGCCTCCGCCTCGACCAGCCCGGGCTGCATCAGCAGCTCCTTGAGGGCCACCGTGCGGTCCAGTCGCACATCGTGCGCTCGCCAGACCACACCCATCGCGCCGGCACCGATCGGCTGGTCGAGGCGATAGCGATCGGCGACGAGCCGAGCACCGGCGTTCACCTGCTGCGCTCCTCGCTCACGTGCTCAGGGTAGGGGCTTGACGGCCCGAAGCGGCTAGGCGTCGGTGTCCGGTACCTTCAGTGGGCTGGGCGGTTGCGGGATATCAGCCGCCACTGTGAAAGCGCGCCCGGGTGCCCTGCAGGGCTTGGTAGGCCACCACGCCGCTACCGGCCCCGGCCACGATGGCCAGGACATCGGCGAATGAGCCGCCGGTGGTGAGCAACAGGGCGAACAGGGCCACGCCCAGCGTCGTTACCGCCACCGGAACGCGGCTGCGGACGTACTGGTTGACCGGGTCCCTGGGAGCCCGCCGGTTCGCGGCCGACCCCAGCATCGCGAGGTATCCGCCATTCCCCAGCGCGGCCAGCAATCCGGCGAGTGCCGCGAGGACAGCAATCAGATGCACCATGGAACCAGTGTGCCCTCCGCGGCTCCGGTTGGCGGTGGACGGCAGGCGTACAAACGGGGAGGGCGATCAGCGACCGAGCTTGCCACGCCCAAGACGCAACAGCAGCATCGCCAGCTCCTGGCCCTCGGCGCCCAGCTCGCGGTACCGGTCCAGGACAGCCATCTCGCGGCCGTGCACGACCCGCGGACCGCCGGCGGCTCGTCGGGCGACGCCGATCGCCTGGGACACCGCGGTGCGGCGCTGCACCAACCGCAGGATCTCGGCGTCGAGGTGGTCGATCTCGGTGCGCAGCGCGGCGAGGTCGGTCATGGAGCCCTCCTGGGCTTCAGGCGCTGCCTCGCTGGTCGTGGAAGTGGGCATCTCGGTGGCCTCCTAGATTCTGTCCTGGAGTCCGTGTTCCCTGGCAGCACAACGCCCCGGGTCCGTGGACTCCGGGGCGTCGTGATGGTTTGAGGTCCTGCGTCACACCATCACGGGCACCGGGATCCGGTACCCGTAAAAAAGCGGTGGTGACTCAGCACGGCAAAGAGTCTGCCACGTTGCCTGGTGCGCCGTCCACCTTCCCATCGGCGGGCGACTCCTGCTCGCTCATCCTGTGCACGGCTGCGGCCAGCACGGTAAAGCCCAGTACAGCCACCACCACCGATACCACCACCAGCGCCACCAGCCGGCCGGTGGAGTCGTAGATTGCGTGACCGGTCCCGCCAGCCAGCACCCCGAGGGTCACGTAGAACGTGGAGTACACCAGCGCACCGGTCGCGGTGAGCCGGATGAAGCGCTTCGGCGGCACTCTCAGGGTGCCTGCCAGCAGCGGGATCAGGTAGTTGAGCAGTGGCATGAACTGGACCAGGGCCAGGGTGCGGCCTGCCGGGCCACGCAGCAGCCGTTCTGCTTGTTTCCACCCTTCGGGACGGACTCGCCGGCCCAGCCAGCTGTGCCGGATGGCGGCACCGTTGTGGCGCCCCACCGCGTAGCTGACGCTGTAACCCAGCACGGTTCCGATCACGGCGCCCACCACCACGATCGGCGCACCGGCCACGCCGACCGCGGCCGCCGGGATCAGCAGCAGCAGGTCACCCGGCAGCATCGCACCGATCAGGGCCAGGCCGTCCACGAACATCACCAGCACCACCACGACCAGCAGCAGGACAGGAGAAGCCTTCGCCACGTGCTCAAGCCAGCTCACGGGATCCACGGCACCTCCTGCGGTCTGGCTCTGCCGGGGTGGCCTCGGTGTAGCACTCTGCCCTTCCAGAGGATTGTCCGCCACATCGGTCGCGTCTGCGGACTTCGCCCTCAGCGGACTCTCAGCGATACGCGGGCGGTCGGTGCTTGCCGGTACCGTGGTCGTCACGATGAGTGCCTCCATTGTCAACTCTGCTGGTTCTGCGGGACACCCGCACCCGGCCTCAGCTTCCTTAGCGGACCTGCTCGCCGGACTGAATCCGCAGCAGCGCGCTGCGGTCGAGCATGCCGGTTCCCCACTACTGATCGTTGCGGGAGCCGGATCCGGCAAGACCCGGGTGCTCGCCCACCGCATCGCCTACCTGCTCGACCAGCGCGATGTCGCGCCCGGGCAGGTACTGGCGATCACTTTCACGAACAAGGCCGCGGCCGAGATGAGGCAGCGGGTCACCGCGCTGGTCGGCAAGCGTGCCGCGGTGATGTGGGTGTCGACGTTCCACTCGATGTGTGTACGGATCCTGCGCCGGGAAGCTCGACACCTCTCAGGAAATACTTCCGCGCTGACGTCGAACTTCTCCATCTACGACGCCGACGACACCCGTCGCCTGATCACGATGGTGTCCCGGGATCTGGACCTGGACCCCAAGCGCTACCCGGCCCGCACCCTGGCGGCGAAGATCTCGAACCTGAAGAACGAACTGGCTGATCCCGACAGTGCCGCTGCCACCGCGTCAGATGACCTCGATCGCCGGGTGGCGGAGGTGTTCGCTGCCTACCAGCGGCGGTTGGCTTCGTCGAACGCGCTGGACTTCGACGATCTGATCATGCGCACCGTCGAGCTGCTGCAGACTTTCCCCGATGTTGCCGAGCACTACCGGCGCCGGTTTCGCCATGTCCTGGTAGATGAGTACCAGGACACCAACCATGCGCAGTACGTGCTGGTCCGCGAACTGGTCGCACCGCCGGCCGAGGGTGAGAGTCCTGCGGAGCTGTGCGTGGTGGGCGACGCCGATCAGTCCATCTATGCCTTCCGCGGCGCCACGATCCGCAACATCGAGGAGTTCGAGCGGGACTTCCCGGATGCCCGGACGATCCTGCTAGAGCAGAATTACCGGTCCACCCAGACGATTCTGTCCGCAGCGAATGCGGTGATCGCTCGCAACGTCGACCGCCGGGACAAGCGGCTGTGGTCGGCGGCGGGGGACGGCGAACCGATTGTCGGCTATGTCGCCGACAACGAGCACGACGAGGCCGCGTTCGTCGCCTCGGAGATCGACCGGTTGGTAGACGCCGGGCACGCACGGTTCGGTGACGTGGCGGTCTTCTACCGGACCAACAACTCCTCCCGGGTATTCGAGGAGATCTTCATCCGGCTCGGCCTGCCCTACAAGGTGGTCGGCGGGGTGCGCTTCTACGAGCGGCGCGAGGTCCGTGACGCGCTGGCCTACCTGCGGGTACTGGACAATCCCGAAGACATGGTGTCGCTGCGCCGGATCCTCAACACCCCGCGGCGGGGGATCGGGGACCGCGCCGAGGCGGTGCTGGCCACCTACGCCGAGCGAGAGCGGATCTCTTTCGCCGCCGCCCTGCGGGCTGCCGCGGCCGGGCGGGAGATCCCCCTGCTCAATCCGAGATCCCGCAACGCGATCACGGCGTTCGTGGTGATGATGGATGAGCTGCGGGAGAAGGTGGCAGCGGGCGAGGAGGTCGCGCAGGTCCTTGAGGCGGTGCTGGAACGCACCCGGTACCGGGCCGAGCTAGACGAGTCGGACGATCCGCAAGATGCCTCCCGGCTGGACAACCTCAACGAGCTGGTGACGGTGGCGCGGGAGTTTGTTTCCGAACACCTGCTCGCAGGGTCGAGCATTGCGACCGAAGGCGGCCGCGTGGTGCTGGCTGACGATGGTGGCGCCGAGCCCGGGTCGCTGGCGGCATTCCTGGAACGGGTTGCGCTGGTCGCCGACGCTGACCAGGTCCCGGACGACGATGGGTCATCCGGTGGTGTGGTGACCTTGATGACCTTGCACACTGCCAAGGGCCTGGAGTTCCCAGTAGTGTTCCTCACCGGCTGGGAGGATGGGCTGTTCCCGCACCTGCGTGCACTGGGCGACCCCACGGAGCTTGCTGAGGAGCGCAGGCTGGCCTACGTGGGGCTGACCAGGGCACGGCACCGGCTGTACCTTTCCCGAGCAGTCACCCGGTCCGCCTGGGGCCAGCCGATGACCAACCCGGCGTCACGTTTTCTGGCCGACGTGCCCGAATCGCTGGTGCGCTGGCGGCGCGAGGAACCTGACCGTGCCGGCCCGGTCGGGCGTACGGTCTTCGGCCATCGCGGATCCAGCGGGTACGGCACCGGCGGCGATTCCGCGCAGGCTGGGGTCGCGGCCCGTGGCCTGCGCTCGACTCCGTTCCAGGGCTGGCAGAACACTCCGGCGCTGTCGCTGGACGTCGGGGACCGGGTCACGCACGACAAGTACGGCCTGGGCACCGTGGTGGCCACCGACGGCAGCGGCCCGCGCGCCACCGCAACCATCGACTTCGGTTCCGCTGGGAAGGTCCGGCTGATGCTCATCGGCGGGGTCCCCCTTGCCAAGCTGTGAGTCTGGTGCCCTTCAAGTACCGCCAACCCCCCGCTGCGACGCCTATAACCGCCACCAACCGATGGTTGCCGTGCGGTGCTATACCGCCGGCTACCCCGAGCGCGATGCCGGAGCGGTGTCGAGTGCCGCTCGCCCACGCTTTCTCATGATGTGCTCGACGCTGTAGGCAGCGTCGACCCACACCGGCGAGCACCGAGGAGGGCTGGCTGTGCAGCCAGCGCAGGCCGACGGCCTACAGTCCAGGGTGCGTGGTGGCCCCCTGAGGTGTCGCGGGTATCCCGGCTGTCCAGCACTGGCACGTCCACCCAGCCGAAGCCCAGTCGGTAACCCGTCGCCCACACGACCGCGCCAACGCCCGCGGCGTCGAGGTGGAGCTCGGTGGTCGTAGTCGGCATGAAGTCGTCGTATGGCCGCCGATCATCGGATGGCGCATCGATGCCAGCCGCAGCGATGTAGGCATCGAACATCGGCCGGAATTCCTTGTCGAAACCTTGGTCGGCGAACGCCAGCCGTGCCTCGAGGCCGTCGCTGAACTGCACTGCCGCGCCACTTGCCGATCCGGTCGCGCGAGCGCACCCGCTCCAGGCGGTTGTAGGGCCCGCTGTGCTGATCGCGCTGCACGGTCGACCC
>DASVWA010000305.1:0-2390 GCA_036389855.1 Pseudonocardiaceae bacterium
GCGCTTTCCGCTCGCGATCAGTGAGCACGACACACCTCCTGAGTGGTCTCCGGCCTGGCGCCCGACCGTTCACCTCCCAGCCACTGCGCCCAGGACGCTGCGGGAACCGTCGACACCAACTACGACTCCGGTGGCTGGCCAGACCCGCTCCAGCCGCTGGTGATTCGACTTATTCATATGCCCCGGCGCCACGACCGCACGCGGCTTGCCATCGATACGTTCGTCGGGCATGAATCCTCACCTCCACCGCTTGAGGCCTGCCCCTCGCTGTAGTTCAGGATGGCCCCGCCCGACCCGGAAGGGTCTGTGCAGAACCGACAAACGGATAGCGGGGATCTGTCCGTGCCACCAAGAGGACAGTGGGTCAGGGCGCCTGGTGGTCGGTGGCCGCGAGCGCGATGATCATCGCCAGGCGCTTGTCGGGCCGGTCCAGCTCGAGATTGGTGGCCTCGGCCATCTTGCGCAGCCGATAACGGACGGTGTTCGGGTGGACCTCCAAGCGGACTGCCGCGTCTCCCACGTCTCCTTGAGCCTGCAACCAGGCCCGAAGTGTCTCGATGTAGCGGGTGGCGTGCTCGGCGTCGTGTCGACGCAGCTCGACGATGGGCCCGCGGGTCGGCGCGCGTCCCAACGATGCGGCCACCCGCAGGCGCTGGAGCAGGATCTCGTCCCATGATTCGTCATAGGCCACGGCAGCCGTGCCTGGCCGGGTGGCATGCAGCGCCAAGCTTTCATCGGCTTCCTGACGACTCGCGGGCAGCACCGCCGCAGCCGCGGGCCCGCCGATACCGGCGGACACGGTCACGTGTCCGGGTAACTCGGCGACCACGGTGTCGATCCAGTTGCGCGCTCGCGTCAGGTCGTCGTCCCCACACGGCCACATCGTGTAGACGGTGTTGCCGAACAACGCGCTGCGACCCTGCCGTGACCAGCCGAAACCGGTGGTCGCTCGTTCGAAGGCCAACAGGACCCCGGCATGCCTCTCGTCGCCCACATGGGCCTGTAGCGCGATGACCCGGAAGTTGCCTGGCGGCAGGCCGAGCTGACTGATCATGGCCACCGTCTCCGCTGTGCCCTCCAGCAATCGGATCACGAGATCGGACTCGACCTGGCGCTCCAGGTCTGCGCTGGCCCGCGACCGCAACAGATGCAGCGCAGCGGTGCGCGCACCGTCTTCGAGAACGATCCGGCGATGGCCGGTCAACGGTGTGTCCGATTCCACCCAAAGCGACCCGAGCAGCTCTCGCCCGGCGCGTACCGCGACCACCATGCGGCCATCGAGCCCATGGCGTTGCGACGGCTCCACGAACAACGGTTCGTCCGACGTGGCCAGGTGCGCGAACACCCCCCGTTGGGTAAACACTTCCCGGACCCTGTCCGGCAGCCGCCTTCCCAGGATGGTTTCCGACCGCACTCGATCCGCGCCGTGTTGGAGGTTGGAATAGGCCAGCACCCGCGACAACTGATCCTCGATCACCACGGCACCACCGACCGTGGCCGCGAGGGTGTCCGCCAGCGCGAACAAGTCGGTCGGCCCACGCCCCGCCGCGGTCTCCCGCCCTTCCAGCACCAGTCCGTAGGCCACCCCGGACAGTTGCCCCCACGACACGGCGGGGTCCACCAGCACCACCGCGACCCCGCACTCATGTGCCGCGCGCACAGCTTCCTTGTCAAGAGGCGCAGTCCCGCGCACCAACACCGCCGCTGCGTGGGCCCGCCCCGCCAAGCGCACCGCCTCGATCGGTGATTCGACTCCGACCGCCAGGAACACGTCACCGGTAGCCACTCGGACATCGGTTGGGTCGTGCACTGCCACGCTGCCCAACATCACCTCCCGCGACTGCGGGCAGCAGCACAGCCGCGCACCACTTCCCGCCATAACGTTCACCAACCGATCTAACGTGACCATCCATCACACCCCGTCCCAAGCCAAGCACGACAAACCGGCGACGAGCCGCTTAGGGATCAAGATCGTCCATTGCGCCGGCCCTATCTGGCCGCCGCAGCGTGGGGCAGCACCGCCAGCTTGGACTCGATGCAGTCGAGGAGTTGACGGTAGGAGTCACAAACGGCGCGGACGCCGGCACGCTCGAGCGCTGCTGTGATCGCGGTCAGGTCCAGGCCGGCGTCCGCGGCGTCGGCGAGTGTGCGCTGCGCGGTGGTGATGTCGGTGCCGAGGGCACGCTTGAGTACGCCCGGCATGGGCGATCGATTGGGGGTGAAAGTCCCCTGGAGGAAGAGGTGGTGCTAACTCCGAGCCGGAGGCAACTGCGTCGTCGTGAGGCGGGGTGGGAAGGAAGCCCGAGGCGTACCTCTGCACCGAGGAACACGAATCGCGTAGAAGGCGGGGCGATCTGGGTGAGCCTGCTCAAGAAGGTGAAGCCCGTCAC
>DASVWA010000306.1:0-3448 GCA_036389855.1 Pseudonocardiaceae bacterium
TCGTTCCCAAAGCCTCGGCAGGCTGTGTGCAGCCGTGTGACGAAGGTGACTCACCTGTACAGATGCGATGGCTGAGCCTGCGTGCGACGGCCGCCGTCGTGGGTCGTTGCTACACGACTGCTACACGGTCGATCCTGGGGACCTCGGTTGGTGGGTGGCCACGGTGACCATCTCGCGGAACCTGCCCCGTCTCAGCCGACACGCTGGATCCTTGGGTGTGTCGTCGACAGGGTGTCTTGTTACCGCATCGGTGACCATCGGTGGTCCGCGCTCTCCTGCTCTAAGCCTCGCCCTGGCCGACTTCGCCAGACCCTGTGTCGACGGTCGCAGGCCGTGATGTTCATCCTGCGAGCAGGTGTCGCCCCGGGCCGCTGTCGTTCGCGCACAGACGCGATCGGGCACCACGGCCTCCCAGGCCGCACCCCGCGAGCACCCGGACGAAGTGGACCGGATGAGCGTCGCCACGTGACGGGTCCGCACAGGGGCGGAATGCTCCATGCGGGCGTGTCCCGTAAGAAGGATGGGCAGATGGCGGAGCCTTCGACTCTGTCGGTATGGCACGCCAAGCTGGGAGCATTGCTCGAACCAGAATGGCTACTGGGAGGTAACAATGATGCGTACTCCACAGGAGATCTTCCAGCACCATGCCGGTGCGCTGATCGCCGGGGATATTGACGAGATCGTCGCGGACTACACCGACGACGCGGTGTTCATTACGCCTGGCGGGGTGCAGCGGGGCAAAGAGGGTGTCCGGGAGGGCTTCACCAAACTGCTCACGGACCTTCCGAATGCGAAGTGGGAGGTCCCCACCCAAATCTTCGAGGGCGACGTCCTGTTCATCGAGTGGAACGCGGTGTCCGAGGCTAGCCGGGCCATGGACGGCATCGACACCTTCGTGTTCGGCGAGGATGGCATCCGGGTGCAGACGGTGCGGTACACCCTCGAACACGTCTAGGGTGCCCTTGCGCGGCGGCGATCTCTCATCCTTAACCACTCCAGTACTTAAAGGCAGGACGCAGCACAGCACAGCACTGCACCGACCGGTCTCACCGTCTGAGCGGGCGCGTCACTGCTAGGCAAGTGGCGGGAGAGAGCTGAAGCCGCGACCCCTCGCTCCCAAAGCGGTGCCCGGAGTCCGCCAGCGTCCGCCACCTGCTGATGCGTGTCCACAAGGATGTGGCGGAGTGCCTACCCGTCCGCGGTCGTTGCTGTCAGATCCAGCTGTCAAGATCATGTGGGTTGATCAACACAGTAGGCACGGGTACTACTGGGATTGAATCAGTGGTCTCTACCGTGTCAACGCCGACTCGCTGTCAGCCGTGGCTGGCTGCTAATCCCAAGGCGCCCTGATCGGCCACGCACGGGCTGGGCACTCCGCTGCCTTCACGGGCCGAGCTACGGCGTCTGCTGACTTCTTGCTGGCTGGAGGCGTCGGTCAGACTCTGGCTATGCCCGACACAAAGATGACCAAGTCAGCGGGGGAGCACTGGGTGTGCTCAGTTCTCGCACTGCGCGGATGGGGTGCTGCGCTGACAAGAGACGGTCTTGAGCGGACGGACATCCTCGCCGTTTAGGCTGAGCGTGATCGCCGGATGGTCGAGATCCAGGTCAAGACAGCGATGGACAACGGGGTACGTACGAACTGGTTGGTAAATGAGAAGGCCCAGCAGCGTGCTCGCTCAGACCGCGAGTGGTTCACCTTTGTGATCATGCCGCAGAAGATGCCTACGGCACCTCGTACGTTCCTGGTGCCCCGCGATCATGTCGCTGCTGGTACGTGGATGTTTCATCAGAACTGGGCGACTGATCCCACGGTCCCCGCTGGGCGGCGTAATACGCCTCGCAATCAGGCACGTATGACCATTGAGCCTTGGGAGCGCTACGAAGATCGCTGGGATCTGCTAGAGAGACCAGCGACCGATGCTCCTGTTCTGCTGCCCGCTCGTGCCACGGATCTAGCGCTTGACCCGCGCGTCGGCCTGCCTCCGGACCACCCATGGCAGACCGGGCTTCCAGAGTGGAACTGAGCGAGGATGCGCCTCTGGACCGTTCCCGATCTTGTAGACAGTCGGTCACGGGCCGCCGCTGAGAGCAGGCGGAGGGATCGCCTTGGCGACACGCCGATGCTTCACCCAGGAATATCAGGATCAAGCCGTTAGTCTCGTGCGCGATTCGGGCCGGACGATTCGCGATGTAGCGAAAAGTATTGGCGTCCACGAGATAACGTTAGGCAAGTGGGTGAACAAAGCCAAAGACAACGAGTCCGGTCAGGACAAGGACCTGTCCGAGACCGAGCGCACCGAGCTGGAGCGGCTCCGTAAGGAAAACGCCGTTTTGAGGATGGAGCGTGATTTCGCGAAAAAAGTTGCGGCCTGGTTCGCGAAGGAACAGCCGTGAGTACGCGGCGATCGCGGACTGGGCTGACGAGAAGGAATACCCGGTCACGTTCAGGTGCGACCAGCTCGGAGTGGCCCGCCAGGGTTATTACCGGTGGCGCTCTGTGGGGCCGTGCGCGCGCGAGCGCACTGACGCCGAGCTCACCGAGGCGATCTGTGAAATCCACACCGAGTTGCACGGCCATCCCGGCGTGCGCCGAATCTGGGCCGAGCTCGTCACCCGCGGGGTGCGGGTCGGACCCAAGCGCATCTGGCGGCTGATGCGAGCCCTTGGCCTGCGCGGACGCCATCCACGGGCCTGGAAGAAGACCACCGTTGCAGATCAGCGGCCCATCGACGCGCCGGATCTGATCGGGCAGGACTTCACCGCCGCGGCACCCAACACGCGCTGGTGCGGCGACATCACCTATGTACGCACCGTCGAGGGCTGGGTCTACACCGCAACAGTGATCGACTTGTATTCCCGCAAGGTGGTTGGCTACGCCGTCGCCGATCACCTGCGGACCAGTCTGATCATCGAGGCTCTTGCCGCCGCGCTGCTCACCCGCACACCTGCGGCCGGCGTCATTTTCCACAGCGACCGCGGCTGTCAGTATACCTCGAAAGAATTCGCTGACTTCTGCGCCATCAATGGCGTACGCCGCTCCATGGGACGACGCGCCACCTGCTACGACAACGCCGTAGCCGAATCATTCTTCGCGACCTACAAGAAGGAACTCATCCACACCCGCCCGTGGAACGGCCTTACCGAGGTCGGCCAGCACACATTCCTCTGGATCGAAAGCTACTACAACCGCCGGCGACGACACTCCACCCTCAACTACTTGACACCCCTCGAATACGAACTAGGATACAGAAAACTAACCGACCTGGCAGCCTAAACCGGTGTCAATAAAATCGGGAACACTCCAATTCGGGAGAATCGGACCCAGCGGGAATGCTGTGTCGGGTGCTGATGCTTCTCATGGTGATCGTGCCGATGGCTGTAGTGGCGCTGCTGTGGTGGCTGGCGTAACCGGCGCTGCTCCGGTGGCGGTGCGAACAACCGAGGG
>DASVWA010000307.1:0-2312 GCA_036389855.1 Pseudonocardiaceae bacterium
TTTCTGATAGAGCATCACACAGAGGACACAGAGGACACAGAGAAACTTCAATCGCGTCTTCAGTTCCTCCGTGTTCTCTGTGTCCTCTGTGTGATTCCAATCTGTTCGGAACCAGAACAATGCTCGGCAATCTGGTATGAAGCCCATGCCGCCCCGACCGACGGCCGAACGGAAATCGTGAAAGCCGCTGGAGGCCCCAGAACGCGGAAACCCCCGCGGCCGCTGCAAGCGCAGCAGCCGCGGGGGCTCACTTTTCGAGATGCGCCCGACAGGAGATCTTCCCGGAGCCCACGGTGCCGCCGTGCGCGCCGCGCCGCCGCTTCACCAGGGGCTTGTCCGTCCACGGCGGACGAGCGAAAGGAGAGCACCCCTCGCCACTTCCAGCATATAGCGCACCGGGGGGCTTGCGGCAAGCCCCGGGTCGTGCCGTAGAGTTGCCGGCCTCGGCCAGACCCCCTGGCCGAGGCCGGAACCTGCGGAAACGGGAGGAGCGACATGCGGGTGTTGTCGTCGACGTATGGGTCGCGTGGGGACGTCACTGTCGCCGCGGCGGCCGAGGAACGGGATGCGCCGGCCGCGACCGGCGTGACGCCGACCGGAGGGAGGCGATGACCGGGCACACGGTGGTGATCGCCGGAGGAGGTCCGACGGGGCTGATGCTGGCGGGCGAGCTGGCGCTGGCGGGGGTCGACGTCGCCATCGTCGAGCGGCGCGCCAGCCAGCACCTCGCCGGCTCGCGCGCGGGCGGGCTGCAGTCACGCACGATCGAGGTCCTCGATCAGCGTGGCATCGCCGATCGGTTCCTCTCGGAGGGACAGGCGGCCCAGGTCGCGGGGTTCGCCTCGGTCCGCCTGGACATCAGCGACTTCCCCACGCGGCACCCCTACGGGCTCGGGCTGTGGCAGAACCACATCGAGCGCATCCTGGCCGGCTGGGTCGGCGAGCTGGCGGTGCCGATCCATCGCGAGCGTGAAGTGACGGGCTTCGCGCAGGACGACACCGGCGTGAACGTCGGGCTGTCCGACGGCGCCTCGCTGCGGGCGGAGTACCTCGTCGGGTGCGACGGAGGACGCAGCGTGGTGCGCAAGGCGGCCGGCATCGAGTTCCCCGGCTGGGATCCCACGACGAGCAGCCTGATCGCCGAGGTCGAGATGACCGAGGAGCCGCCGCTGGGCATCCACCGGACCGCCCTCGGCACCCATGCCTTCGGCAGGCGGGAGTACGAGATCCGCGACGGCGAGGTGGTCTACAGGGATCATGGGCCGGTGGGGGTCGTGGTGCCCGAACAGCGCGTCGGGTCCAGCGGCGAACCCACCCTGCGCGATCTCAGCGCGGCGCTCATCGCCGTGTGCGGGACCGATTACGGCGTCCACAGTCCCACCTGGATCTCCCGCTTCACCGACATGGCCCGGCAGGCGGCTTCCTATCGCAAGGGGCGCGTGCTGCTGGCCGGCGACGCCGCGCACGTGCATTCCCCGGTGGGGGGACAGGGCCTCAACACCGGTGTGCAGGATGCGGTGAACCTGGGCTGGAAGCTGGCCCAGGTGGTCAAGCGGACATCGCCGGAAAGCCTGCTGGACACCTACCACGCCGAGCGCCACCCGGTCGCCGCCCGCGTGCTGCGCACCACGATGGCCCAGGTCGCGCTGCTCCGCACGGACGACCGCACCGACGCCCTGCGCGACTTCGTATCCGAGCTCCTCAAGATGGACGAGCCGCGCAAGCGGTTCGCGGCGATGATGTCCGGCCTGGACATCCACTACGACCTGGGCGAGGGGCACCCGCTGCTCGGACGCCGCATGCCGGATCTCGACCTGGTCACCGCCGACGGCCCGCTGCGGGTCTTCACCCTGCTGCACGATGCCCGGCCGGTGCTGATCAACCTCGGTGAGCCCGGCGGCTTCGACATCACTCCGTGGGCGGATCGCGTCCGGTCGATCGATGCCACCTACGAGGGTGCGTGGGAGCTCCCGGCGATCGGGGCGGTCGCGGCTCCCACCGCCGTCCTGGTTCGGCCCGACGGATACGTGGCCTGGGTGGGAGACCTGACCCGGGTGGGGCTCGCCGACGCGCTGACCACCTGGTTCGGACCGCCTGCCGCGGCGTAGCGCGCCGGCCTCCAGGATCGTCCTGTCATACCAGATTCCGAGACTGATTGTGCATTTCGCACTCAACCAGGAATGTCATCCTGAAGGAGCCCCAGCGACTGAAGGATCTGCGGGTGGGTCGTGAGCGTCAGCCGGACTCACGCTCGCATTCAACCCGCAGATCCTTCGGGTCGCTTTAGGCTCCCCTCAGGATGACATTCCACG
>DASVWA010000308.1:0-14077 GCA_036389855.1 Pseudonocardiaceae bacterium
GGTGGATGCGGTTGCTGCCTGCCAATCCCACTCATCGGCGCGCTCGGCACGATCGGGGCACTGCGTGCACTGTGGCGACGGATGCGGTGACCGGCACTGTCGCGGCGCAGCAGCGAGCTGGTGGCGACACCGTGCAGAATCGCCGAAACTACCGTCAGGGTGTGGTCGTCTGGTAGATGCTGTTGAGCCAAATGTCGAGTAACACGTCGACGGCGTTGGATTCGGCGATGGCGGGGCCGTCGTCAGCGAAGGTTGCGTACAGCACCCGCTCGTTCATCGAGTTGAGCGCGACCGCCAGATCTCGGGCTGGCAGCCCGATGGGCGCGGCGCCGCGTTCCCGCTCAGCTTCGATGGCGGTGGCGGTGCACTCCACCCATCCTTCCATCACAGTGGCCCACAACTGGCGCACCTCGGCATTCGTGGCCCGCACCTGTGCGCAGGCGAGGGTGACCGCTCGATGCGACCGGAAGGCCTGGTAGAAGGCGCCGATGGCTTCCCGCCACCGTGCCCGCGGGTCGTCAGCGAGGTGGTCGAGCACGTCGCCGGCGGCTGTTTGGCCCTGTTCGACGACCCGGTCCAGCAGCGTAAGTAGGACCGCGTCCTTCGAAGGGAAGTAGAAGTAGAAGGTGGGCCGGGAGATGCCCGCTCCTCGGGCGAGGTCGTCGATGGAGATCTCGCTCAGCGTCCGATCCTCCAGCAGCCGCTCTGCCGTGGCGAGGATCGCCATCTGCCGCTCGTCGCCAGATGGTCGAGGCGTGCGCCGGCCTCTGGATTTACCGGTGTGGACCGTGGTGGAGCTTGCGCTCATACTCGGACTCTACATGCCGTCGAGGCGATCAACGTACTGTTGGCATTTTCGACATGGCGTCGATAAGCTCACCTGGACGAGCGGTTCATTGCGTGAGGTGAGGTGAAGGCATGCGGCCAGACCACGTCGATGTCCTGATCGTGGGCGCCGGTTTGTCCGGGATCGGCGCAGCGTGCCACCTGCGTCAGCGTTGCCCGGGCAAGACGGTCGCCATCCTGGAGGCCCGCGGGGAAATCGGTGGGACCTGGGATCTGTTCCGCTATCCAGGTGTCCGCTCGGACTCGGACATGTTCACCCTCAGCTACTCGTTTCGCCCGTGGACGGGTGCAAAAGCCATCGTCGACGGAGACTCGATCTGCCGGTACATCCGTGAGACCGCGCGCGAGCACGGCATGGACAAGCGCATCCGGTTCCAGCACCGGGTGGTGCGGGCCGAGTGGTCGAGCGAGGACGCCTGCTGGACCGTCGAAGCGCACAAGACCGACACCGGCGAATCGGTGGTTCTGACGTGCAACTTCCTGTTCGGCTGTTCCGGCTACTACCGCTACGACGAGGGTTACACCCCCCAGTTCCCGGGCATTGACCGCTTCACCGGGCAGGTCGTGCACCCCCAGCAGTGGCCCGAGGACCTGGACTACGCCGGCAAGCGGGTGGTCGTCATCGGCAGCGGCGCGACCGCGGCGACGCTCGTCCCGGCGCTGACGGACAAGGCCGCGCACGTGACGATGCTGCAGCGTTCACCCAGCTACATGCTCTCGCTACCGGCAACCGACGTTGTCGCCGATGCACTGCGCCGCAGGCTGCCACCCAAAGTCGCCTACCCCGTCATCCGGTGGAAGAACGCGCTGCTCGCCACGCTGACCTTCCAGCTCAGCCGCCGCGCCCCTGGCGTGATCAAGGCCTTGCTCCGTAAGGGCGCCACGGGGCAGCTGCCCGAAGGCTACGACGTCGGCACTCACTTCACGCCGCAGTACAACCCCTGGGATCAGCGGCTGTGTCTGGTGCCGGATGGTGATCTGTTCAAGGCGATCCGTAGCGGCCGCGCGTCCGTGGTCACTGACCACATCGAGACCTTCACCGAGCACGGGATCCGGCTGGCTTCCGAAAGGGAGCTGGAGGCCGACATCGTGATCACCGCCACCGGTCTGAACCTGCTGGTGATCGGCGGCATGACGTTGAGTGTCGACGGTGCCGACATCGACCTCGGCCGCACCGTCGCCTACAAGGGTCTGATGCTGTCCGGGGTGCCGAACTTCGCTCTGACCATCGGTTACACCCACGCTTCGTGGACGCTGAAGGCTGAGCTGGTCAGCGAATACGTCTGCCGGCTACTCAACCACATGGACCAGCGTGGCTATCAGGTGTGCACACCATTGGCGCCCGACACGCCGCAGCGGGAGCCGCTCATTGATCTGCAGGCAGGCTACGTGTTGCGCAGTGTGGCCCTGCTGCCCAAGCAAGGGCCGGCTGCCCCCTGGCGGCAGTACCAGAACTACCCGCGGGAGGTGCTGCTGCTGCGGCACGGCCCGCTCGAGGACGAGGGTGTGCGGTTCACCCGTGCGCCGGCAGCGGTGCGCGCCGAAGGTTCTGTGGAAGTGGCCTGACCTGGCCAAATCAGCACATCGGAGGGCTTCGTATGCAGGCATACGTCTTCGCTGGGGGCACCGCGGTCGTCACCGGCGCCGCCAGCGGGATCGGCGAGGCACTGGCACACGCGCTCGCTCGACGTGGCAGCCATCTCGTGCTGCTGGACCGGGATGCCGAGCGGCTATCCGGTGTGGCGGCAGCCATCCAGGGCAATAACCCCGCGCTGCGCGTCGAGACCCACGTGGTGGACCTCGCTGACGGTGAGACGACCACTCACGTTGCCAACGCAGTGCTGCAAAGGAATCCACGGATCCGATTGCTGGTGAACAACGCCGGCGTGGCGCTGGATGGACGGTTCGATCAGGTGACCCTGGAGGAGTTCAACTGGGTCATCGACATCAACTTCCGGGCGATGGTGTGCCTCACCCATATTCTGCTGCCGGCATTGAAGGCCGAACCCGGCTCGCATATTGCCAACGTCTCCAGCCTCTTCGGTCTCATCGCACCCGCCCGCCAGGCCGCCTATGCCGCCAGCAAGTTCGCCGTCCGCGGCTTCACTGAGGCGCTGCGCCACGAGCTCGCCGACGACGGGATCGGCGTCACTTCGATCCACCCAGGCGGCATTCGCACCCGGATCGTCGAGTCGGCGCGCGTGGGCAGCGGCGTTTCCCCCGAGGAGCAAGACAACCGCAAGCAGTTCGCCACCCTGCTTACCATCGACCCCGCCCATGCGGCCGCCATCATCGTCGAGGGCATCGAGCGGCGCCGGGGGCGCGTGCTCATCGGGTGGTCGGCCAAGGTTCCCGACCTGCTGGCCCGGCTGCTGCCGGTCTCCTACGGGAAGATCCTCGCGATCCTGATGCGTATCCGCACGGAGTCTGGCAGGGCGGCGGCCGAGCCCGAGCTGGCGCCACGACGCGGAAAGAGCGCATGAGCAACGTGTCACCGGTGACGGCTCAGCTCACCGTTGCTGGCCGGCAGGTCCGGTACCGGGTGGACGGTGCGGGCCCTCCGGTGGTCCTGCTGCATGGTATCGGCCGCAGCCTCGAAGACTGGGCTGAACAGCACGAACTGTTGCGTGGCCGGCATAGGGTATACAGCGTGGACCTGCCCGGCTACGGCAAGTCCGAACCCCTCGCAGAGCCCTACACCTTGGCGGCGCTGGGCCGCTTCGTCGCGGACTTCCTCGACGCGCTTGGGATCGCCGAGCCCGTACACCTTGTCGGTCACTCCCTTGGCGGTGCAGTTGCCATGCAGCTGGCCGTTCACGCACCCGACCGGGTCGCCAGCCTGGTTCTGGTCAACAGTGCCGGCTTCGGACGCGAGGTCACGATTACGCTGCGGCTGCTCGCGATCCGTCCACTGGGCCGGCTCCTGACTCGGCCGAGTCGTTACAGCGCGCGCCGGGTGGAGCGCAGCTTGTTCCACGATCCGGCGTTCGTCACCGAGGCGCGCGTGGAGCACACCTTCGCGCTGGCTCGGCGACCGCACGCCGCGAGGGTGTTGCTGGAGACCCTTCGCAGCATGGGCACCTTCCGCGGTGCCCGCTCCCAATGGCGACAGACCCTGCTGCACGCCGTCGCGGGCTTGGACATACCCATCCTCGTCGTGTGGGGCGACCGTGACCTCATCCTGCCCGCCGCCCACCTTGACGCGGCCCGCGCACGCCTGCCGCACGCGCGTACCCACCTGTTTCCCGACACCGGCCACATGCCACAGATCGAGCGCGCCGAGGCGTTCAGCCAGCTCGTCGGGAACTTCTGGGCGTAAGGCAGGATGGTGCCCAGACAAAGGGAGGTAGGGCATGATCGTTGAGGTGATGTGCCGCATCGCCGATGGCCCGCTCAGGCCAGGTGAGCTGGAGGTCACCCAAGCAGCCGGCCCCCTGGTGAGTTGGTCCGTCGACACTCGGGACGTAGCGGAGGCGTGGGACCTGCAAGGCAACGACCTGGCCGTCGAGCTGCACCTTCCGGGCGACACCGTCTGGGCGGGCGAGGCATACCTAGCCGACGTCGGATCCGAAGACCAAGTGTCTCAACAGCTGCTCGAGAACGAGTTTCCCTTGAAGGTGCGATTACACGGTACGGGCGTACTCCGCGAGGATTCGATCCCCGTGCACGCTGACGTGCTGATCAAGCGGCTCGAGGAGATTCTGGATTCAGATGAAGGGCCAACCGGCTCCCATCGCTAGCGAGCTGGTCGCGCAGACCCAGCGTGCATTGGCGCTCGCGAAGGACTGTGACCAGTGGGCTCAGCGATGAGTGGACTCAGCGCAGATCTACGAGCCGCCGCGGGTGAGATTTGGGACGCTCAGCACCGCCACCCGTTCGTGCGCGGGATCGGGGATGGCACCCTTGACCTGGAGCGGTTCCGTTTCTGGATCCGGCAGGACTACCTATTCCTCATCGAGTACGCCCGCCTGCTGGCATTGGCCGCCGCGCGCGCTCCTGATCTGGACACGATGAGGCGGTTTGCCGATCTCGGGCACGAGACGTTGCACGAGGAGATGGACCTGCACCGTTCCTACGCCGCTGATCTCGGAATTCCCGCGGCAGATCTCGAGCGGGAAAAGATGGCGCCTACCACCCGCGGCTACACCGACTTCATGCTGCGCACCGCCACAGTCGGCGACTTCGCCGAGCTGGTCACGGCTCTGCTGCCTTGCATGTGGGGGTTCAACGAGATTGGGCGCCGCCTTGCCGAGCGCGGACAGCCCGCCTCCGAATATTACGCACGCTGGATCCACATGTATGCCTCGGACGAGTTCACCGAACTGGTTGACTGGCTGCGCCAGTTGACCGACCGGATCAGCACGAACCTGCCCGGTGCGTCTTGGGACAGGATGCACGATGCCTTCCTCACCAGCAGCCGCTACGAGCTTTCCTTCTGGGAGATGGCCTGGACGTTGGAGGCCTGGCCACAGCTGGGCCCGTGACAACGCCCGCGATCATGGGCCAGCGGCCAGCTAGCAGGGTGCAAATCAGCGACTCGCCGCCGATGGTTACTGACAGCTACAACTTGTGATGCTTACCTGTCCCACGTAATGCCTCGAGCTGAAACGAGCCATCGCGACTCCGAGCTACTCCGCTGGGCAGAGTTCATCGCTCACAAGTGCAAACTGAGGGAAAGGCGCTCATGGGGCAGACCATGGTGTTACGGAGGGTGGACCCCGGGCAGCACGCCGGTGAGGAGATGACGGGTCAGCGCACCGACCAGCGGAGGTGGGTAAGTCGCCTGGTGACACTGCTAGCGGGGGTGGTCGGCCTGGTAACAGCTACCACCTCGGCGGCGGGTGCTGACCAGGCCACCACCTTCGATGGCGACGTTCTCGCCGTCAACGTCGGCGACGGGCGCTTGCGCCAAGCGCCCATTGCCGGCGCAGTGGACTACGTTGCCTTGGGCGATTCTTACTCCTCTGGAGTGGGCACCGGCGTCTACGACTCGGCAAGCGGGGCGTGTGCCCGCAGCCCGCTGTCCTACCCACCGCTGTGGGCAGCCGAGCACCAGCCAGCCAGCTTCGAATTCGTGGCCTGCTCCGGGGCCAAGACCGCCGACGTGATTGCCAACCAGATCTCGGCCTTGCAGCCCGGCACCGACCTGGTAACGATCACCGTCGGTGGTAACGACGCGGGATTTGGACCCGTGCTGCAGACCTGCACAGTCGCGGAAAGCGATCGCACGTGCTTTGCCGCGGTCGACGCTGCGGAGGCTTTCGAGCGGTCCGTACTGCGGGATCGGCTGACCCGCACCTACGCTGAGATCCGCCGCGCCGCACCGCATGCCCAGGTCATCGTGCTGGGCTATCCGCGGCTGTTTGACCTTGCGCCGAACTGCGCTGAGCCAGGGGTGCCGAACCAGGCCCGCCGGGAGAAACTGAACGAAGGCGCCGACGTCCTCAATGACGTCATCCAGTCCACCAGCCAGCAGGCCGGGTTCAGCTTCGCCGATGTGCGCAACCGGTTTGCCCGACACGGCGTGTGCTCAGCTGACCCATGGATCAACGGTCCCAGCGTGCCCCCATCCGTAGGGCCGTATCACCCCAACCAGACGGGCTACCGCGACGGCTACCGCGAAGCGCTGGACGAGGCGACCACGCCCGAGGCCGCGGTCGCCTGAGCCAGACCGCAGATTGAGCTGGTGAATCGCGCGCTCAACGGAACGTTAGCCAGGCCGGCTCAGCTCAGGTGACGGAGATCGATGCAGAGCACGACGGTCGGCCCTAGGTGGTTGCCCGAGGTGGTGTGGTTGTAAACCACGTCAAGGATCACCTCGATACCGGCCTCGTGCAACGCCTTGACCATGGCCTTGAACTCCTGGACCTGCTGGCCGGTCGAGCCCCATGCGGCGTATCGAGCGTGTGGGGCCAAAAAGCCAAGGTGTTGTAACCCAGTAGTTGCGCTGCCCGCGCGCCATCAGGTGATGATCGTCGAGGTAGTGCTGCACCGGCATCAACTCCACAGCGGTCACCCCGATCCGCGCAACATCGAGCAGCGTTGTGGTGCGCGCGTCGAGCACGTTCGCCGCCACGACACCCCAGCCGCTCGCGCTCAGCGAGAAGACCCACCACCAGGTTTGCCAAACTCTGGCCGGGCTATCCGATGGCTGGCATAGGAATTGACCAACCCAGTCCGCTCGAGGGAGCCGAGATGCCGCAGTGCGAGGTATGTGGGAACGATTACGACCTGGCGTTCGAGATTCATGCTCAAGGCGCCGTGCACGTCTTTGACAGCTTCGAATGCGCAATCCAACGTATGGCCCCGGTATGCGAACACTGCGAGTGCAAGATCATTGGGCACGGAGTGCAGGCGGCGGGGCAGTTCTTCTGTTGTGCACACTGTGCCCAGGCGGCCGGCGTCAGCGCCGAGTTGCGGGACCGGGCGTGATCGAGGAAGGGCGGTCAAGGCTCTCGGCGGTGCTACTCGAACTGGGACGGGTCACCGGCGCCCCGGCGCACGATTTCGGGTTCGGAGCCGCAGAGATCGATGACGGTCGTCGGCTCGGTACCGCAGTCGCCGGAGTCGACGACCGCGTCGACCGCGTGGTCGAGCCGTTCTTTGATCTCCCAGCCCTGGGTCAGCGGTTCCAGCTCGTTGGGCAGCAGCAGCGTAGACGACAGCAGCGGCTCGTCCAGCTCGGCGAGCAGCGCCTGCGCGACGGCATGCTGCGGGATCCGCACTCCGACAGTCTTCTTCTTCGGGCGCAGTAGCCGGCGCGGGACCTCCTTCGTCGCGGGCAGGATGAACGTGTAGCTGCCTGGTGTCGAGGTCTTGATCAGCCGGAACACCGTGTTGTTGACGTGGACGAACTGGCCGAGCTGGGCGAAGTCCCGGCACACCAGGGTGAAGTGGTGCTTGTCGTCGAGGTCGCGGATCTCGCGGATCCGGCGCAGGCCGTCGGGGTTGCCGAGTTGGCAGCCCAGCGCGAAGCAGGAGTCCGTGGGGTAGACGATGAGGCCACCGTCGCGGATCAGCTCGACAACCTGACTGATCGCGCGCCGTTGCGGGTCGACCGGGTGCACATTGAAGTACCGCGCCATGCGGGGAGCTTAGAATCATGCGGCCGTGACGTCCGTGCGACGCGGCGCGCAAAGCCGCCCCGTTAGAGAATCATGCGCTCTGGCGGCGCGACCGTTCGATGAGGTATGCCATCGTTCGCCAGCCGAGCAGCAGCAGGGCCAGGCTCGCGGTGGTGACGAGTGCGAACGTCAGCGGCAGCCGATGGGTGAAGGCCGCGCGTACGCCGAGGCCGACCACGACAACGCCGGCCCACACCGCCACCCCGACCGGCAGCCGCAGCGGCGCGCGCCACGCCCGGACAATCAACCATCCGACGAGCAACCCGAGCAGGAACGGCACCGCAGTGGTCAGCGTGCCCCACGCGTCCACCTCGGCATGTGAGCTCCGCCCCACGGCGGTGAACACCAGCACCGCGAGCACGTCGGCACCAGCAGCGAGCGTTACGGCCACTGGGCGGACGGTCTGCGTGGCCACGCCAGCAGCCTATGCTGGCCGGCCTGCATATGGTGCTCGCGGCCGGTGTGCTCATCCCTGACACGGACCTGGCCACGTGTGTAAGGAGGGCCACGTGTGTAAGGAGGAAGGTGTAGCAAGCATGGGAGAACTGGGAGAGTTCGTGCTCGCTCGGCTGGCCGAGGACGAGCGGCGACTCGCTGAGGGAGAGCTGCCCTACTTGGACGAAGCCGAGCGTCGCGGCAGGCTGCGGATCATTCGTACGGACGACGGGAGAGGTCTCCTGCTCGTTCCCGGGCAGGTGCCGCCGCAGCCCGCTCCGGTCCCGTTTTCCGAAAGAGCCGAATTCATCCGCCGCGAGGTGCACAATCAGCGGGACGAGAACGCACTGAGACTGGTCGCCTCAGCGTACGAAACCCATTCCGCCTGGCTTGAGGAATGGCGGATGGGGTGATCAGCAGGACTGGCGACGGCCGTGGATATCGCCAGGGTTCGGCGGTGCCTGTTTGAGCGGTTCGAGTCGCTGCCGCGGTCTATGGCGTGCTGGTCGACGGCGATAAGTGCAGCGAGCTGGTCTGGACGCTCCGTGATCGGATTCCGGGTGACCTTGTCTTCGCGCACTCGGCGTCGATCCGAACCGAGTTCACTCGAACCACGGTCCGGCTACTGCCAGCGGCCAGGATGCTCCTCGTTGATGTCGAGATCGGGCTGCTCGGCGTAGCTGAAGGTGACCGGGGCGACCTCGGTGCGCGGGTGGTACGAAGGGTCTAGCCGGACAAGATCCCACTCGTTGATCCAGGCTCGCACGTACTGGCGCATCCGCGTGGTGCCGAGCCGTTCGAGACCGGTCACGTCGGGGGCATTCCAGCCGAAGGCCTCGGAGTGCAGCGTCTTGAGGCGCTGGTAGGCGTAGTCCAGCTCGCCAGCATCGGGGGCGGTGAGCAGCAGCATGTTTCGCTCGATCAGACCCATGGCGGTCTCAGCTTGGGTGGCGATCTCGTCCCATTCGCCGGACTGCTTGGCGCGTAGCTTCGCCGGAACCACCTCCCGGTCGTTCTTCGCTGTAAGCACGGCGGCATCGAAGTCGTCGGTCATGGCCAGCACGGTCGCGAGCGGCGACGCGGGGTCGTCGGCGTCGGGTTGCAGCCAGTGGGACAGCTCGGCGTAGGAGCGGCCGCGTTGCTGCAAGGTATAGCGCCCGATCAGCTCTACCTCGTCGAACAGCAGCACCCAACCCTCGCAGCCGGCGGTGACGAGCAGCCGGGCCAGGAACCGGAACCGCTGACGGGCCAGCTCCCGCGCGGGTACCGCGGTCAGTGCTGGACGTCCCAGCCCGGCGAACTTGGCGTGCCGGCGAACCTCGGTGACGGCCAGACGGTCCCCAGACCAGAACCGGACGATCGCGTCGGCGAAGTTGTCCTCGCTGGCCTGCACCCGTGGGAACAGGGTCAGCGTCAACGGGAACCACTCGTCGACCGGGGCGCCGGCGCCACCGGCCCAGCGCATCAGCTCGGCGAAGGCCGGGCCCTCGGGATCCAGGCCCGCGGCCGCCTCGGCGACCGCGCCGACCGACCCGTCGGGTAGCACCGCGGATTCCACCGCTGCGCGCAGCACCTTGGCCGGATCGTGCAGCGGTGTCTCCTTGCTGACCACGATGCGGCTCACCACGTACCCGCGGTCCAGCGCCAGGTGGGCCAGGTGTTCCAGGACGTCGCTCTTGCCCGCGCCCAACCCGCCGCCGAGCAGCAGTCCTCGTGGCCCGGTGCGGACCTGGCCGATCCCGTCGATCAGGGTGGTGAAACGGTCCTCGATGTCGGACTGCCCGCTGCCCAGCGCGCTGACCGCGTCCCTGCTCGGCACCCCCGACCGCAGGGCCTCGACTGCGCGCCGCGCGGTGAGCCGGCCCGAGGTGTTCATCGGACCACCTCCAGGCGGGTCTCGAGCCGGACCAGGGCGGCGAACGGGTTTGCGCGGCGGCGGTCGCGGATCTCGTCGACGACCCGTAGGTGCAAGGCGCTGTAGGCGGGCAGGCCGCGGGTGTCGTCGGTGACCAGCTCGGGTGGCACCGTGACCGCAACGAACGCGCCGCGCAGGTTGTCGGTGGCGTCGACGAGTTGGCGCAGCACTTCATAGGCGTCGAGCACCGCGGCCTTGCTGTAGTAGTGGCCGGTTCGCTGTTCTAGTGGGGGGCGGCGGGCGACGGCGAGCCGGCTCAGGTCGATATCTAGTACCAAACCCGACCCGGTGACGCGGGCGCGCCACGCCGCCAGTGACACCAGCAGCGACCGCGCGTTGTGCCGCGCGACCCGCCCGTACAGCGATGCGGACTTCAGCATCCGCAGTGCGACAGGCTCGACCCGCAGCCAGGCCAGCACCGCGTCACGTTCGGCGTCGAGGACATCGCCGGTGCCCAGCTCGCACTGGCATAGCCGCAACACCGCCAGCCGGAACTCCCGGTCCAGCGACGGGTCGCGCAGCAACGTCGCCTCCAGGTACCGGCGCATGCTCCGAGCTGCCTCCGGTACGGCGACGTCATGGTGCGCGGCGACCGTGGCGACAGCCAGCTCGTCAGGTACGCGTGGCGACAGACCCAGCGATTCCCACCCGGCGCGGACCTGGCGTCGCGCGACGTCACGCCAGTCGACCTGGCGGGCAACGGCGGCGAAGAGCTGGTCGATCAGGTGCACCCGATGATCTGCCGCGTCCACCCCGACGCACAGATATCCTTCTGCGTCCGCGATGGTCGCCAGGCTGCGATGCCACCGTTCCGCGACCTCGTCGCTGCCGGTCACGACGAAGCGGACCGCGGCCCCGCCGGTGCGGACGTAGTCACCCAGGTACTCCTTGGAGATGAACTCGGCGTACTCCTCGGGCCCCAGCCCGATCCCGCCTGCGGGCAGGCCGCCGCGGATCTCGCTCACCCGGTGGCCTCCTCGCTGGGGCCCGACTCGCTCTCGACCGCGATGCCCCAGTACCGCTGTTGCTGCCCGCTCATGGCCACCGTGGTGAGCACACCGGCCTGGCGGGTGCCCGAGCTCGCCGCCCAGCGCAGCCGCCGCCCGCCGGGACCGGCGGTCTCACCGCTCTGGTCGAGCAGGTACAGATCGCGAGCGAACTCGGCGCGGGTGTAGTCACGGGACTGCCCGGGCAGCAGCGTCAGCGCGTTGTAGATGTCGAGTAGCCGCACCACCACGCCCGGCGCCTTGCCCTGCCCGGCGACGACAAGATCGTAGGCACTGACCAAACTCACCAGGAACGGTCCCGGCTTGAACCGGGGCCCGGCCCGCTGTGCCTTGGCGAGCGCAGCGACCACGACCGACGGTCGGATCCCGCGGGCCCGCTTGCGGTCGATTTCCAGCGCGAGGTCGCCGGGCAACACCCGAACGATCGACGGGTAGCACAGCAACCGGTCATCCTCGGCGAACATGGCGACGTCCGCCGCCTCGGCCGCGGCGAGCAGCTCCTTGGCGTAGGCACCGGAGGCGAGCAGGTCGACTTCGTCGACGTCGTAGGCCCTGGCCGCCGCACCCGCCCGTTCTACGACGTCACCGGCCATCGCCTGCACCGCGTCCAGTGCCCGGCGCAACTCCCGCACCTGGCCCACCGCGGCCGCAGCGTGAGCCCGCTTCAGCTCGCGAGCCAATGAGGCAACGGCCTTGCTGCTGGCCTCCACCGCACGCTCCACCCTGGCCAGCGTGCCCTCCAGGCCGGTCGTGTCCCGACCGCCGCCCGCTTCCTCGTCCAGCATGCGCGACAGGGTATCCACCCGGTCATCACACGATGCCCCGCACCCGACGACGACGCCGCAATGATCATCTTCTTTGCGCGACGTCAGGATGGTGCGTTTTCGGGGAAGTGGCAGGCGACGCGGTGGCCGGGGGCGAGCTCGGTCAGCGGCGGTTCTTGGGTGCGGCAGATCTCCTGCGCTTTCCAGCAGCGGGTGTGGAACCGGCAGGCTGGGGGCGGGTTCAAGGGGCTGGGCACGTCGCCGGTGAGCAGGATTCTGCGATTGCCGCTGCGCTGCTTAGGGTCGAGCACCGGCACCGCGGAGAGCAGCGCCACCGTGTAGGGGTGCATCGGCTGGGAGTACACGGCGTTGCGGTCACCGAGCTCGACGATCTTGCCGAGGTACATGACGGCGACGCGGTCGGACACATGGCGCACCACTGACAGGTCATGCGCGATCAGCACGTAGGTCAAGTCGAGCTCGTCCTGCAGGTCTTCCAGCAGGTTGAGCACCTGGGCCTGGATCGACACGTCCAGCGCCGAGACGGGTTCGTCGGCCACGATCAGCTTCGGCCGCAGCGCCAACGTGCGGGCGATGCCGATGCGCTGGCGCTGACCGCCGGAGAACTCGTGCGGGTACCGGTTGTAGTGCTCGGGGCTCAGGCCGACGAGCTCCAGCAGCTCCTGTACCGCCGCACGCACCCCGCCGGGTGGGTCCACGTTCTGGATCCGGAACGGGGCACCCACGATGGTGCCGACCGTGTGCCGCGGGTTCAGTGACGAGTACGGGTCCTGGAAAATCATCTGGATGTCCCGGCGCAGTGGACGCATCTGGCCAGGTGATAGGTGCGTGATGTCGCGCCCGTCGAGGGCGATCGATCCGGCGGTCGGCTCTAGCAGCCGGGTGAGCAGCCGCCCGGTGGTCGTCTTGCCGCAACCCGACTCGCCCACCAACGACAGTGTCTCGCCGCGGAGCACCTCGAAGTCCAGCCCGTCAACGGCCTGCACGGCTCCGACCTTGCGCTGCAGCAGGCCCCGCCGCACCGGGAAGTGCTTTCGCAGCCCCGACACGCCCAGCAGTGCCGTGCTCACAGGTTCGGCCGGATCTCGTCGTCGAAGATCCGCTGCCGGCGTTCGTCGGAGAGGTGGCAGGCAACCAGATGATCCACGGACGGTGCAGGCCGTAGCTCGGGCCGGCTGCTGCTCGCCTGCCCCTCGGTCAGCTCGGCGTACGCACAGCGTGGGTGGAACGGGCACCCAGGTGGAATGTTGATCAGGCTCGGCGGGCTACCTGGAATCGGCGCCAGCCGCTGCGAACGCGGCCGATCCCATCGCGGCACCGAGCCGAGCAGCCCCCACGTATAGGGATGCTGGGGTGAGGAGAACACCTCACTGGCCGGCCCGTACTCGACGGCTCGTCCCGCGTACATCACCAGGATGTCGTCGGCGAGCTCTGCGACCACGCCCAGGTCATGAGTGATGATCATCACCGCGGAGTCGAACTCGGCCTGCAGGTCCCGGATCAGGTCAAGGATCTGGGCCTGGACCGTGACATCCAAAGCGGTCGTCGGCTCGTCGGCGATGAGCAACTGCGGGTTGCATGACAGTGCCATCGCGATCATCGCGCGCTGCCGCATGCCACCGGAGAACTGGTGCGGGTAGTCATCGAAGCGCGAGCCCGGCTGCGGGATGCCCACCCGGTCGAGCAGTTCCACGGCGCGGCTGCGCGCAGCCTGCTTGCTGACGTCGTGGTGCAGCCGGTACGCCTCGACGATCTGGTGACCCACGGTGTAGTAGGGATGCATCGCCGACAGCGGATCTTGGAAGATCATCGCCATGCTGCGCCCGCGCAGCTTGCGGACCTGCTCGGGGCCGGCCGAGACCAGCTCCTGGCCGCCGAGCCAGATCTCGCCGGAGATCCCCGCGGTGCCCGGCTGGTGCAGGCCCATGATCGACAAGCTGGTCACGCTCTTGCCCGAGCCCGACT
>DASVWA010000309.1:0-8554 GCA_036389855.1 Pseudonocardiaceae bacterium
ACCGCCATCGTCAACGCGATCCACCGCCGGACCCGGCGCATCAAAGACGAATGCACTCCCGTCGCCGCCGTCAAGCTCCTCGACGTACTCCAGCACCTACCGCTGCCAGCCAAGCGCAGCATTGCCCGCCTCGCCGCTTCCGAGCGGGTGATCCCGACGGCCATCCTGTCCAACCTCGGCCGCCTCGACGAGGACCTGGACTTCGGACCCGAGCTGCGTGCCCGCGAGGTGTGGTTCTCCCCACCGACCAGGATGCCCATGGGCCTGGCCGTTGGGGCGGTCACCGCAGGAGGCCGGCTCCATCTGGTGTTCCGCTACCGACCCCCACTATTCAGCCCGACCAACGTCGCCGACTTCGCCAACCGCTACCTGACGGCGCTCGATCAACTTGCCGCTCACGCTCACGACGGAGTGCCCAGATGAAGTCCCAAGAGCATCGCGCCGTAGGCCAGGCCGCCACCGCAGGCGCGCTCGTCGAAGTCGGCGGCGACTCAGACCAGGAGCGCTTGGTCCTGAGCTACGGCGACCTGGTGGCCTTGAGCGGTGACTTCTTCGCCGGCCACCACTGCGCGGCCCACGGCGTTGAAGGTCCCCAAAACAGCCCGGAAGACCTCACATCCGACGACTTGTTCCGCTTGGCCGCCATCCCCGGCGAGCAGGGAACCAAGCCCGGCACCCGAGACGAGATCATCTGCGCTCTCAAGGTGATGGCGGCAGACGGAGCCTTCGTCGACGCCCGCTTCGAGCCCGGAGGGCAGTTCAGCGGCTTCCAGTTCACCCCGACTGCGGCGGCCACCGCGGTCGAAAGGCGGGTCCGGGACCGCTTCTTGGCCTTGGCCACCGCCAACGGCGACCACTTCGTCGCTCCCGGCCAGCCGGACACCACGCACCACCACAACGGCCCACAGTTCAGCCGCTTCGACTCGGCGGTCGTCGCCTACCGCCGGCTTCACGAAGCGGCGCTCGACGAGGCCTGCCAACTAGGGCGTCGCCGAGATGACGTGTCCCGGGCGATGGCAAAGGAGGCGGCAGCCCAGCACTACCTCACGGACGCCTTCGCGGCGGGGCACCTGCGAACCCCGGTCACCGCCATCCGCCACTACTGGCATCACAGATACCCCCGGTTCTGGCAGAGCCTGCAACGCAAAGTCGCCGCAGACACGGCCGCGGCGCTACGAGAGCTCGCCCGGCCGGCCAGGATCCTCCCTGATGGCTTCCTCTACGACCGCGCCTATGCGGCGGTCAAGGCCCGCACGAGCGGGTACCCGCCCATCACTCTGGGCGATCTGTTGGCTCGGGTGTTTCACGACTGGGACAACACCCACGGTCTCATCCTCGAACGCGGTGAAATGCTCTTTGGCGACGGCCTCCTCGAACAGGGCGTGGGCAAAAAGCTCGCCGTCGCTGCTGTTCGCGCGGGTATCGACGACATCGAGGTCGCCTACCAGCTTGGGCTATCGGGCAGCCGGCTGCGCGGTGAGGTCCTCTACCGGGCGGTCCGGTCGGCCACCGGTGCTCCCCACGACGCGTTCAGACCCGAGACACACATCCCGACCCTGTCGGCGGACAACCCTCCGCAGAACTGGCGGGCAACGGACATCGAGGAATTGTGGAGCTCTCCCATCGTCGGCACCACGGGAACGACCGTGGGCATGGCGGTCGAAGAGACGCTGCGCCCGGGAGGGGAGGTCTTTCACCGGCTGGATCGTCTGGGACCCGGCGTCTTCGAGGTGCCAAAATTCTGGGGCGTCCCTGCCTTCCGGCGATGGGCAGCCCGCAAGGCCAGCCAGGCCTACCACCACGGCTTCATCCAAGGCCTAGCCCACGACCCCAAAGCGGTCGTGCACAGGATCGTCGAGAACCAGGCAGATTCGGCCACGGGGGCTCGGCCGACCGCTGCGGCACGGTAAGCGTCAGCCGAAGCGGCCTGATATGTAGTCCTCGGTCCGCTTGTCGGCGGGGTTACGGAAGATTGCCGCGGTCTTGTCGAACTCGACGAGCAATCCGGTTCGATTTCCGGTGGTGTCGTCGGCCTGGGCGGTGAAGAAAGCGGTGCGGTCTGACACGCGGGCGGCTTGTTGCATGTTGTGTGTGACGATGATGATCGTGAACTGTTCGCGCAACTCGATCATCAGGTCCTCGATGCGCGAGGTCGCGATGGGATCCAGCGCGGAGCAGGGCTCGTCCATCAGTATCACGTCGGGTTTCGTTGCAATTGTCCGAGCGATACAGAGCCGCTGCTGCTGGCCGCCTGATAGCCCGTAGGCGTTGTGCTTCAGCTTGTCTTTCACTTCATCCCACAGCGCGGCACCACGCAGCGCCTGTTCTACGACGTCGTCCATCGTGGCGACCTTCATCCCGGTAACCCGCGGGCCATAGGCAACGTTGTCGTAGATCGACTTCGGGAACGGATTGGGCTTCTGGAACACCATTCCGATACGTCGGCGCACCTCGATGGGATCGACATCGCGGTCATAGATGTTCTGGCCGTGATAGGTCACCGCACCCGTGACTCGAGCAGAACTGATCAGGTCATTCATCCGGTTCAGACACCGGATGACCGTCGACTTGCCACACCCGGAGGGCCCGATCAGCGCGGTGATCTCGTTATTCCCGAATTCCAGGTTGACGTCGCGCACGGCGAGGAAGTTTCCATAGTAAACGTTCATGTCGTGGCAGGCCATCACGGCGACCGGCGCGTCTGGCACGGTGCGTAGGAACGGCTGGTCAATGCCGACGACCGAGCCTGCGTCCTCGTCGAGAGCGGGGTCTCCCAACGCCTTCTCCCGGGCAGTGGGCTGAGAGGTCATTGGTTGGTCCTCGTCTTTCACCAGCGACGCTGGAGCTTGTTGCGGATCAGGATGGCCACGCCGTTGAGCAGCAGCAAGAGGATCAACAGGATGATGATCGCGGCCGAGGCCACCTCGCGGAATTCCGCCTGTGGCTGGCCCACCCAGTTGTAGATCTGTACCGGCAGTGTGGTGAAACCGGAGAGCAGGCCGTTCGGGTCGAAGGTCACGAATACGAAGGCACCGAGCAGAAGCAATGGCGCTGCCTCCCCGATCGCGCGGGATACGGCCAGGATTGTCCCGGTGGCGATGCCGGGCACGGCAGCAGGCAGGGTCTGCTTCCACACCGTCTGCCACGGCGTGGCGCCCAGCGCCAGCGAACCCGCGCGAATCTCGGCCGGCACCGCCCGCAGCGACTCGCGGGTCGCGATGATGATGACCGGAAGGATGAGCAGCGTGAGCGCGATCGCTCCGAAAATCACGGCGTTGACGTTGCGTAAACCGAGCAGTGGCGCGAGGACGCCGGCGACCCCCAGCGTCAGCAGGCCGTAGATGATCGACGGGACGGCAGCGAGGTTCTGGATGTTCAGCTCGACGATCCGGAAGTACCACTTGTCCGGATCGCCGAACTCCTCCAGATAGATGGCCGCCGCCACGCCGAGCGGGACGGCGAGCACGATCGTGGTGACGATGACCCAGACCGTGCCCAAAATCGCTGCCCGGGCGCCGGCGTTCTCGGGAAACAGTTGCGAGGTGTAGTTGACCAGCAGGTTGGCGTCGAGCCGGCCAACCCCTTCCAGGATCGTCGTGACCAGAAGGGCCGCGAGAAAGGCGAGCGCGACGAACAGGCTGAACCACAGCGCGATCAGGAAGGCGATCGCCGCCGGGGAACGGTCGCCACGCTTCTGCGCACGGCCCAGCTGCTGCGGTTGTGGTCGGGCGAGTTGTCCGATCGTGGCCATCAGTACGCCTCCCGGAATCGCCGGACGAGCCGGATGCTGATGACGTTGACCAGCAGCGTGCCGGCGAAGAGCGTCAAGCCGACCGCGAACAGCGTGTTGAACGCCAGCGAACCGGGCGGGTTCTCCCCGGTCGCGGCTTGCGCGATGTAGCCGGTCATGGTCTGAGCGCCCTGCCGGGGGTCAACGATGATCTGCGCCTGGTTGCCCGCTGCGATCGCAAGGATCATCGTCTCGCCGACCGCACGCGAGATGCCCAGCACCACCGCAGCGATAATGCCGGACAGGGCTGCGGGGAAGACCACCTTGAGCGTGGTGGCCATCTTGTTCGCACCCAGTGCGGCCGAACCCTGCCGCAGCGCGTCGGGCACCGAGGACATCGCGTCCTCGGACAGCGACGCGATCGTCGGGATGATGAAAATGCCCAGCACGATGCCGGCGGCCAGGACGCTGAACGTGCCGACCTCGAGGCCGAGCAGGCCCCTCAGCAGGCCCGGTGCCACGAAGTTCAGAGCGAAAAAGCCGAGGACCACAGACGGGATCCCGGCCAGGACCTCGAGGATCGGCTTGACGATCCGGCGCACCCGTGGGGTCGCGTACTCCGACAGTAGCGCAGCCGCCCCCAACCCCAGGGGCACGGCGACGATCAGCCCGATCGCCGTGGTCCACAGGGTTCCGATGATGAGCGGGAGGATCCCGTAGCTGGGATCGGCGAACGTCGGCGTCCACCGCGTGCCGGTGAAGAAGTCGATAAAGGATATTTCTTGAAAGAAACTGATCGTCGGCACCACGAGCGAAATCACGATTCCGATCGTGATGACCACTGACAGGATCGCAGCGGCCTGCAGGCAGATCAAAATTATCCGCTCGCCGACCCGGTTGGAGGATCTCCGCAGCATCTGCCGGCCGGCCGGAACCGAAGACTCACCGCCGCCGCGGTGGGGGCCGCCCCCGGAGGAGCGGCCCCCACCCACCGTTGTGGTACTCACTATGCGCTACCTCTGATCCGTCACTGGTGCCCCGTGATGCGCCTCCACACGCTCAGGCAGGCAAGCCGTTGATCGCAGCCTGGAGTTTGGCCTTCTGCTCCGCATTGAGTGGTACGAACTGCGCAGCCTGGGCGATCTTGTCGATCTGGCCGGCGTAGAACTTCACGAACTCCGCCACCTCCGGCCGCTTGAAGGACTCATTGTTCACGTAGATGAACAGCGGGCGAGCGAGCGGGATGTAGGTGCCGTCCTGCACGGTCTCCGCGCTCGGCGCCACGCAGCCCTTGCCGCCGTTGACCTGCACGGCTTTGAGCTTGTCCTGGTTCTCCTCGAAATAGGTGTAGCCGAAGTAGGCGGTTGCACCGCGAGCGCCTTCCACGCCCTGCACCAGCACGTTGTCGTCCTCGGAGGCCGAGTAGTCAGTGCGGGAGGCGCCCTCCTTGCCATTGATCTCGTCCGTGAAGTAGTCGAACGTGCCGGAGTCGGTGCCCGGACCGAACAGCGCGAGCGGGACGTCCGGGAACGAGGGGTCGACCTGGTTCCAGTTGGTGACCTTTCTCTCGGACTCCGGGCTCCACATCGTCTTGAGTTGCTCCACGGTCAGGCAGTTCGCCCAGTTGTTGGCCCGGTTCACCGTGACCGTCAAAGCGTCATTGGCCACGGCCAGTTCGGTGTACTCGATGCCGGCCGACTGGCAGCGCGCCTTCTCCTCGTCCTTGATCGCCCGCGAGGCATCGGAGATGTCGGTGTTGCCGCTGCAGAACTGCTCGAACCCACCACCGGTGCCAGAGGTCGCCACCGTGACATTGACGTTGGAGTTCTCCGAGCGGAACAGCTCGGCCGCAGCGCTGGTCAGCGGCGCCACGGTCGACGAGCCGTCGGCCCGGATCTGACCCGACGCCTGGCCGCCGTCAGCGGTGGTGCTCGGTCCAGTCTGTTGACCGCCGCAAGCCGACATCAGCAGGGCGCCCCCGAAGGCAACGCCCATTACCGCGAGGCGGGCGCCACTCCGCATGGTCTTCACAAAGTCCTCCGTGACGGTCTCAGGCCGAGTCGGCTGTGCGGCTCTGGATGGCCGCTCGCCAGGACCCTAAGCAAGCCTGGTAGACAGTTTCCCTCGATAGCGTGAACGCAAAGTGAACTAACCACGTTTTGTAATCAGTAACGATCCTTGCCACCTAGGCAAGTGGCAAGCATTGAGCAAACCGCACACTTTGATTGCTCTTTGTAACCAATATCTCATCGGCCTTCTCAGGCGGTGCGTTGCACGGCCGAAGCCAACCACTGCGAGAGCACCGGGCTGGACGCTTCGCGCACTGACGCCAACGCCGTGAGAGTGGGTTGGCCCGCCGCGAGCAGGGCGCTGTCGGTGCCGGGCGCAGGCTGGGTACCGGTCTCGACGTCGGCAAGGCCGAGCCGCCCGTCCTCAAGCCGGTCAACGCTGCTCTGCACGGTGCCGAACTTGGCGAGTGTGGCATGACGTAACGCGCTCAGCACCTCTACCGGCCGATTAGGGACGTTGAGGGGAGGACAGTGCCGGCTGGGGTATCGACCAGCAATTCCAGAACGTCCATCACCAGGTGCCCGGCCGTGTCCCAATGCGACACTCCGACAGGATCCTGGCCGACATCGAGAGACACCGCCAGCCCCCGTACTCCGTTTACTCCGGCGGTCAACGCCGCTCCTACAGTGCCGGAGTGCAAAATAGCTCGTCCTACATTCGCGCCGTGATTCACACCGGACAGGACCAGGTCCGGTGCCGGATCCAACCAGCCGCGGACCGCCGCGAGCACGATGTAACCGGGTTGTGCGTCGACTGCATACGCCTCCACATCGGGGAGATCAGCCAGCGCACGTCGCTCGACCAGGGTCCGGCCGTCTTGCGCGGTCGCGATGATGCCGGCGCTGGCGCCGCTGGACTGCCGCATAGGTGCGGCAACCACAACGTCAAGACCGGCCCGGACCGCTGCGGCCGCCGTAGCTCAACGCGCTCGCCAGGGTCACGACGGCCGCGCTGCTGCCGCTACCCAGGCCCGGTGGTCACTGAACGACACTTCGAGCCACGGCGTAGGCAACGACATCGGCAAGGCTGCCGCCGCGCCGGCAGACCTCGCGCTGCAGCATCGAACCGTTGCCCCGTCCGAGCAGGGCATCGGTAAGATCTTGCACAACGTCATACTCGCCGTACTGCTGCAGCGCCGGTGTGACGTGCTCGAGCAGTGCCCCAACCACGCGGCGCGCCGGTGCCGGCCCGCCCGCTGCATTGATGAGACTGCCGTCGAGGCCCGATCGCGCCGCCCGCCACCCCGCCAGGCGCAGCAGCTCAACCCGCAGCGGAATCGGCGGCTGGTCCTCTTTCCACGCCTGGGCTGCCGTCTCTACCAGCGCCCTGGTCAAGCCGGCCAGCAGAACTGCGTCGTCGGGATACAGGCAGACATCGGCCACCCGCACCTCCACGGTCGGGAAGTTATGGGACAGGCGAGCATCGAAGTAGATCATTCCTTCGTCAAGGACGGTGTCAGACTCGATCATGGCCTGCACCGTGGCGTGGTAGTGCTTGGCGGAGCCGAACAGCTCGGTGGGCCCGGCAGAGGGCCATCGCTGCCATATCTGCGACCGGAAACTGGCGTAGCCGGTGTCCTCGCCTTGCCAAAACGGTGAGTTGCCGCTGAGCGCAAGCAGGACTGGCAACCACCCTCGGATGCGGTCCAGCACCGCCACGGCCTCTTCGTCAGAGCTCACTTCCACATGGATGTGGCACGCGCAAGTGAGTTGTTGCTCCGCGATAATGCCGAACTTTTCGACCATCTTCCGGTATCGAGGAGTGGACGTGATACTGGGCACCACCGGCAATGGTGAAGTCGCCAGGGCGACTACCTGGGCGCCGCTGGATTCGGCTGCTTCGGCGGCGGCCTGCCGCGAGCGCCGCAGCTCGGACCCCAGCTCGTCGAGCGACGTGCACGGCCGGGTATTCGTCTCGATCTGCTGGCGAGCCAGCTCGGAGGTCAACACTTCACCGGCCGGCTCTTCACCGTGGACCGTGGCCTTATGCAAAACCGCGCTGGCCACCGCCAGCGCCTCGCCGCCGTCCGGATCGACGAGCAGTAACTCTTCTTCTACCCCGACGCTTCGTAACCCCATACCGCCGGATTATCCCAGCTCTTCGCGATCATGCTCATCGGGGCACGGAAAGTTGCAGCTGCCCTACGCCTCACTCTGCAGAACCGAAGACGATGTCTCTGAGACTCTTCGATCCTGCGGTTGCCTTGCCCTCAGCCTCAAGCTTCGACCTCCAGGCAGCGCGCAGATCATCGCTCACCGCGGCGGACTGCGACAGCGGCGAGTCTGGGTCCAGTCCTTGGAAGCCGCAATTTACCTCAACGTTCATGCAGTGCTGGTCGGTGCACTCCCTGATGTCCGTTTTGGTGTGCTCTTCCTCGCTCCACGGACGCCAACCATCGAAACCACCACGCATCGCCACGAGCGCCGGCTTGCCCTCGTCCGGGGTGATATCGGACTGCAGCGCCTTGTCCTGCTCTTGGCTCATAATGAACAGTCTATCTTCTCAGCGGCGAGGTCGCAGGGCACAGCGTGCCGCAACGGGCACCGGTCAGACTCACAGTGTCTTGTCACCTTCCGAGCAAGATGCTTACGTGGAGCCGGGCGGCGTCCGCCAGCCCTCAGCGCGCCGCGCCCAGGTCCCATCACGTCAGTCAGAGGAGGAAAGATGCGTCAGCACACCGATGCGACAGCCGGTGCCGATGCCGTCGTCGACCAGCTGATCTCGCTCGGTGCGCGGGAGGTCGGCAACAGCTGC
>DASVWA010000310.1:0-2020 GCA_036389855.1 Pseudonocardiaceae bacterium
CGCCTTTCCGCGGTCGGTGCTCGTCGCGGCCCGCCGCCGCCGCCTCGACGGCCGCACGCTGCTTGCCGCGTTGCGGACCAGACGGGCGCCCACCGGCGCGTTCTTCTCCGACCGCGATCCGCTCCCACTCGTACTCGAGACCGCCAAGGTCGCCAACAAGATCCTCCGGACGGCACTGATCACCGCGCGGAAACCCCGGAAACGGCCTCTGGAGAACGCTGCCGCAGGGGTGTCCGGACCATAACGCTTTTCACCTCACGATGCACTCCTGCACTGCGATGGGGGTGCGCTGCGAGGTGGTCGCGCCGTTCATTGATCCGAAGGGAGCCGCCGACGGGGTGAAGACAGATACGCTCGAACGCACGTGTGGCCGTGGCGTCGGCGTCAGACCCTTAATCGGGCGCGCACCTTAGCCATCACGGTTCGCAGCTGACCGGTCAGCAGTGCCAACACCAGCCCGAAGCAGGCCAGTGCCACCACGCCCATCACGAAGCTGACCGCAAGCTGTGGCAGCCGGTCGTGCACCTGGTGCTGCACCAACCACGAACCGAGGGTGGACGCCGGCAGCATGGCTACCGTGGCCGCTCCAACGATGGCCAGCCTGCGCGGATCGAGCAGCCGCTCCGGGCGGATAGCAGTACGTACCATGAATAGCGCCATCAGGGATGCCACCAGGTCTCCCAGCAGCACCGCACAGCACAGGCCGACCAGTCGGTAGCCGTCCGCTGGCAAGAGCAGGACGCTCAGCGCAACCACTGTTCGTGTCGCCATCACCATGGTGCTGGTCCGCCGCGGCCCGCTGGTGTCCAACCTGGCGAACAGCGCCTGTCGAGAGACCTCGTAGAACGCGTGGGCGAGCTGGGCGACCGCGAACACTGCCAGGCAGGCGGTCAGCCACCGTATGATGGCCGGCTCGTGCAGCTCGCCGTTGGCCAGCGCGGACGCCACCGGCTGGGCGAACGCAAGCAGCAGGCACAGCCCGGGCAGGCTGGCGATCACCGAGTAGGTCAGCGCCTGCCGCCAGGCCGCGCCGAAACGGCCGACATCGCCGTCCTTCGCCGCAGCGCTCAAACCGGGCAGCGTTGCCACGGTTACGGCCCTGACGCCGAGCCCGCCGATCAAGAAGTACATCGACAGGGCGGCCTGGAACACGAACACGCCGCCGGGCACCGTCGCCGCGACGGCCAGCATGACGAACATGGAAAACGCGGGGAACGCCGTCACGATCAACGAACGGCGCAGCCGGTGGGTGACTTCGCGTGCCTCCGGATCTGTCCGCCAACCGCCGCGTACCCGGACCGGCAGCCCGAGTCGGTAGGCCCCAATGAGCTGTGCCACCGCGTGCGCCGCGACGGACAATGTGGAGCCCACCCCGAGCACCAACAGCATGCCGCGCGAGACGTCCAGCACCTCCACACCGGTCCCGTGCCATAGCGCCAACACGACCACAGTGGCGATCAGGCCGAGGTTCTCCAGCGCCGGTGCAGCGGAGGCCAGCGCGAACCGACCCCTGGCCTGCTGCACCGCGGCGCCGACTGCCGCCAGCGTGTAGCAGATCACCTGCGGCGCCACGAACACCAAGACCACGATGGTCAGCTGCCAGGCCCGCCAGCGCGTGGCGTCATCCGGAATGCCGGCGGTCAGTGCCAGCGCCACCAGCGGGGACGCTAGCACCACCGCACCGGCGGTAAGGCCCGCCCAGAACAGCAGGTAACCGGTGACCTTGCTGAGCAGTTGACCGGATGCGGCCAGTCCGCGCTCGGCCAGCGAATGGACCAGCGCCGGCACCAGCACCAGCGCTAAGACCGGCCCGGCCAGCGCGGTGTAGGTGAGGTTGGGGACCGAGTTCGCGGACAGGAATGCGTTGGCGAAGAAGGTCGGCCCCAGCACCGCCCCGATGACCACCACACGCAGTAGCCCGGTGATCCGGCTGATCAGGGTCCAGGCCGCCACCGTGACCGAGCCCCGTGCGGCGCCCGAGAGCGCGTAGTCGGCAGAATCGTCGGTGAGCGACTCGCTG
>DASVWA010000311.1:0-11362 GCA_036389855.1 Pseudonocardiaceae bacterium
CAGACCGCGTCCGAGGCGCGACCGCACCAGCCGTACCGCGATTGTCCATTGCGGACGGCCTGCCAATCAGCCCGACGGCGTGCGTGAAGAACCGGCGGAGCTGGCGGATCTATGTTTATCCTTCGCTCACGTCGGGTAATCAGCGACGAGTGCCCATCAGGTGGTCGGCAGTCTAAGGAGTCAGAATTGCAGGAGCAGAATATCGGCTAGGGACCTTACTGGCAGGCCGGGAGTGGCCTTTGATGCCGAAAGCTAGGAGAGTCCAAGCAGTCAGGAGTCCCCCATCGGGGATCAATACCCTACCAATGAAGGCGATAATGATACCAAAGAAAGTGGGGGAAGTGCGGATCTTGAGTTTCTTAAGAAGGGGTAAGTGCTTCTGCGATTATATCTCTTTATTGTCACGTGACGGCGATGCCGGCGGAGGTGCACCATGAGCCAGGACCAGTTCACCCAGCAGGATCCTACGGAGCAGCACGCAGCGCCGGGCAGCGGTGATCGTACGGTGGAGTATCCAGGCCGCACCGGTGATATGGACGTGCAGCCTGACCACGGTGAGCGTAGCTACCGGGGCACCGGGCGTCTGGAGGGTAAGAAAGCCGTCATTACCGGTGGCGATTCCGGCATCGGCCGTGCGGTGGCGATCGCGTTCGCCCGGGAGGGGGCCGACGTGCTGATCACCTGCCTGGAGTCCGAGCAGGACGACGCGCGAGAGACGGCGCGCTGGGTCTTCGACGCTGGCCGTCGAGCCATCACGGTGCCCGGTGACCTCCGTGACGAGCAGCACTGTCGCGAGGTGGTGTCCCGTGCCGTGCAGGAGTTCGGGCAGATCGACGTGCTGGTCAGCAACGCGGCTTACCAGATGTCGCAGGGCGGGCTCGATGGCATCACCACTGAGCAGTTCGACCGGGTGATGAAGACCAACGTCTATGCGCTGTTCTGGCTGTGTAAGGCGGCCGTGCCGCACATGCCGCCCGGTTCCACCATCATCACCAGTTCTTCGGTCCAGGCGTTTCAGCCCTCCTCGCACCTGATGGACTACGCGGCCTCCAAGGCCGCGATCGTGAACTTCACTAAGGCGCTCGGCCACGACCTCGTCGAGCGGGGTATCCGCGCTAACTCGGTCGCCCCCGGTCCCGTGTGGACCCCGCTGATCCCCGCCACCATGGCAGAGGACAAGTTGGAGTCGTTCGGTGCGCAGGCGCCCATGGGGCGGGCGGCGCAGCCGGCCGAGCTCGCGCCGTTTTATGTGTTCCTTGCCTCGCAGGAATCGAGCTACATGACCTCGGAGGTCCTGGGGGTTACTGGCGGGTCACCAATCACGTGAGGATCGGTAGTGTCGCAGCACATACTGCTGGCAATTTCGCTGGTCCCGGCGGGGATCAGATCGCCACCCTGCGCCCTGATGTGATGGTGCTGGAGATCCAGATGCTGGATCTCGACGGTGTCAGCGCCGCCTCTATCAGCTGGACGCGTCAAGCGGGCATCCCGGTGTCCTAATCCGGAGGCGTGGTGGGGTGGACTGGGCCGCGGCCTGGCGGGCCTGATTCTCCCGGCGGGTACGAGCACAGGCTCGTTGCCTAGCCGAGTAGCGCCCGGTCTGAGTTCAGGATGGCGGCAGCGACCGCTTCGGGCTCGTCGACTTGGACGTAGTGCCGCGCGCCGTCGATGAGGTGGAGTTCTGCGGTCGGGAACAGTTGGGCGAACCGGCGGGCGACGTGGGTGTTGAGGTAGGGATCGTCGGTGCCGAACACGATCCGCACTGGCCGTGGGAAGGCGCGCACCTGCGGGCTGCGCCTGGCTCGCGAGATCAGAGTGCGCGGCAGGTCGGCGTTGAGCCGCCAGAACGCGGGTCGCGCGGCCCGGAACCGGGTGTAGTACTGCGGAAGCAGTTCCCGGCGTACCGCGTCGTCGCGGATGAACTTCCCGACCTGCCAGAAGTACAGCCGACGGTCGAGCCCGGCGAAGTGACGCATCACGGGCCGCGCGAGGTTCCGCAGGAGCGGTGAGGCGTACAGGATGATCGCTTCGGGGGCGCGCAGCCTAGGCATCCACCCGTAGTAGGTGTTGAGCAGTACGAGTGCGGCGACCCGCTGCGGATGCTCCAGCGCCCAGTCGATCGCCGGCGGGCCGGATGAGTCATGCGCTACCAGGACGACCTCGTCGAGCCTAGCCGGGTGATCACGGCGTCAAGGTCGTCGGTCTGGTTGGCCGCGGTGTACGGGTAACCGATCGGCTTGTCCGATTCTCCCCAGCCGAGGAAGTCGAACGTGACAACACGGCGCCTGCCGGTCAGGTAGGGCAGCGTCTGGTCGTAGACGTGTTTGTCGTCGGGGAAACCGTGCATCAGGACGATCGCCGGATCGTCGCCGGGATAGTCCCGGACGCGGATGCGGTGCGGGCCGCGCTGTGCCCAGAGTTCGGTGAAGGTGATCGGTTGCGGGCTCATCGCACCTCCAGCCAGTTGCGTGAAGCAAGTCAGTAGGACCGTAGCAGCGCGGCTTGCGTCATGCAACTAAGTGCTCGTAGACTTTGGCGGCAATGCTGCAGCGCACCTACCCCAGCCAGACCTGCTCGATCGCCCGCACCCTGGAGGTGGTGGGCGAACGCTGGACCCTGTTGGTCCTGCGCGACGCGCTGTTCGGGCTGCGCCGCTTCGACGAGTTCCGAGCCAGTCTTGGGATCGCCAGCAATGTGCTGACCGCTCGGCTGGACCGGCTGTGCACCGAGGGCCTGCTGGAGCGTCAGACCTACCAGACCCGTCCCGAACGTAACGAGTACGTGCTCACCGACAAGGGACGCGACCTCGCCCCTGCCCTGCTTATGATCATGAAGTGGGGGGATCGATACTACCCCAACCCGGCCGGACCGCCGCGCGTTGCCGTACACAGCGGGGACTGCGCAGGACTACTCGACGACCAGCTCACCTGCGACCGATGCGGGCTGCCGGTTCAATTCGCCGACGTGGAGATGCGCCCAGGGCCAGGGCTGGGCCCGACCGGACAGTAGCTACCAAGCCACCGCGTGACAGGGTCGGTGTAGCAGCGGTAACAGCAACGGGCCAAACCCGATACAAGGGTAGGGCCGTTGCTGCGATTGGGGGGTTGTACAGCGAGATCAAGCGGCCCGAGATACCGGGCAGCCGCTGCCGTGGTAGGCGCTGCTCGATGGCACTATTTACCAACAACTTGGACTTGGGGGGACACCATGCGAGCAGCCATCATTCGGTCTCTGGCGACCACTGCCGTGCTCGGCGTAACTATTCTCACTGGTGCCGGCGTAGCGGCTGCTGATCCCGGACGTCCGACAGGCGGTGACAACTACGCATCAGGAGAACCAACCTGCGGGGCGGGCGATATGGATTTTGAACATGGCTGTTTCGCCGGTTGGGGCCGATTCTTCCGTTAGGCGAGGATCTGACCCGTGTCGACGCCGATCGGTGTCTGTCATTGAGGAACCCAGTTGCCGAGCTAGGCCAGGCAACGACGAACGGCCCCATCCGCGTACCGCCAGGTGGGGCCGTTCGTATCTTTACGTTCGGAGGGCCTCGGCTAGCCCCCGCGCGCAGGCACGGGCACTGGGCGGTGACGTCAGCCACCACCGGCGATGGATGATCCGGGCGTTCGCCATCGGGCTTGCGGTCGGAACGATCCGGATTTGGGTTGGCGTGTTCAACGATTCGAGCTCATGTCGTTCGAGAACAGCTTTCGGCGTGGCGTTTTGGTTGTCGTTCCTGCTGCACGCGCTGGTGGCGGAGCCTACCTGTCGAAAGCGACCGAGCGCGCACGGCATGCCGGCCCCCGCACTCACGGCGTGACTCAGAAATCGCTCTGAAGAAGCCGAAAGAGGAACGGGCGCGGGCGTCCCTGAGTCGGACTGCGCAAAGCCGTCAGCTTTGACGTACCGGTGCATGCTGCGGCGGACGCGTCAGCGTTGCGCGGGTGCAAAGAACTCAAGTTGGATGTTGTCCGGATCACGGAACACGAGCACCGAGCCGTAAGGCTCGTCAACGATCGGCGATTGCGTCAGCGGCTTGTCGGCCGTGTCGCTGCGCACGACGCCGTTGGCTTCGAGGTGTTCCTGCCAGGCTTCCAGATCACCGCGGGTGGGGACGACGAAGCCTGCATGGTCGAGGCCCGTTGTGGTTTCGCTGAAAAGGAGGCCGCGGTTGGTGTCGTGTCGGTGCAGCACGATCATGAGCTGCCGTTCCTGATCGGCGAGGATCTTTCCCACGCCGCCGTGGTGCGGAACATCCATCAGGAAGCGGACGTCAAAGACCGCCTCGTACCAACGCACGCGGGCGTCCAGGTCGGTGACGGTGAGCGCCAGATGGTGCAGGCGGGGTTGGGTGACGGTGGGCATGTGGACCTCCTCGAGTCGGATCATCTTCGGGGTGGGAGCCTGTCGGCCATCTGGGCGAGAAAGACCTGGCAACCGTCCTCGCCATGTACGACCTGGCGCGGTGCCCGGTGTGGAACAGCAGCGGCCCGTGGTCGAGCAGGACTTGGCGGCAGATGGATCCGCGGGCCGGGATCTGTGGCACGAGCGTGCACAGCCCGGTAGATCCCGGGGCGATCTCGTCAACTGCGGTGGTCATGACCAGCCCCGTGGTCGGAGCAGTGTGCAAGGAACATGTGCACGACGTCGTCGATCAGCCGGCTCCACCGGTCACCGCCAGGGTCGTTGGAGATCTGCTGATCGACCAAGCCGGTCATCAGCGCCGTCCAGACGTCGATGTGTCGAGGGTCTCGCACACCGCTTCGCGCGAGCTGCTCACGGGTGAGCGCTAGGGCGCGCATGGCCGGCGCGTAGGAATCCGGTGAAGGGGTGAACCCGGGAATCGAGTGCTGGAACAGCAACTGGTAACGGGCGACGTCGGACGTGCAGAAGTTGACGAAACGCTTCGCATCGGCAGCGAGGTTTTGGTGGGGGTCACCGGTGTCGAACGCCGCGGTCTTGCTCTCGGCGAAGCTCGCAGCAGCCTCACCGAACATGGCATCAAAGATGGCGTTTTTCGACTCGAAGTACGCGTACACGGTGGGCGTCGTGATCCCCGCACGTCGCGCCAGCTCGCGCAGCGACAGGGCGGCCAGGCCGTCTTCGCGCACCTTCTCCCACGCGGTCGCGAGGAGTGCGGCACGGGCGGATTGACGGCGTGCCTCGCGCCAGCCGACTCCGGCAGGAACATTTAACATTGTCAGCTATATTTTCACGGCGTTAAAAATACGTCAACAGGTTGCTCTCGGTAGCTGTTGTTTCCGCGTCGACGAGGGTCAGTGCTGCAGCAGCGCGGGATGGCAGCAGTAGCCGGTCGTCGCGGGACGCTTCCCGGCGCAGGTCGTCGATCGCTCGCACTACACGAACGGCTTTCGATCGGATCGACATCGGCGCCACGAGAATTTGTCACCCGCGGCGCCGCGCGGCAGCTAAGGAGGCCAGACACTGCTCTTGCCTAGGAGCTGGCCGAGCGGGATCAGCTCGTAGCCCGGACTCCCGCCAGCCGAAGAGGACGCGCCGCAGCGGTCGGATCTGTACCAAGGCGGGCGCTGGTGGAGCTCGACGCGTGGGCAGCGACCTACTCGGGCACGCTTCGGACTATGTCTCCTCGGCTGGATCGCCGGTAGTCGTTCCGGCCGCCGTATTCCGGCGGATCGCCTCATCAGTCTTGCGCTGATCCGCAGTTGCCGTGAACTGCACCCATTCGCAGCCCGCCTGTGGCAGGGGGACCTGGCCTGGAGGCACATCGAACGCTTCGCCCGCGGCAACGTCGAAAAGTCCGTCTTTTGTCGTGAAGGTGAGTCGCCCGCTGACCACGTAGCCCTGGTGCCGACACTGGCACATGTCACCCGGCAGCCCACGGAACAGCGGCGTGGGGTCGATCGCACGCTCGACACGCCCGAATTCGACTGTGACGTCCCGGATTCAACCCTCCGGATTTCGTCGAGACAGCCTGGGGTTACCGACGTCATCCTGCGATCCCTTGGCATGCTCGTGCGCCGCATGATCGCGCAGGTCGCAGACCTCGTGTTCATGGACCTGCACGGCAGATTCGCCAAGCTATTACTTCGCATGATTGAAGATTTATCCGGTCACCCGAGCCAACTTACGTCGTTGGACCTCAAGATGACCCAGTCGGACCTCGCCGCCATGGTCGGCGGATCGCGCCAGAGCGTAAATCAGATCCTGCGTCAATTCGAGCGCAGAGGTTATCTACCCATCGAGGGGCAAATGCTGATCATAAAAGACCTGGAAGTCCTACGCAGACGTGCCGGGTTTCCTCCTCCTAGTTAACTCGAGGAGCGCGCCGGCTTCGGCGGTTCACGGGCACGGGCAGGGCGACCGTTTCATGGAGGCTTGTCACGCACCGACTACCCGTCCACGACGCTGTCCGGGGCGATCGCGACGGGGAATCGCCCTGCGTCATTGGTCTACCACAGTAGGCATCCATGGTCGGGCGCGCAAGGTCGTTAGCTGGCCACGGTCTCCTGCTCCTCCGTTCAGTTGTACATCCTTTGTTTACTTTTGAGAAAGCTTTACGCCTCACAATTCGAGACAAAGTGGGAGGCCGAGGGGGTCAGCCAGGTCCTAGCCAAAGGAAGGCGGCCATGACGATCACGGACGACATTTACCGCCTGTGGTGCGCGTTGGCACCAGCTGCCCGGATGTCGCGCTCGGCGCAGCACGAACCCGGCACCGACACGCCGTCGGGCAAGCACCGGGCAGAGTCCAGCCGGCGTCCGTACGCGCCCGTCGGGCGCACCGGCCGTCGAATCTACCGATCACCGTCTCATCGAGCGTAGTCATCACGAACAGTCACGCTCGTACACAGGTGACGCGTCCTCGTATCGTGTTCGTCAGGCCATCGCGGCAGGGTGTTGGGCAGGATAGTTCCTGTGGTGGACACCCCGCTCCGGTGAAAGGTGCCTAACCGGTGCCGTCTGCCCATCCTCGGGTGTTATTCGCGCACAGTGTCCGGCGAACCTACGATCAATGGGTCGGGCGTACCGACGGTGTCGTCACTCTTGCCGGTGTAGTCGAAGCGAGATAACACATAGCGCATCGACTCCAACCGCCCGCGCTTCTTGTCGTTGCTCTTCACCACTGTCCACGGTGCAGGCGCGGTGTGAGTGCAGCAGAACATGCGCTCCTTGGCCGCGGTGTAGGCGTCCCACTTGTCCAACGAGTCGAGATCTATTGGGCTGAGCTTCCACTGCTTCACCGGGTCGACCCGCCGCAATGTGAACCGAGTCAGCTGCTCACTCTGGGTAACCGAGAACCAGAACTTGATCAGGTCGATGCCGTCTTCGACCAGCATTCGCTCCAACTGAGGCGCCTGAACCATGAACCGCTCATAGTCCTCGTCGTCACAGAAGCCCATGACACGCTCCACGCCCGCCCGGTTGTACCAGGAACGGTCGAAGAACACGATCTCGCCGGCAGCAGGCAACTGCTCGACGTACCGCTGGAAGTACCACTGCGTGCGCTGTACCTCAGTGGGCTTCTCCAGCGCCACCACCCGCGCGCCACGCGGATTGAGATGTTCGGTGTAGCTGCGAATGGCGCCGCCCTTGCCTGCGGCGTCACGTCCTTCGAAGACGACTACCAACCGGCGTTCGGTGTGCTTGGTCCATGCCTGTAGCTTCAGCAGCTCGATCTGGAGCAGTCGCTTGGTCCGGTAGTAGTCGCGTCTGGTCATCCGCTGGTCGTAGGGATAGTCCTCCCGCCAGGTCTCGACTGGCTGGCCGTCGACGTCGCGCAGCACTGGCTCACCGGTTTCGTCGGCGTCAACCTCGATCTCCAGCTCCTCCAGACTGTCCAACAAATCATCGGCCTGGATCGTGTGTCCGGGAAACTCCATCGGCACACTTTTGCCCTCTGTCATAACACCTCCACCACCAAGGACACCGCACAGACGATGAAGCACCAGCGATGTACTCGCACAGCCATCCTTTACTTACCTTTCAACAGCTGGCGGCCGACGTCCATCTGACGTTTTTACGGATTGCTCACGCGATGACGGCACCGTCCTTCAGCTCGAAACCGTGGCTACTTGGCCACCGCCTACTAGGTCACCATCGTCCTGCAGGACAAGTCGCCGTTCATCGTGCGACTGGCCGCCGAGGTCGGAAGGCGAAAAGATCTCTACCCGACCTTCGTAGTGCCGGCCTCCAGCGTGCCGCTGTTTCCAGGCGACGCCCGCCAACCCCAATCCGAGGACCGAAGCGAAGTGGACACCCCCGATCGTGGAGCGCTGTTCATCATTTCCGGGTGAGGAGGGCGGCTCGACGGTCGGCCTGGTGCATCGGCGTGTCTGACCCGTCCGCTCGGTTCACCCGCGGATAGTGCTCTGAGGGTGTCAGGGGAGGCGTCGGTGTGACCGTAGACCAAGAAACTTTGGATTTCGAGCCATGGGCGTTACCCAGCGGGGGCGTCAGTGGCTGCGCCAACGGCGATACGGCTCATGCGGGCTCTCGTGGTTTCGCCGCACCGCATGGTCCGCACTCCTGCAGCGAGTGCAGCGCCGTCTGGACGGGGGCCCGCACAGCGCACTGCTGCGCCTGCCATGGGACCTTCGTCACGGTCGGTCTGTTCGACGCTCATCGCTCGATCGCGGGCCCCCATGGGAGCTGCCGTGATCCGGCGACGCTGACCTACCGGGCCGGGCGGCGTGCTGGTGAGCGGGTCATGTGCTGGCGAGATGGCCTGTGGTGGGCGGCGCAAATGACCGACGAGGAGAAGTCGCAGCGTTTGGCTAACTGCGCAACATCGCCGGAGGCCGCAGCGATAGGCACGGGTAGAGCCCCGTGACGCTGTTGGACCCCCGACCCGTCAGCATCACGGGCTTTTCATGCGTGACTCCTAGCGGAAGGACTGCTGCGTCAAGGAGAAGGGCGTCCTCGCTTTTGCACCAAGATGGGAGGCAGGCCCTCAGGCACTTTGGAGCACCGTAACGAATCGGCCCCCAGGCCCGGTGGATGTGTCGATAAGTCCACTGAAATCACGGACTTAAATGGTTGCGCGTGGACATCCGCACCGTGGTACTAGTATCACGCATCGTGGATCAGCGGGAGGAACTCGGCCGACCACGAGGGTCGCTGCCTGCATGGCCGATCCTCACCGGCTTACTTGTGCTAGCGGTAGGGGTGCGGCTGGTTGCGCTCGCGGCTGACCTGCCGTTCATGCATCACCCAGATGAGCCGGTCAATCTACGGATCATCGACGGAATGGTCCGCCGCTCGGATCCGAACCCGCAGTTTTTCAAATATCCATCCTTATTCCTCTACCTGCACGCCGCGCTGCATCTGGATGGCCCACTGCTTGGGTGGATTCCAGGTCTTGCCGAACAGGCACCGATCACGCAGGTCCTAGGCGTCAGCTACGCCCCCACGGCGGGATCCGTCCTGGTGCACAGGTGGGTGACCGTGATACTCGGGACCGCGGTGGTGCTGGTCGGTTGGCTAACAGCCCGCCGGGTGACCAGCGGGTTGCTGCCGCCGACAATGACGGGCCTGCTATTGGCCTTGTCGCCAACGCTGATCACCTACAGCAGATTAATCACGCCCGACGTGCCCGCCGTGCTGTTCGTCGCGGTGGCGGTGTATGCAGCCGTGCGGGTCCAGCAGTCAGGGTCATGGTGGGCCTACGCCGCAGTGGGATTCGCGGTGGGGCTGGCCGCGTCCACGAAGTACAACGCGGTCCTCGCCGCCGTCCCAGTGGTCGTGGCTGGACTTTTAGGAAGGCGCACGGCGCTTGGGTTGCCCCTTGCCGGGGCCACGGCCGTGGGGGGGTTCCTGACGACCACGCCGTACGCGGTACTCGACCACTCGGAGTTCCTCAAGGGTCTGCAGTTCGAACGCAACCACTATGCGTCCGGGCACTCGGGCATGGAGGGCGGCACCATCGCCTACTACGCCTGGCACCTGGCCACCCGGGAAGGGCTGCTCGTGCTGCTTGCGATGGCTGGGGTTGTCGCCGTGCGGCAACGGTGGCGACTGGCGCTAGTCCTCGCCTCCTTTCCGCTGGCATACGGGGCGGCGGTTTCCATGCAAGCCGTCCGTAACGACCGAACAATCATGCTGGTTGTCCCGCCACTTGCGGTCCTTGCTGCACTCGCCGCTCAGCCCGTCGTGCGGTGGGCACGCACTTATCAAGCCGCCGCCCTGGCTGCCGCCGCCATCGTCCTGACTGCCTTAGCCGCAGTCCTGTCCGTCGGAGCAGTCAGCACCCTTCCCTGGTCAGGTCCAAGCACATGGGTCGCACATGCCCAGCTTCCCTGGTCGGGTCCGAGCACCTGGGCACAGGCGCAGCGGTGGCTCAATACGAATGCCAACGGGTCACCGATCGTCATCGAGTCCTACGGCCCGTGGCTCGACCCGATCCGTCACCAGGTCATCCCGTGCGACCGAGTGGTGGACTGCGTGCCACCACCAGGTGGGTATGTCGTGGCCTCAGAAGGTATGTACGGCCGCTTCACCGCCGACGCATACCCAGCAGACCACGCCGCCTACCAGCACCTATTTACCCGGCTGCAGGAGGTGGCGCGCTTTGACAACAACGGGCCGACGATCCAGATCTTCGCCGTTCCTTAGTTTGGCGCCAGCCGCGAGGCGGGGCGATGTAGGACATGGCCGCCGGGGAATGGTCCACCACAGAGCACGTTGTGCGCTATCTCGCCCGCGCAGACTCCTACCCGCGCCGTAGCGAAGGCGAGGCTGTCCTGCTCGAGCAGGTGCCCCGCGAGGCTCGTCGGCCTCGACCTGGGCACGGGGGACGGACGTCTGCTCGCGCTGCTCCGCGGCGACCGCCCCGATGCGCTCGGCGTAGGCCTTGACGTGTCTGAGCCCATGCTTGGGGCGGCCCGTCAGCGCTTCGCAGGCGACCGGCACGTCGAGCTGATCGAGCACGATCTGGCCGAGCCGCTGCCGACGCTCAGGCGCTTCAACGTGGTCGTCTCCTCGTTCGCGATCCACCACCTCGAGCACCAGCGAAAGCGGTCGCTTTACGGCGAGGTCCTGCACCTCCTTGAGCCCAGCGGAGTGTTCGCGAACCTCGAGCACGTGGCATCGCCGACACCGCGCCTGTACCTGGCGTTCATTGCGGCGATCGGTGAGACCCCGGAGGAGGAAGATCCGTCCGACCGGCCGACCAGCACAGCTAGCCAGAGTAGGGTCTGGACGGTGCCCGTGGTCTGCGAGGCGCGACCGTGTGCCTACACCTGTGCGATGAGCGGGGACGATGTCATCGCGGTGGGCCGTGTGGTCGCCGACAACGGCTGAGCGGGAGTGTTCGGAATAGCCACGCTTCCCCAGGCGCGTGGGGAAGGGCGCGGCCCGTACTGTGCTCGCCGCGCTGGCCGATTGGG
>DASVWA010000312.1:0-4989 GCA_036389855.1 Pseudonocardiaceae bacterium
TTCTCGACATGCCAGCGCGACACACCGTGCACCAGCGCCGGACACGCGAGGGGGTTGGGGGTTAGGAACGCATTCGGGCAACGAGGCCGGTGTCGTATCGCCCAGAGACGAACTCGGGGTGCTCCAGCAGCTCAGCATGGAAGGGCAAGTTGCACTTCGGCCCGGCCACGGTGAACCCGGCCACCGCCGCCCGGGTCCGTTGTAGCGCCTGGACGCGGTCGCGACCGTGCACCACCAGCTTGGCCAGCAAGGAGTCATACAGCGGCGTCACTGTGGTGCCTTTCGCATAGCCGGCGTCCACCCGCACCCCGTCCCCGGTGGGCTCCACCCACTCGGTGACCACCCCGGGTCCCGGGAGAAACCGCTGAGGATCCTCCGCGTTGATCCGCAGTTCGATCACATGTCCATCGGGAACAGCAGTGTCGACGTCAAAACCGGGTTCGGCGCCCTCGGCGATGCGCAACTGAGCTGCCACCAAATCCACGCCATAACGTAACTCGGTGACGGGATGCTCCACCTGCAGCCGGGTGTTCATCTCCAGGAAGAAGAACTCGCCGGTTTCCACATCGAGCAGGAATTCCACCGTTCCCGCATTCCGGTAATCCACGCTGGACGCAGCCAGCACCGCGGCGTGTTCCATCCGGCGGCGCAAGTCCGGTTCAACAGCGGGTGACGGGCTCTCTTCGGCCACCTTCTGGTGTCGCCGCTGCACCGAGCAGTCGCGCTCCCCGAGCGCCAGTACCCGGCCGTCAGCCAACCCGAGAACCTGCACCTCGACGTGGCGCACCCGCGGGAAGTACCGCTCGACGAACAGCCGCGGGTCACCGAAGAGCCGTTGCGCGAATGCGCTCACCCTGGCGTGCTCGGCGCACAGAGTGTCGGCGTCAGCCGCCACCGCCATGCCCATCCCGCCTCCCCCGGCGGCGGCCTTGAGCATCACCGGGAAACCCACCCGCTGCGCCTGCGCCAGCGCGGCGTCCTGCTGGGCCACAGCACCATCGGACCCGGGTGCCACCCGTACTCCGGCCGCCGCCACGGTGTCGCGCGCGGTCACCTTGTCACCCATCACAGAGATCGCCTCGGCGCTGGGACCGACCCACGCCAGACCGGCATCATGGACTGCTTGGGCGAACCGTGCGTCCTCGGACAGGAACCCGTAGCCGGGATGCACCGCCTCCGCGCCGGTGCGGTGTGCGGCATCGAGTAGCTGGTGGGCGTCCCGGTAAGCCTGCGCGGGTGGCCCGCTCAACTCGACCGCCTCGTCGGCCTCGACGACGAAGGGCAGCTCTGCATCCACGGCGGAATGCACCGCAACGGTACGTATCCCGAGCGTTCGAGCGGTGCGGATCACCCGCCGAGCGATCTCGCCCCGGTTAGCGACCAGGAGCGACTCAAACACGCACCCTGTCCCCCTCCCGGAGCCGCGATTTGCGGGCCCCATAGACGAAGTAAATAACCAAACCGATGGCCAGCCACACCAGGAAACGGATCCACGTGCCCACTGACAGGTTCAGCATCAGCCACAGGCAGGACAGGGCAATCCAGGGCAGCCCAACGTTGGTGAAGGCGGTCGCTAGAGTTGCAGTGTCCCCACTGGGGGGCGTGGCCAGCGCGGTGGCGTAGGAATAGGTGTAGGCACTGCCGGCGACCGGAACGGTCGAGGCGAGCTCGGCATAGCACAACACTGCGAACCCGCAGGCGATCGCGGCCAGGACGAAGGACAGTGACACCGCCGGACCCGCAGTGTCCCTGGCCTGCTGGGCAGCAAGCACGAAGATCCCGGCGCCGATGGAGACGGCGACACCGAACACCGTTAGATCCAGCGCACCGAGATTGCGGCGCAGCCTGGTCTGTGGGTCGTCGGTGTCCGCTATGGACTGTTCGATCGACTTGATCCGCCACAGCCCACTGGTCGCCATGGCTATCGTCTCCTGTCTCGCTCGGGTAGTTCCCCGGTTATCATCTGCTGGCCGCAGAGGTGCGATCCAGATCTGGTTCCAGGTAGATGACTCGAGCGGCAGGCACCGCGCCGCGAACGCGCGCCTCAGCCTCGTTGATGATATGAGCGACCTCAACGGTGGACATCGCCGCCGGCACCGCGATCTTGGCTGCGATCAGCAGCTCATCCGGACCGAGGTACTGGGTCTTAATGTGGATCACCCGATCAACTCCGCCGCCCACCATGGCGGTATAGATGCGGTCCAGCTCAGCGGGTCCGGAACCCTCTCCGATCAGCAGGCTCTTGGTTTCGATGATGAGGATGATCGCGATGACGCCCAGCAGCAGGCCGATACACATCGTGCCGATCGCGTCCCAGACCGGGTCACCGGTCAGCATCGACAGTCCGACCCCGCCCAACGCGAGGATCAGACCAAGCAGCGCTCCCGCATCCTCCAGCAGCACGACGGGAAGCTCCGGGGACTTGGCCTGCCGGATGAACTGCCACCAGCTGCCGTTTCCCTTGTGCGGCCTGGACTCCCTGATCGCGGTGCGAAAGCTCAAGGTCTCCAGCCCGATCGCCACTACCAGGATCGCGACCGCGACCAGTGGGGAGGTGAGCGGCTCGTGGGTCTCCAGCTTGTGGAAACCCTCGTAGAGCGCGAACACCGATCCGAGGCTGAACAGCAGCAGCGCCACGACGAAGGAGTAGAAGTAGCGGTCGCGGCCGTAGCCGAACGGGTGCGCCTGGGTGGCCTCCCGGCGGGCGCGCTTGTGCCCGAGCAACAGCAGCCCCTGGTTGGACGTGTCGGCCACCGAGTGCACCGCCTCGGCGAGCATCGATGACGAACCGGTGATCGCGTATCCGATGAACTTCGACGCCGCGATACCCGCGTTGGCCAGCAACGCCGCGACGATCGCCTTGGTCCCACCACCCGCTGACACCTCGGCGCCTCCTCGCGCTGGCGGTCTCACTCGCACCGGTGAGCCTACAAGTCACCAAGCTGCCTTACCGGCATGTACGCACCTGATCCCCTCGTCAGCGGACTTGGCGCCCCGTCGCTCAGGATGTCGCCAAGGGCGACCGTTTTTGCACGGTGCCGAGTAGGCAGGATTGGCCTGGCGAGGTGAGTACCTCTTGGCAGAAAGATTGTTCCGGCTCACGGTGTGGCCACTCATGGCTCATTTCCATACGGGGCTTTGCGTTCCAGGCCTCGCCATGTATGTACTAAACGCCTCCGTGAGCGTACTGGGGCCAACGACTATCACATCCTCAATAACTGCCATCACGGTCGACGGCGTGAATCGCGCAGTCTTAACTATCTCAGGGAACGTTGGCCAGTCGCTCGGCCGGTAACACTTATCAAGCGGTTGACTAAACATACGGGCATCGTCGATAAGCACGCAAGAGCCACCGATGAGGGGCCACTTCGCTAGGATAGAAAGCTCTTCCAGCAAAGGACATTGAGAGTCGGTAACTTCAGGAACCTCAGGGAACCAGTGGGCGTCGAGCCAAAACAGCGCACACGAGTCTAAGGAGTCGAGGATAGATGGGAGCATGACAGGTGACGATCCAAAAACTACATGAATGTCAGGATCATTCGCCAGGGCATGACGAGATTTTTCATATAGGCCAAAGTTCGACTCTATGGTGTATACTGAACCGACCAACTCTCGTAATATGCGTGTACTTGCACCCTCATATGTCCCTGTTTCTACCGCGACCTCGTATCGGAAGTAACGTTGCACAGTGCTCGCGAGAGCACGTGGCAGCCCCCATGGGCGCTCGCTCCTAGGCGCATCTTTTGCGACATGTTCCTGTTCCATGTCCTGCCTTCACGCCTCCCTTGGTGTAACAGTGTGAACCTGGTGAGGCACTGGCCGCTGGGCCAGACACTGATTAGCTTCGCCAGCGCCGGCGCCTGCAAACGATCTACACAGGCCCGATCCACGCCAGGCGAATCGAAACAGCATCGATCGGGGGGGTGTTTCAGTCAAACCAGGGGACACGCGTCCATGGGTTGCCTGCCGTCACGCCTTGCGGGGGCCATTTGGCCGAGCGGCGTTGCAGCCAAGATCCTCAACTGCGAGGCGGGAGGTGGGCACGCCCGTGGTGTGATCTGGTGGGAGTGAGGAGGCGTGCGCTGATGGACCTCGATGCGATGTCGTGGCGGCTGTGGGCGTCGGAGCAGCGGGCAATGCGCGCCGTGGTGCGCCGGCTACCTGGCTCCGTAATCAACCGGCTGCGCACTCCGCCGCCGGACTCCACCACTGTGCCGGGCCGTCTGCGCCGCGCCGTGCTGACCGCGCTGCGGCACGGCGGCATCCCCGCGTCGGTCAGGACATTCCCGCTGGTGGATAACCCGGCACGCTGGTTTGTGAACGCCGAATCGTTGGTTCTTGCCCAGTTGTACTGGTTCGGTGAGCAGGGCTGGGAACCTGAGCTGCTTCCCTGGTGGCGGTATCTGTGCCGCAACTCGTCGGCAGTCTTGGAGTTGGGGGCTAACGTCGGGTACTACGTCGTGCAGGGAGCGCAGGCGGCGCCAGGTGTCTGTTATACGGCCGTCGAGCCACACCCGGACTCCCTGCGGCTGTGCCGCGCCAATCTCGACCTCAACGGGATCATGTCGGTCAAGCTGGTCGCAGCTGCCGCAGTCGCCGATCCGGCGGTGGGCTTTGTCCGGCTCCTTATCCCGCGCGACCAGCTGCCCGCACCGACTGTCGCGTTCGTTGACGGTGACGGTGAGCTGCCGCAGCAGATGGCTGCACCCATGGGGGCGGCGATCGAGGTGCCGGCAGTCAACGTGCGGACGTTGCTTGCCGGTGTGGACCTGCTCAAGGTTGATGTTGAGGGCCAGGAGCACGCGTTACTGGCTGCGGCCAGCGAGCACCTGCGACAACACCGACCAACTGTGGTCATCGAGGTTTTGCCGGGTACAACGCGGTTGCGCCGGCTGCTCGCAGGGCTGTGCACTGAGCTGGGCTACCGCTGCTATGTTCCCCAGCCGGGTCGGCTGCAGCGGTTGCAACCGGGCCGGTTGGGCGAGGTGA
>DASVWA010000313.1:0-3273 GCA_036389855.1 Pseudonocardiaceae bacterium
TGGTGTTCGTGGCGGTGCTCGCGTCATATGGCGGGGGCCTCGGTGACCGCGTCGGACTTGTGGCGACCGCACTCCTGGCGACGGCGACTTGGGCGGGCACGGTGCTGTTGGTCGAGTTCATGCGCCGCCACGGTCACCGAGGACCGGCAGAGGTCCTGCTTCGCCGCCTCACCTACGGCCGCCGTTAGCGCGGATTTCCACGCAACCGGTTCGGGGCAAGGGGTCAGGTGAACTCGTAGCGCAGGGTGCGGTTTCCCCACCATGGGACGGGGGTGTTGGTGGGGAGGTCGGCTTGGCGGAGTACGGGTGCGTAGGCGCGCCGGTCGAGGCGGACGGTGATCGTGTCGTCGGTGGTGGTGATCTGGCCGGGGGTTTCGAGGAAGCGGCGTTGCAGCACGTCGGGGGTGACGCCTGCGTAGCCGGGCAGTCGTGTGCGGAGCGCGGCGATGAGGGCTTGCGCGAGCACGCAGAGCATGATGTCGAGGTCGACGTTGAGGTTGACTGTGGAGGACAGTGCGTCGGCGTGGAAGGCTTGGATGATCTCGGCGAGGCGTTGCTCGATGGTCATTCGTCGGGCGTAGTGCTCGATCAGCGCCTTGGTGGGCAGGTCATAGTCGTTGGTGATGATGATGGTCGGCGCCTCGCGGCCCAGCCCGGTGACGATGAGTTGCCGCACGGTGCCGGGATAGCTGGTCAACTGCACGCCGAGGGATTCGTGCACGTTGGGCCGGGTGAACCTGCCGGACCGGTTCAGGGTGATGGTCTTGAAGTCTTTGCTGGTGAGGGTCTTGATCTGGTTGGTAAGCGCGGGTGAGCGCATCCGCAGGGTGAGGAACTTGACGCCGCGTGCGTTGAGTTCGCCGAGCACCGGCTGGGTGGTGACCTTCTGATCCATGATCAGCATGCGTGGGTCGTTGCCACAGAGTTGTTTCCAGTGGTCGCAGAAGGTGATGACCTCGCGGGCTTGGGTGGCTTTGGCGACATCGGCGTTGGCGTAGACGAGGTTGTGGGTGCCGCTGTCTTGGGCGAAGAAGGTCAACACACTTCGGGCGCGCTGCGAGCGGATGGGCACGTAGTGCTTTTCCAGCACTGGGTCGTGGCCCCAGTGCATGACGGCGTGAAAGTCCAGGTCGAAGATCGCCTCGTCGCCGGTGGCGAGCCCTCCTTTGATCATCTTTGCGTCCAGTGCTGCCAGGAAGCTGCGTTGGTTGTCGTGACTGGTGCGATAGGAGTAGTCCGTCAGTGCGGATTTCTTCGGCAGGGTGGCCAGCCCGGCGAACAACGACGCGGCCGGGTCGGCGAGCAGCAGGTCATCGACGTGGGACACCCGCCTCGTGCGGGTCAGCTTCAGGGCGAGCAACGACAACAACCAGGACAGGGCGGGAACGACGCGGGTGCCGGGATAGGCGGCTTGTGTGACCAGGGCGGGCAGGTCGAGTTCGACCAGGTCGGGCACCAGCAGCAACAGCCCAGCCTTGCCGGTCTCCACCGTGGCCGGCCAGGTCGCGAAGTCCAACCGGGCGGCACGGGGCAGCCGCGTGTCCCGCCCGGGCGTGGCCGGCGACGTGCTCGCCACCGGCCCGGGGTGACGCAGCAGGCGCCCGAACCCCTCCTCGGCGAGGATCTCACCCACGCTGGTCCGGTTCAGCGGTGTGCCCTCCGTGGCCAGCCGCGCGGAGATCTCATACGTGGACAGCCCTTGCCGCCGTAGATCAATCACCCGGCCACGGGCTCGGTCCTTGGCCGGCGCCGCCCCGGGCGGTGGGCCGGGCTTGCGGGGCGGGGCGAACAACTCCAGCTTCCCGGCCCGGTACTCGCGCACCAGGTTCACCATCGCCCAGCGGGTGTAGCCGAAGCGTTCTGCAGCCTGCGCATAGGTCAGCGCCTCGAGATGGAACGCCCGCAGCGCCTCGTAGCGGCGGTGGTTGACCTGCTCGGGTGCGGTGAACCACTCCCCATCCTCACGTTGTGGTGATCTGGCTGCCATATCGCAGTTTCTACCAGGTGACAGACCGAATCTGGTGATCCTCACGCGGCCGAGGCAGGTCGACTCACGACGGCAATCTCGGCATCTTCGCTGGTCAGTGGCTCGCTATCCGCGACCTCTGCCGGTTGATCACGACACGATAACGAATCTTATCGGTGTGATTCAACAGCTAAACAGGGACAACTTTGGCGGCTGGGCTCATCCCAAGCAGCGAACATCTCACCAGGTCAACGCCGATCCGCCCACCCAGCCAGGTTGCGGCGAATCAGCTACGCGGAAATCCGCGTTAGGAGAGTCCGTAGCGCCGGTACCAACGGACTGCCAACACGATCACCTCCCGCGGGAACCGGAAGCCAGCGAACGCCGATCTCGGCAGGAGGACCGGACGAACACGGCAGACTCGGCGCATGGGCTTGAGCATGCCGAACGACGTCTTCCCTCTATGCAACAGTCCCAGCCCACCTTGGGTCAGGATGGCCAGGTGAATGCCGCGCGCGTAGTCCCGTAGCTCGTTGAGCGTGCCGGTCAGTCCGGTAGCCACGTGGTCAAGTTCGGCGGCGAGCTTGCCGAGTTCGGGGGCACGCTGCTTGGGCCATCCGCAGCTGCAGCGCCGCGACTTCGAACTCAACAAGGCAGGGCCGACACGCCGTCGCCATCTTGGGCGAAGCTGATCAGCTCGACGCCACGCTCGACCCGTCCGCCGAGTTCGGCGAGCAACCGTTCCGTCTCGTACTGCGGCAGCGCGACGAAGCCATAGGGCACCTCGGGTGGCAGCGCCAACTCCACCCGCGCCACCTGCCGCCGGTCGACGTAGACGATCTGGCCGCGCATCGGCGTCGCGGCGTCCAGCGCCCGTTGCAGCACGCCGGCTGATTCCCACAGCTCCAGGGTGCGCGGCTGGATGCCCACCGCCTTGGCATAGGGAACCGCCGCGGTAAGTCGGTCGACCACCTGGCATTGCACCCGCGGTGGCGCAGCTCGATCGCCGCGGTGTGCCCCACCGGTCCGGCTCCCACGATCAGCACATCGGTGGTGGGCATGGGTCTCTTTGTGTCGGCGTGGTCGCTGGGAGCCGATGCCGTGGATCGGTATCCAGGCCCAGTTCGTAGTGGCCGCGGCGAAGACATCGCACGTGCGGTTGAAGTCAAGTCGCGATCTTGATGTCGGGTGGGAAGGCCTTGGCTTCGTCGTAGCTGATGCGCTTTTGGAGGCAGTGGACAAGATCCCGAAGAAGGCACTGTTGCATTGAGGCGAAGGGTTCAAGCGCCACCTTTGCCCGTCACCAC
>DASVWA010000314.1:0-3051 GCA_036389855.1 Pseudonocardiaceae bacterium
TGGCGAACAGATCGACCCCGCCTTGGCATTGCAGGCCTCATCGAGGAGAGCTGTGGGAAAGGTGGTGTGGCTAATCGTGCCTACTAGCCAACCACGCGCCTGTGGGACCTCTGTCACCACGGTTGAGAAAGGTCGGTGGCGTGCGCTCGCTGGGTGCGGCGTCCACCGGCGCTCGGGCACGAAGTTACGTAGCAGACGCCAGGCAACGGCTAGCGGAAGTCCATGACGGCGACCGCCCCTACGGCTCCAGTACCGCGCCAAGGTTGGCCGGGTTGCTCGCAGCGGACCGGGAACTCGCCGGCGTGTCACCACGGCGAGGACACGCGGCTATCCACCTTTCCTTTCCGCTCCTCAGCATGGGAGCTCCCTTCGCGGCATGTGCGGATGTTCTGGTGCGCACGTTGCCGCAGCCTGCGGCGGCAACGTTTGCGCCGAGCTGGTCTGGGCACGTGTCTGCTGAGGGATTGGGTATCACCACAACCAGGAGCGCACATGAAGATCGGCATCATTGGTGCTGGCAACATCGGTGGCACCCTGACGCGGCGTCTGGCGGCGCTCGGGCACGAGGTCTCCGTAGCGAACTCGCGCGGCCCGGAAACGCTGCGTGAGCTGGCCGCGGAGACCGGCGCCACCGCGGTTTCAGTGACCGACGCAGCACGCGACAAGGACGTCGTCGTCGTCACCATCCCGGAAAAGAACATTCCCGACCTGCCCGACGACCTATTCGCCGGCGCGGGCGACGCCGTCGTCGTGGACACCGGCAACTACTACCCCCAGCAGCGCGATGGCCGCATCGACGCGATTGAGGAAGGGATGGTCGAAAGCCGCTGGGTGGCACAGCAGCTGGGTCGACCAGTGATCAAGGCGTTCAACAACATCTACGCGGATCACCTGCGCGACAACGGCCACCCGGCAGGTACGCCCGGACGCATAGCCCTGCCGGTAGCCGGTGACGACGAACGCGCCAAGGCAGTGGTCATGCAACTGATCGACGAACTCGGATTCGACGCCGTAGACGCCGGAAGCCTGGACCAGTCCTGGCGCCAGCAGCCCGGCACCCCCGTCTACACCACCGACCTCGACACCGACGGCGTGCGACGCGCCCTGTCACAGGCCAGCCCGCAGCGCTCACCACAGTGGCGCGCCACGCCTAACAGCCCCGGCAGTTTCGCCGACCCACGGTAATGCGCAGACACTAGCTGCGACCCATCAGTAGGTAACCATTGGGCCACGCATGGGATGGGCCCCGCGTCACGGAGTAGGCAGCTTCCTGCTGTCCAGCTCGGTGGGGCGTTCCGGCCGTCGCCAACCTGGTCGCCCCCGGCAAGTCGATCCCAAGGTGCTCCAGACCCACCCCTTCGACCAAGCGCCCCAGACACTGCGGCGGTCTAGCTAGTCCGGTCCCGCGCTTTGCAAAATCGTGGTCAACCTGGAGCAGACCACTGGGGTGTGACCGCAACAAACCGCGCATCACTGCCTGCACCCGGATCGGTAAACGCAACGGGCTGGGTGAGAAACGGTGAGGTTTTCGATCATCGACTGGGCAAGGATCTGCGGTTATGGACCGGATTTGGCGAGTGGTGGAGGGCGCACCTCGCGCGGCGTTAGAGCAGGAGTTGTCACCGACGGATCTTCAGTCGCTGTTGCTGGCGGTGGCGCGCACGCGCGCTAGTCGCGTCACCGCGGCCCGCGTGGCTCGGCGCTGGCGGCAGGACCGCTTCGTGCAACCCGCCGTAGAGGATCCTCGGCGGTTGGTCCAGGTCGAGGCCAGATTGTGGGCGATGCTCCCGGATGCGTTCGTCGGGGTCGAACTGTCCCCGGTGGTGCCATTGGGCACGTGTTCAGCGGTGGCCACAGTGGATCAGAACCGGGTCGTCAGCACGGTGCGTGGCACAGAGGTGCTCAGCGACCCGACCAACGCCCTGGTCGTGGAGGCAGCGTCACGGCGTGCGGGTGGGGCTGGGCGGGGCCGGGTCGATGTGGCGGCGTGTCATCGTGTTCTGCGCGCGCAGGCCTTCAACCGACCCGGTCTATCGGCTCATTTCAAGCTCTTCGCGCTCGTCTCCACCGCTCGCGACGCAGGCTCGGGGAGGGTGGAGGCCGACATGCTCGCCGATCACTTGAGGTATTGGTCGCGGGTGCTCGGCAAGTTCGTGCCGACTCGGCGGCCACGTCTAGTGTTCACCGTCTTCGATGCCCCCGTGCTCGCCGAACGGTTCATCGACGTCATCGGCCCAGCCCTGGCCGCGGAGTCCTCTGGGGTGGAGCTGGTGGCCGATCCGGCGCGCACTCAGGGCGCCGGCTACTACAAGCACGCCGCGATCGGGTTGCGTGCCCGCGACGGAGGCTGTGAGGTCGATCTGGGCGATGGCGGGATCACGACCTGGACCGCGGCGCTGCTGGGTGACGCCAAGGAGCGCTGTGTCGTCTCATGTGTGGCCACCGAGCGCCTCGCTGCGCTGTCTTGCTAACCCTCACGGCCCGGCCGATGACCAGCCTGCACACCCAAATCGACAAATAAGCCGTCGCCCGCTGTGAGTCAGCTGACCGACCGACCTGAGACCACGGCCCCTCTTGCACCGCAACCAGAAACCAGACACCAGCAGCAAAATCCGCTCGCAGGTACATCACCGACCGCCTTCGAAGAAGGCGTTGCGTCGATCAATAGAATCTGGGTGCGCAATCTGGGACATCTACATGATCAGGGAAGGCCATCGCCGGCTGAGAAGTAAGCCCGCCGCACTGAGGCGCTACACCCCCGTGTCCGTCATCGATCACCATGCAAACCGCCGCCCGCCATCTATCGGATCGAAGGCGCGCTCATCGGCATGGTCGGACACCTGGTCTTTCGCGCACCCGGTCCGGCTGGGACTCGTTCCATCTCGGGAAGGATGATTGGCGCGGTCGCAGAGGTGGTGGGCTGCGCCCGAGCTGGCTAGCTCGGGCGCCGATGGCCGGCCTAGGGCTGTTCGCAATCGTGGCATCACGAGCTGCCTGAACCACTGCTTACTGCCGGTGCATGAACTGTGGGCCCGGATATGTCGTCGTCCG
>DASVWA010000315.1:0-3748 GCA_036389855.1 Pseudonocardiaceae bacterium
GATGGCACCCCGTACACCACCGCGGGCACGTCGACAGAGCCAGCGGCGAACTGGTCACCCTGCGCGACAGACGGATCGAATTCCCGGCCCTGCACGACCACAGCGCTCAGCGCTGCCTGCTGGTGTTCGACGTGCGCGCCGACCGCGGCCCGGACGTCCGTGGCGAGCCCTACGGCAAGGGGCGGCTCCATGACGGAGCCGCCCCTGATGGTTGGTAGGTGTCGACTTAGCTTAGGTAGCCGGCGGTGACAGTACCTGTCCGATGACGAACACGGTGGCGTTTTTGGTGGGGATGTTGCCGCACAACACTGGGGCGCCGTTCACGGTGGGTGCTGCCGCGGTGCCGCCGATCGTCAGCTCGGTGCCTTCCAGGCTGGTTAGCGTGCCTGCCTGGACGATGCTCGCGGCGTCATAGCGCTGGCCGACCACGTGGTAGGTCAGGATCTTGGCCAGTTGGCTGTTCGGTGAGGCCACGTCTGGGGCGGTGGTCAACTGCGTGATGATGCCGGGGTTCTGGGTTTCCAATGCTGCGAAGGCCGGGTCGGCCGGGGCGAACACGGTGATCGCCGGGGCGCTGTTGAGGGTGTCAACCAGGTTGGCGGCGGTGGCGGCCTTGGTCAGGGTGGTCAGCAGCGGGTTGTGGCTGGCCGCGGTGCCCACCGGGTCGGTGACCATGCCCTGCGCTGATCCGGGGCCCTCGGTGGGCACCTGGCTGCAGGCCGGACCGAAGATGTCACTGATCTTGGTGACGCCGCTGTCAGTGGGTGCTGTCGCCTCGCCGTTGGGCGGCGCCGAATTGTTGGCTGGCCCCTGTGCGCTGCTGCATGCGCCGACCATGGTGGTCAGGACCGCCATAGCACCGACCGCGGCCAGTCGCTGGATCTTCCTCATTGCATTTGCCTCACTTATCTGTACTTTTCGTCTGCCCGGCTGTCCGGGCCTCACGTGCATTAGTTCGGTAGTCTTCAGCGGTGGGTTCACGGCTTGAGATTACGACTAGGACACATTTGTGCAGGCTTGACACATTCCTTATCGGAGCGGTGAACTGTTGCGAATGCCACCCGCTGACGGCGCCCGGGATGGGGCGGCCCGGCCCGGCCCGCGATTTGGGTGTACTCGGCCTTGTCCGTGGCGCATACGTCGCCCGGGAGAAAACACGGTGGCCTTCATCCCCTGGTGAGACTGAAGGCCACCGTCGATGACTTGCGGGGTTATTCCCCCAGGATCCCTAGGAGCCCGTCGTCGTTGTTGCGCTCGTAGTGGCCGCTATTGTGGCCGCCGTGGTAACTCTTGTAATGGCCCTCATGGTGATAGTGGCGGTCTGAATCGCCGTGGTCGCCGCCGTAACCGCCGCCGCCGTAACCGCCGCCGCAGCCGCCAAGTGAAAAGATCTCTGCAATTTTCATGTGCCTCTCCTCATGCCTTCTATTCTCGGAACTTCTGTTCCTAGGGCGACGTGTCCAGCGCAAGGAACGGCGACGCGGTTGGCATATGAACCCGCCCGCTGGTGCCCAGGCACCAAACCCCGTGGCCACGACAACAGGCCAGGGCTGCCGCCAGAATGGATAACCGGGACGACGTCATGACTATCTTTCGATCTCCACTAACAGGCGGTTCGATCTGAGATGAAAATCGTGATAGTGCTCACCAGGGTGAGCGCGGCCCGTAGGTAGTGCTCCTGCACCCGCCCAGACGCCGTGTCCCACCGTTAATGAACCCCTCACGCCGTGTGGAAGGCGGCGCCCGATGCGCAGCCACGTGCCTCGAACCTGCGCCCGGATGAGGCCTCCGGCCACACTGTTGACCGTGGTTGACCGGTCCGTCTGGGTGTTGCGGTGCTGGCACCGTCGAGGAGGAGCGTCACCTCGCCGACACCCTCGCCGCCCTGCCGCGGGTTGCCGCCGACCTCGGCACCAACCCGGACGTCGTGGATCGGCTGCGCCGCGAGTACGAGACACACCTGCGGATCCTGCGCGTCAGCCGCAACGGCGCCGACAATACCCTCGACATCGGCGACGAGCCGGTGTTGCGGCATGAGCAGCAGTACGCCGCACTGCGCCTGGCCCTGCTTGGACGTAAACGCGCCACTGTGCTCAGGCTCCGGGACGAGCGCCGCACCGACGACACCGTGCTGCGCCAGGTGCAGGCCAGGCTCGACATCGAGGAGGTCCGCCTGTCTCAGCACGAGGCGGTCGACTGACCGTCCCCATTTGAAGGTCAGGCTTGGTCGGCTGCGGTCATTGTCTCCTGGTCGAGCGTCCACGACAGGTGAGATCCCCAACATGCGGGTGGTGCATCTGCTTGACTCCGGTGCGATGAAACCGGAGGTTGTGGGCGGCCCAGCGCACGCGGAACTCCTCGCTACGCGTGGATAACGCCAACCAGTCGGTGTACATCTCCCGCCGGGAGGTCAGGAACTCGCGGATTTCATTCCTGTTGTTCACGACGCCCAACCTAGGACCGCCTAAACCCCTCGTGGGGCGTCTTGTCATTACCTGGAACAACGGAACCTCCCGCGTTCGCACTGCGCGAAGTTTCATCGAGAGTGCCCAGGGTATGCGGAACAGGACCGCCGACCAGCAGCAGAAGGTCTTCGTGCGGGCCGTGCTTCGGCGGTGGACCTCGAACAGGAATGCCGATCACGAATGCCGGCTGCCCTGGACCGCTCGAAGAACGAAGCACAGCAATGGGAGGAAGCTCATGCGGGCAGCCTTGATCTACGGTGCCGGTGACGTGCGGGTGGAGAACGTGCCCGACCCGAAACTGCAGGAACCGACCGACGCCGTAGTGCGGGTGCTGCGTTCGTGCATCTGCGGCAGCGACTTGTGGCCCTACGGTTCGATGCCGGCCTCGGAGCAGGGTCAGCGCATGGGGCACGAGTTCCTCGGCGTCGTCGAGGACGTCGGCTCGGACGTGTCCGAGCTGAAGGCTGGTGACGTCGTGGTCGCGCCGTTCGTCTGGGCGGACAACACCTGCGACTTCTGCGCCGAGGGTCTGCACACGTCCTGCCGCCACGGTGGCTTCTGGGGCGCACCCGGCGTGGACGGCGGCCAGGGTGAGGCCGTGCGGGTGCCGCAGGCGCAGGGCACGCTGGTGACGCTGCCCGTCGGCGAGAACTCCGCGCTGCTGCCGTCGCTGCTCACGCTGTCCGACGTGTTCCCGACAGGCCACCATTGCGCGGTGACCGCCGGGGTCGGGCCGCGCACGACGGTGACGGTGATCGGCGACGGTGCGGTCGGGTTGTCGGCGGTGCTGGCCGCTAAGCGGCTCGGTGCCGAGCGGATCATCCTCATGGGCCGACACAAGGACCGCACCGACCTCGGCCGCGAGTTCGGCGCCACCGACGTGGTGCCCGAGCGCGGCAAGGAGGGCATCGAGAAGGTCCGGGAGCTGACCGGCGGCGAGGGCACCCACACCGTGCTGGAGTGCGTGGGCCTCAGGCAGGCCATCGAGACCGCGTTCGGCGTGGTCCGCGACGGCGGCACGGTCAGCAGGGTGGGCGCACCGCAGTACACCGAGGTTCCGATGGGCTTCGGCGTGTTCATGCGCAACGTCGCCCTCACCGGCGGTGTGGCGCCGGCTCGCGCCTACATCGAGGAACTGCTGCCCGACGTGCTCGACGGCAAGATCGAGCCCGGCAAGGTGTTCGACCGCACCGTCGACTTGGAAGAGGTGCCCGATGGCTACCGCGCGATGGCCGACCGCGAGGCGCTCAAGGTGCTCATCCGTCCCTGACCGAGCACCCTCG
>DASVWA010000316.1:0-4118 GCA_036389855.1 Pseudonocardiaceae bacterium
ATCAGTACCGTCGAGGACAGTGGCCCCGATGTCGGCGATGATCCAGCGCGGCCGCGGCAGCAGGGGATCACGCAGCGCCTGGCGTACCGCGGGCAGCCCGCGGCCTGTCGCGAAGACGACTGTCACCTCGGGATGGCGGGCCAGGGCGGCGTGTAGTCGCCATCGGTCCGTCGCGTCTCCTCCCAACAGCGTGCCATCAAGGTCAGCGGCCAGGACCTTGCCGCACGGGCTCTGACTGGGGCGTGGGGTTGCCTTTCGTGAAGGCGCCGCAGCTTCTGTCATAGACCCCGGGAGGCTTCCACATCGACTGTCATGAGATGAGCAGAAACGCCTAAGAAGGCCTTAGATCCCCGGAGATGCGGCCGAGCGCGAAGTTGCGAGTGCAGCCCGGGAGTCTTTGAGCCGGTGGGCACTTAGCCCAGTTCCGTCACAGGTGCCGAACGCGAGAGAGCCACTGCTGCAGCTCAACCAGGTTGGGGGCAGCGCTGGAACCCAGGTCGGTGATTGCTGCAGCGCCGCAGGCGACCGCGGCAGCCAGGCAGTCGGGAAGATCGTGTCCGGTGAGCTGGGCGTGGATGAAACCAGCGTTGAAGCAGTCACCGGCGCCGGTGGTATCGACAGCAGCGAGCGGCACGGCGGCGATGTCGTGGCGCTGCCCGTGCTGTACCGCAGTGGCGCCTGCGCCACCTCGTTTAATGATCACGGTGTCCACGAGGTCAGTGAGCGCGTCCAAGGCGTCCTCGACCGTGGTGGTGGCGGTGAGCCGCAGCGCTTCGTCGGTGTTCGGGGCGAAGATGTCGACCTGCGCGAGGGTGTCTCGCAGCATGGGGGTGTCGAGAGTGCCAGGGACATCCTGGCAGTCCATGAATACCTGTGTCCCGAGCTCGTGGGCGACACACAATGCAGCCTGGGTGGCCTGGCCGTACTGAAGAGAGGGCAACAGCAGCATCCTCGGGCGGTGTTCTCTGAGCAGAGCCGCCAGCGACGGCGGGCGAACCCGGTCCTGGTAGGTGGCCATAGCTCGGTCGCTGGGATAGGAGAACACCACGGTGAGACTGCGCAACGGGATGAGGTGATGACGAAAACCGATCTCATTGATGCCCTCAGCGCGGGCAATAGATAAGACATGTTGGCTAAACAGGTCGTTGCCAAAGTCGGTCGCCCATACTACGTCGTGCCCCAGGCGGCGTAGTGCCATCGCTAAGGTAAAGGCGCCGCCGGGTAGCAAGCGGAACTCCTCGGCAAAAACCTCAGTGCCGGGCAGGATCGGCCGGGATAACCCCCGAAAAATCAGGTCCGCAAACCAGGGACCGGCGACTAGCACCGCCTGACTCGCTGCCGAAACGCTCACCATCGAGTTCGACGTACAACCTCAGCAACCTGACCGGGATGAGCAGCGCCACGCCCCTCAGCTGCCCCGAACTGGCGCTCCGTCTCGCGCGTCGTTCTCACGCCGTTCCCCTCGCCACCAGTGCAGATATACCCCCTCGACCCCCTTGCCGTAACCCATCGATGGCCAACCATTTACCACTTGTTCACACAGTCGTACATGTGCGACATCGACACGGGAGCTGATGACCAGGGCCGACCACAACCATGCGGGCAGTCCCCGACGGACCGCCTGGCGACAGTGGTGACGACAACGACAGTGGTAACGACAACCTAGACGGCAACCCATCACCAGCAGCACCGTGCAGAGCCGGATCAAGACGCAGATCGAGGGAGAAAGACAGCGCCTACGCGCTCCTGGGCGTCAGTGCGCTCCCGCCTTGGCCATACCAGGGCGCCGGGCTGCCACCGCGTGACCGCAGTTCTGACCGCAACGAGCAGCACCATGCCGCACTCGAACACCACCCCGCGAACGCCACACGTCCACGTCGCGCGGTCCGATCAGACACCTGCCTGCATCTGTTAATCGCAGGGTCTCCGCCCTCTCCACCGAGGACGACGACGTACCTCCCTGGCGAGCGCGTGCCCCTTACCAGGGTCATCAGGGGTCAACAACGGTCACCCATGTCACCTACCGCCGGTACTCGCAGGTCAGCATCAGGTCAGAACCTTGATCGCCGCCCGACCTTCCAAGCTGGCCATGCGGGTTCGATTCCCGTCGCCCGCTCTACACCCTCCACCAGCGGGAACAGCGACCCCTCCCGATCATGGGAAGGGCCGCCGTCGTCTTCTGTGCGATTAGCGTGCCTAGCCCCGGTCAACCACGGTCAATAGTGGAGCACCATGACGCGGTCGGTCGCAGGTCGAGGGCGCTGATCACGTGTTGGGCGCAGTTGTTCCGAACTGGGTTTATCAGCCGCCTTGTTGTCCAACTGGCCAGGCACGATGGGCCGATGGCTACCCGGCGGCGCGCTTGGCGGGATCAGGCGGAGCGCCACCGGCCGCTACCAGCGTGTTTGACCAAGCGTCCAACCGCTTAATGTGGCTCTCCAGGTGCGAGCCGACCGCATCGATGATCGACTGCTGCATGGCGTCGGTCTGGGCCTCAAGGCGGCCGCGGAACCGCAACCCCTCCTCGCTGAGACTGGATTGCGACACCATGCCCCGTTCCCGCAGTCGCTGCAGCGCCGCAGTCATCTGCTCTTGGGCCCACCCGCGCGTTGCAGTGTAGGTGAGCGGCTGGTAGCCGCAGTACAGCTCGGTGAGGATGTTCATCTCGACCGGGTCCAGCCCGGCGGCCGCACAGACGGCAAGGTGGGAATCACCCCGGTGCTCCCGCAACAGGTGGCACGCGTGGACTAGCTGGGCAGCGACGTCCTCCGGCCAAGGCTCGGCAGTCAACCCGGCGAAAAGCGGCCGGGCCGTGGCGTCGGCGGCCTCGATCCCGCGGCGCAGCGCCTCGACCACCGGAGCGGCCTCGGCGTCGATATTCCCGAGCAGCCGCCGCACGGTGACACCGGGTGCGGTCAATCGGGTGGCCACGATGTCCTCCCGGCTGATCGCGGCCACCGCCTTTTCGAATAGCGGGCCGATTAGCTCGGCGTTCCATACGCCCATCGCCATCACGGCAAGTGCGGTCGGGGGCGTGCCCAGCGCGGCGGTGCGCTCCCAGACGTACGCGGCGAACCAGTCGTCCAAACCGAGTTCCACATACCGGTCGGCGGCCTCCTCCGACCAGATCGACTGGCAGGCCAGCGGCTCTATCGCATCCCGAAGCCGGCGGGCAGGAGTACCGGTGCTGGCCGCAGGGGGCGGTGGGGCAACCTGCTCTGGCTCAGCGAAGAAGATTCCGCGAACAGTGCGATAGTCCATGGCGGCCCTCCCGAGTTGGTTCCCAGCGTCTCGCCGCCACAGTGGCGGCGACACCCTTCAAATGGGTGGTTCGAGCCGATGTCGATCATCCAGGCCGATCGGGACACCACCGCGCTTGGGATGAGCATCCACCACCTGGGGAACGGGCAAAGCAGAAATCTCAAGGTCCATCTCGCCGACAACCCGGTCTTTCGTGCTGGCCATGCGGGTTCGATTCCCCTCGCCCGCTCTACCATCCCCTTACCGTTGCTTGAGCGGGGACAACGGCGCCAGGACACCTCCGCCCCAAAAGCGTTAGGGCGCTCACCTAGCAATTTTCGGAGCTGCTCTGCGGTGATTCGCCTCGATGGCGTGCTCGAACTCGATGTCCATCGCGCCGCGGTAGCGATCCGACCGCTTTAGGCCTGTGGCTCGTCAGAAACGTCCACCGCATCGATCGAGCCGGTCAACGATAACCTTCGTACAGATCACCCTCCACCGCACTATCGTAATACGTCGTATAACAAAATACTCGACATCTGCCGCAACACCGCACAAGCCCGCCAAGGTCCGATCGACCCCCTCCCCCGCGTCCGAGGACCGATACGCCAACCCACCGCACGCTCACGACCAGCTCGCGCGGCGCGTGCCCCCCGCGTGCCCCTTCTCACGGTCATCAAGGGTCAACCAAGGCCACTCGTGTCATGTGCCCACCCTTACCCGCAGGTCAGCATTGGCGCTGGCCAGGGCCTTGATCGCTGCCCGATCTAATGGGCATGTAAAGGCCGTGGAGACATCGGGGCTTTCCGGGTAGGACGCCTTCGCCCGATCAGCACCTGGGAGTGCTTTTGGAAGACCGGCGCTTTCCGGAAATCTCG
>DASVWA010000317.1:0-7499 GCA_036389855.1 Pseudonocardiaceae bacterium
CGCAGCGATATACCGTGCGATCCGAGCACCCCCGAAACCTCCGACAGCACCCCTGGGGAATCCGCCACGTCCAGCCGCAGGTAATAGGGATAACACAGGTCATCGGTGGAGCCGATGGCCGCGGGAGGCCCCACGGGAACCGTTCGGCTGATACCGCTGATCCGGTTGTGGGCGGCGTCGACGACGTCACCGAGGATGGCAGACGCGGTGGGACGTCGCCCTGCGCCCTGGCCGTAGAACATCAGTTCCCCGGCGTCACGCCCGCTGACGAAAACGGCGTTGAACGCGTCGTGCACCGAAGCGAGTGGATGACCGAGAGGCACGAGCGCGGGGAAGATCTGCGCCCGCACGCACGGCACAAGTTGGCCCTGGTCCCAACGAGCCTCTGCAACGGCAAGTGACTTGATTGCATACCCGAACCTACTGGCGATCTCCAGATCCGCACGATCCATTCCCACGATGCCCTCCCGATGCACGGCAGAGAATGCGACGGAGTGGTTGAAGGCAATCGATGAAAGAATCGCGAGCTTGGACGCCGAGTCGATGCCCTCGACGTCGGCGGTGGGATCGGGTTCGGCGATGCCGAGCGCCTGCGCCTGGGCGAGGGCGGTTTCGTAGTCCATGGAATCGTTCGCCATCCGGGAGAGCACGTAGTTCGTCGTCCCGTTGAGGATGCCGGCAATGTTGGTCACCTCCTCACCAACCAGGGACTCACGCAGTGGGCGCACGATGGGGACGCCCGCCACTGTGGCAGCCTCGAACAGCAGGTCGACTCGCGACTCGCGAGCCTGAGCGAACAGTTCCGGACCCGCTGAAGCGATCAGCGCCTTGTTCCCGGTGACGACGGACTTGCCGCTGCGCAAGGTGCGCAACACGATGTCTCGCACCCCGTCCACGTCGCCGGCGAGCTCGACCACGATATCGATCTCCTTGTCATCGATCACCTCACTGACGTCATCGGTCAGGGCTCGCGAATCGACCGCCGCAGAACGCGGCTTGCCCAGATCAGCCACGGCGATTCGGGTGAGTTTCAGGTCGATCCCGCTTGTCGCGGCGATAGCCGCCCGCCGTTCATCGAGGACGTCTACGAACTCGGACCCGATATTGCCGCATCCGATCATGCCGACCGTGATACTCGTCGTCACTGAGATTCCTCTCCTGGTCATTGCGCAGCTCTGACGTGGCTGGCGGGTCTGCCTGCTAGCCACCGGACATGGAGCTATCGTCGCAGTAGCCTGACCTCGATGAGCAGAGCAGCGCAGCGCATCGTCTCGCTGTTGCCTTCGGCAACGGAGATCCTCTGCGCGCTCGGGCTGCAAGGGTCACTGGTCGGCGTCACGCACGAATGCGATTACCCGCCGGCAGTTGTGGGCAAGCCGCAGCTGACAGCCAGCCGCATCTCGCATCACACCATGACGAGCGCCGAGATCGACCACGCTGTGCGCTCGCAGCTCGACGGGCACGGCTCGATCTATGATCTCGACGAAGCCCAGCTGCGCGCGCTCGAGCCGGATCTGATCCTGACCCAGGAGTTGTGCGACGTCTGTGCCGTCAGTTACCGGACGGTCGAGCAGGCCGCGCGGAGGCTCTCCACGCACGTCGAGGTTGTCTCGCTGGAGCCGAACACGATCGCAGACGTTCTCGCCAACATCCGCACCGTCGGCGAGCTGACCGGCACACAGCGGCGGGCCGACGCGCTGGTCGCCGAGTTGACAGCACGGCTCGATGCGTTGACGCGTGCGCTCGTCGATGTCAAGCACCGCCCGCGGACACTGGTTCTGGAATGGCTGGAGCCACCGTTCGCGCCAGGTCACTGGGTACCCGAGCAGATCGCGTGTGCCGGCGGTGATCACACGTTCGGCTACGCGGGTGCACCGTCGCGCACGACGACCGCCGAAGAGATCCACGCTTACGCGCCGGAAGTGATCGTGCTGGCCCCGTGCGGTTACTACGCGGAAGACACCCTGCGGGCGTTGCCGCGAGCCCGGCTGCCGCAGGGCTGGCACGAGCTGCCGGCGGTGCGGGCGGACAACGTGTGGGCGGTTGACGCAACCTCCTATTTCAGCCGACCGGGACCCCGCGTCGTTGACGGCGCGGAGATCCTTGCGCACATCATCTGCCCGCAGCGCTTCGGCGCACCAGACAAAAACATGGCCGTGCGCGTATCACCGGAGTTAATGGACTACTCGAACTCTTCCCCGACGAACTCGTAGATCAACGAGCGGTCGTCACTGTCGTCGCTCAATTGGTACAGGCCGTAGGTGCGCATCCCCGATGAGAGCGTTTTGCCCTCGATACGAAGCAGCGGGCCCTGCGTCACGAGCACTCGAAGAAGAGACGGAGGCCGCCCATCGGGGCCGATCTCGACAACGCTGTGCCCGGCAAGTGGGCCACCGCCGACGAAGAACGCAGGCTGCCGGCTACCCGTCATCACCCCAGCATGCCTGCGGTCCGCTCCCGCCGTCCAGGCCCGGGCCGGCCGCGAGAGCCTTCTAGGATCGCCGGGTGGCTTCCCCGAAAACCGGTCTCGACGACGGCGACGCCGTGCAGGTGCTGCGCCGTGTCTTCGGTTACGACTCGTTCCGGGGACCGCAGCAAGAGATCATTGAGCACGTCGCCGCTGGTGGTGACGCACTGGTGCTCATGCCGACCGGCGGTGGCAAGTCGCTGTGTTACCAGATACCGGCGTTGGTGCGGCATGGCGTTGGTGTCGTCGTCTCGCCGCTCATCGCGCTGATGCAGGATCAGGTCGACGCCTTGATAGCGCTCGGCGTCCGGGCCGGGTTCCTCAACTCCAGCCAGAATTCCCACCAGCGCCGCCAGGTCGAGTCTGCGTTTATCACGGGTGAGCTGGACCTGCTGTACCTGGCACCGGAACGGCTGCGCGTCGAGTCGACGCTGCGGCTGCTGGACCGCGGCACGATCTCGCTGTTCGCCATCGACGAAGCGCACTGCGTAGCCCAGTGGGGCCACGATTTCCGTCCCGACTATCTCGCTTTGTCGGCGTTGCACGAGCGGTGGCCCGCTGTACCCCGCATCGCGCTGACCGCGACAGCCACCAAGGCAACCCACGCCGAGATCGCGTCCCGGCTGAACCTCACTGATGCGCGCCACTTCGTGGCAAGCTTCGACCGCCCGAATATCCAGTACCGCATCGTGCCGAAGAACGAACCCAAGCGGCAGTTACTGGAGCTGCTGCGCACTGAGCACTCCGGTGACGCGGGCATCGTCTACTGCCTGTCCCGCGCTTCTGTCGAGAAGATCGCGGACTTCCTGGTGAGCAACGGCATCGAGGCACTGCCCTACCACGCCGGGCTCGACGCGCACACCCGAGCGACTAATCAAGCACGCTTCCTGCGCGACGACGGCGTGGTCATGGTCGCCACGATCGCGTTCGGCATGGGAATCGACAAGCCCGACGTGCGCTTCGTCGCCCACCTTGATCTGCCCAAGTCGGTCGAGGGCTATTACCAGGAGACCGGCCGGGCCGGGCGGGACGGCCTGCCGTCGACCGCCTGGCTGGCCTACGGTCTGCAGGATGTCGTGCAGCAGCGCAAGCTGATCGACACTTCTGAGGGTGATGACGCCCACCGCCGCCGCCTTGGCACCCACCTCGACGCCATGCTGGCCTTGTGTGAGACGGTCGAGTGCCGCCGCGCCCAACTGCTCGCCTATTTTGGCCAGCACGGCACCGAGTGCGGCAACTGCGATACCTGCCTGTCGCCGCCGGAGTCGTGGGACGGCACGATCGCCGCGCAGAAGTTCCTGTCGGCCGTGTTCCGGCTTGACCGGGAACGCCGCCAGAAGTTCGGGGCGGGCCAGCTGATCGACATTCTGCTGGGCAAGGTCACGCCTAAGGTTAGTCAGTTCGGCCACGAGTCCCTGAGGGTGTTCGGAATCGGCACTGAATTGGGTGATGGCGAGTGGCGCGGTGTGGTGCGCCAACTGCTGGCCCAAGGTCTGCTCGCGGTCGAGGGTGACTACGGAACCCTGGTGCTCACCGACTCCAGTGCCGAGGTGTTGCGCCGGCAGCGCCAAGTCCTGCTGCGCCGGGAGCCTGAACGGGCGGCGCAGGCGGCGAAAGCCGCCGCCCGAACCCCTAAAACCCGCCGCGCCGCACCCGCCGACCTGCCCGAGGAGGCTGTGCCGGTGTTCGAGCAGCTCCGGGCCTGGCGCGCGGCCGCCGCGAAGGAGCAGGGCGTGCCCGCGTACGTGATCTTTCATGACGCGACCCTGCGTCAGATCGCGACCGAGGCACCCTCAACTCTGGCTGAACTGGGCACGGTGAGCGGTGTCGGCGACAACAAGCTGGCCAAGTACGGGCAGCAGATCCTGGATGCCCTCACGGCCTAGCCGCGCGTGGAGCGCAACCTAAGGCTGTGAGGTCACGCACGTCGACTCGAGGTAACGCAGCAGGGTCTGGGTAGCCTTTTCGACGTTGTGGACTTCCCTCAGGTGATCTGCCACTTGGCGCATCAGATCGTCCTTGTTGGGCGAGCTGAACTGGCTGAAGCATTCCTGGTGCCCGCATTGGAACTGATGCATCCGTACTCCATCCATCGACGCTCGACGGCAACCGCAGATCACACAGTCATCTTCGACTAACCCCTAACGTTCGGGTGGCGGATCCGCGCGGTTCAGATCCTTGCCAATTTAGGAGAATTGTCCTGATAAAGACCGGCGGTGTACGCAGGGCCGCGTGACGGCACCACCTCCGGATTCCAGCTGGTCGCTGCTACAGGTTCGAGCGCAGATCTGCAAAGTGTCACCTCGCGCCGGAATGAGGCAGATCAATCCGACATGCGGGTTGACCGGCCTCCCCGACTCAGCCTCCGAGGTGATCTACGTCATCACTCAGTGTGTCGTCAAGCCGTGAGGTCAGCCAGCAGGAGTCCGCTGCGTGGTTTGGGGGTGAAATATGTGCTCTTGCGCGGCATCCGTCGGCCTTGCTCGTGCACGGCCAGCACGTCGGCGAAAGGTACCGGGGCCAGCTGTAGCACGGCATCGGCGTATGGCCCCGCGGGATGTCCAGCAGGGAGGGCATGCAGGTGTGGCCCTTCGGGGTCGATGCCCAGCGCGTCGGCGATCAGTAACCGTTCGACCAGCCCGTGATCAATTCTGGGCACCGGCTCGCCAGGCTCAGGTGCCGGCAATTCGACGAGCAAGCCCGCGCCAGCTGCCCTGACCACCACGGTGCCCGGCAGTACCGGTGGCGTCAGATCCATGACCGCCCGCACCGGCAAGCCCTTGCGCCGCCAGGCATCGGCCAGGTCATCAGCGGTCAGGCCGGTGCCCACCAGCGCCCGGTGGATTGCGCCGATACGCAGCGCTGGTCCACCGGTCACCAAGGCAAGCAGGTTCGGATGATCACCGGCAGCCGCGGCGGCTACCCGATGATTGCCGTCGGCGACCAACAGCGGGCCGCGCGCCACGGCGGTGAGCACCGCATCCTGCTCCGCCCCGGGCTCCAGTAACCACAACCGGTGGGTTCGGCCGCCGGAATCGGTCATCGATACCACCGGTGCTCCCAGGGCATCAATGCTCCGCAACACGGCTGCGGTCAGCTGTTCGCCATGATCGACGGGCACGAGCATTGCTGCGCTGGTCGCGCAGCCAAGCCCGGCAAGCACCGCGGCACGTTCGGCCACTACCTCCCGGTAGACCTGCTCGCTGTGCCGCACCCAGGAAGTTCCGTGTACGTCCACAGCCGCCGGGTCGACCAGGCACAACACGCCCACCGCGACGCCGTCCGATCCGTCTACCCGATAGGGCGCTACCACCTCGTCCACCTGGCGGTATGCCCTGGCGCGCAACCGGTCCAGGGCATGCCGTGCCGCCGGCAGCGCAGCCGCCAACGAAAGCCCGTGAGCCAGCGCCTCGGGTGTGCGATGCGGATGCTGCACGGCCAGTAACGTGTCGCCGCCGTCAAGGTGGCTGGCCAGTGCCGCCACCACCTCGGTGGCTTCGGCGAACTCGTCGACGTCCGGTCCGGGTACGCCGCCTTCAACCACCCAGCCGTGCCTGATCGCCCGCACCCACCGTGCCATCCAGCGCCGTCTCAAATCCCCGCGATGGCGGCGACTGCCAAACCGAGCACGAGCAACGGGCCGGCGACGCGCAGGTGGACGAACGCGAGCGCGGCAAACCACAGCGGCCAGACCGGCACCGGGAGCGGCGGCTGCTCCGGCCGAGGTTGCCGGAACCACGGCCATACCTTGGCCAGCCGGTACAGCCCGCCGAGTGCGAGCAGGGCCGGCCACGGCAGCGCGCCGACTACCACGCATATCACGATAAGCACGTAGAAGCCCGCCAGCATGGCCAGCGTTGCGGCTCGGGCCCGCCGCTCGCCCAGCAGCACGGGCAGCGTGTGGATGCCCAGCGGCGCGTCATAGGGAATCTTGTCGGTGTGCTTACCCATCAGCACCGACGTGCACAGCAGCGCATAAGGCAGCGAGGCGAGCAGCACCTGCCAGGTGATCGATCCCACCGCCGCGTAGTACGTGCCCCCGACCATCAGCGGTCCCCATACGACGAGGACGTCCGGCTCGCCCAGGCCACGCTTCTTCAGCCGCAGCGGCGGTGCCGTATAGGCCACCGACAGCGCGAAACCGGCCAATGCGAACGCCACGATGGGCCAGCCCCGCACCAGCGCGAGCACAACGAGGATCACCAGGTCCGCAGCGTTGACCACCAGCACCGACACGATCAGAGCCCGGAGGGTGACCAGCCCGGAGAGGATCGGGTGCGGAGCGTACAGAGCCCGCGGGTAGTTCGCAGTATCCGAACCGGCGTTGGCGTCGTAGAGATCGTTCATCAGGTTGTTGGCCAGGTGCGCGAGCACGATCCCGACAATGGCCAGCCCAAGCCAGCGCCAGTCGACGCCGGGGGTGCGGGCGGCGAGCAACCCAGCCACCAACCCAGCGACCAGCGTCATCGGCAGCACGGCAGCGCGGGTGACCACGATCCAGCGGGTCACCGCGTCGATCGGGCCCTCGGGCGGGTTGGTAGTGCGAAGGGCGTAGTACCAGGCGCTGAGCCGGGAGCGTGCCGCAGTCTCCGTCACACCATCGAGCCTGGCACAGCGGCGGTCGAATGGTTCAGCTCAAGCGGTGAAACCGCCTCCCGAACGAGCGGCGCCGGGCTGCAACTCCGGTCAGAGCTCGATGACCGGAAGATCGGTACCGGCCAGATGAAGGAGGCGGCTGACATCAGCCCGGTCACCCGTCACCCACTGCGGCGGAACGGGCAACGGCCGCAGCCACGACCGCTGCGTCAACATGTCGGAGGTGCCAGCTTGGGCAAGGATCCGGCCAACGCGGTGCGCGGTGTCCTCGTCCAGTTCGGCGACGTCCGGCGTCGGCAGCGATGCCAGCTCTCCCTGGCGTCAGGCGCCTCTGCAACTACCGATACAAGCGCGATGGCCTGGGCGTCAGACGGTGAAACCCAGGGCACGCAGTTGTTCCCGGCCGTCGTCGGTGATCTTGTCCGGTCCCCACGGC
>DASVWA010000318.1:0-2511 GCA_036389855.1 Pseudonocardiaceae bacterium
GACGTTGGTTGGCGTCGGCACGCCTCCTTGTTGCTGCTCTGGGGTGTTCCAGGTGCCGTCGCAGCACACCACGAGGTGACGCATGGTGGTCCTCCTTATCCGGGCAGCGATGCCCTACCAGTCGCGATGCCCGAAATGGCTTGGGCAAGCGAGGCCCAGCGACCAGCTATTGAAGGTTGATATTGGTCCAAATTGCGGCGTGGTCTTAGGCTTGGTGGATCTCCTGGGTGATGGTGTCGAACATTGGCCAGCGGTGCCTGGCGCTGAAGACGTCTTGGCGGAAGATGCCGCCCTCGCTGACCATGGCCATGAGACTGGGCGACAGCACAATGTAGTCGATCTTGTTGCGCGTGCCCTGAGTTCCAAAGTGCCAGGGAAGCCGCCGTCGTCGAACAGGGGGCTGGTGCTGATGTCCGCTCCATGTTGTACGACGCGACCCGCATCACACCAGCGCCTCATCTCGTTTCACGCCCGCAACATCGCGGCCGCCAAGCCGAGGTTCTTGAGGCTTCCCCAAGAACCTATGGACGAAAGAGCCCCGTTCCTGCTCATAGATACGTCAACCGCAAGTAACCACTGAATGGGAGCAAATCCACGCCGGTCAACACTCAACCCAGCAGATCGCTCGGCGCGCTGATGAGGCCCCGAATCGGAACCCCTACCGGGAACGCCGCAAGTCAGCCCCGGTGCCGGGCAGAGGTGTTCCGTGAGCCCGCCCGATGAAGATTCCCGCAAAGGTACGCCATCTGGGACGCGTTCGCGACCAGCGCTACGACCATCACCGGGTGGGAAATCGGCCTGCCCCGACTGAGTGTGCTCCACTGTGTCCTACACGGATGACCATACAAACCATCGCAGGCTCATGGATGGGATCGAACGTGCGCTCATCGGCAGAAGAGCGCGTCCGAACGGTCTCGTGAGGCGGCTCCGCGCCGAGGTGGACATGTGCCGATAAGAAGTTTGCCCCTGGGACGGAGGCGCTGGGTTGCACCGTCGGGCTCGATGGATGTGACTAGTGCAGCGACGAGCATGGAGGTGTAGCGGTGCATGCAGAGACTGACTTGGTGGCCTTACTGCGCCGTCTATCTCCGCAGCTGCATGAAGGCGCGTACGTCTACACGATCGTTTCCGACGCCATCCCGCCGGGCGCGGTCCCTGTCGTTGTCGTACGCGAGGACGAAGGATTGACGCTGGTTTTGCCTCAGCAGCAAGCCGATGGCCTTGGTCTGCCCTACAACTTCGTCGCCGCCTGGATCACCCTGCAGGTTCATTCGGCCCTCAGCGCCGTCGGCTTGACGGCGGCGGTCAGCCGAGTCCTGGCTGAGGCGGGGATCAGCGCCAACGTGGTCGCCGGATTCACCCATGACCACCTGTTTGTGCCCCATGACCGGGCCGACGACACCGTCCGTACCCTGGTGGCCCTCACTGCCCCCAGCTGAGCATCCGACAGCTCGATCTGCCGCCGGGTGGCTCAACGCTCCTCAACCCGTGTCGAGGCTCATGGAGGGCGCGAACTTATAATCGCGCCATGGCCGGCGAGGACTATCGCCAATTCAGCTTCGATGTCTGGCAGCGGATGGCCCAAGGTTGGGATCGAGAGCGTCGCTGGTTGTGGGAGACCTCCCACGCGGTGAGCGAGTGGATGGTCCAGGCGCTGGCCCCTCAACCGGGTCAAACGATCCTCGAGCTCGCGTCCGGTACAGGTGAAACGGGGTTCGCTGCCGCAGCCGCGCTCGGTGACCAGGGCAGGCTGATCTCCACAGACTTTGCGCCGAACATGGTGCAGGCCGCGCGCGCCGAATCGCAGCGGCTGGGGCTGGGCAACGTCGAGCACCGACAACTCGACGCCGAACGCATGGACCTGGACAACGACAGCGTGGACAGTGTGCTCTGCCGCTGGGGCTACATGCTCATGGCCCACCCTGCGGCGGCACTGCGGGAAACCCGACGCGTGCTCCGCGACGGCGGTGGGCTGGCGCTGTCGGTCTGGGGCTCCCCCCAACGCAATCCATGGGCAAGCCTCCCCGGCCGCGCCCTTCTGGAGTGCACCGGCGCCGCCCCTCCCGATCCCACCGCTCCCGGGATCTTCGCTATGGCAGATCCCGAGCGGACACGCTCCCTGCTCGCCGCCGCGGGGTTCGAGGTGCAACGGTGGGAGAACCTGGAGTTGAGCTGGCGGTTTCAGGACTTCGATGCCTACTGGCGGTTCCTCACCCAGTTGGCGGGGGCGATCGCGCTCTCAATCGCCAATCTGACAGATGAGAAGCAGCGTGCATTACGAGCCCGAGTCGAAGAAGCCGTCGCCCCTTACCGCTCCAATGACGCCTACGAGATACCCGGACTCGTGCAGAACACCTTAGCTGCCTAGCCACTTGCGCTTCGCGCGGTAAGCGACCGGACGTCCGACAACACCAGCGCTGTCCACAGTCAGCACCGCTTGACGACATCATGCCCCACAATGGGGTCCTTTACAGGCCGCTCGGGCCCGGTGTTCTAGGCACCCGCGCACGG
>DASVWA010000319.1:0-21259 GCA_036389855.1 Pseudonocardiaceae bacterium
CGCGTTGGCTGCAGCTTGTTCGATAATTCATCCTTCGGATGTTCTGGTTCATGCCCATGCTGGCTCGCGTGAGCATTACTGTGTGAGCGAGAGCGGAACAGGTCTTCGCGGTGCGAGGGGCGTAGATGACGCTGACTGCTATGGGCCCGGTACGGATTGCGGACACAGCGACGACGATGTTCACGCAGCCTACGACGCTGTGCATTTGGGCTGCACTACTGTTACCTGCCGGTGAGGTGCCCTCGCGCAAGGCCAAGGTGGTTGTCGCTTCCACAAAGCAAAGCATTCGGACGGGACCAGCCGCTACATTGCAACGTAAAGGAGACCAAGGGGACCACGCCGTTAGTGCCAAGGGCGGCAGCGGTGACTGATGTGCTGGTCCGACCCGCCGGTACGTCGCGGATCTGGGCAGGGCTCTTAGCGCAGTCGCCATCTTGGTTCTGGTCGTGCTGATGGTCCGCGGCCACGGTCCTCTCGCCTCACGAGCTGTGCTCGACCCAGCGGTGTGGTGGTATATGGCTCGGGCGTCTGGCCTTTTAGCCTGGGCTTTGCTCGGTGTGTCGGTGGTGGGCGGCCTGCTGCTATCCACGCGGCTGGCCCGGGGGCACACGCGCACCTGGACACGGGGACTCCACGAGTTCGTTGGGGCGCTCGCGGTGGTTTTCACTGTGCTCCACTTGGTCTCCGTGCTCGCTGCTGACGAGTTGCGGATCGGCCTGGGCGAGCTGCTCGTTCCGTTTGCCAGGCCGGACAATCCAGTGGCCCAGGGTTGCGGAGTGCTTGCCTTTTACCTGCTCATCGCAGTGGTGTTGACTTCCTGGGCGCGGGCTTTGCTGCCCTGGCGGCGGTGGCGCCGCCTGCATCTACTGGCGTTTCCGTTATTCGCCTTGACCTGCGCACATACTGTGCTGGCCGGCAGCGATATCACCCAGCCGATCTTGCACTGGGCCAGCTTGGCGGTAGGGGTAGCGATCCTGTTCCTGGCGGCCTTCCGGCTCCTCACCGCGCGAGTGGCTGGCCGTGCGGCAGCGACACCTGCGGTTCTCGCGCAGGCAGCAACACCCGCATCCCTCGATCCACCGCAGCCAAGCACCCGCACCCCCCCGGCTCCCACCACGGTGGGGACCGGGATGCGGCTGCTCATCACCCAGACGACCTGGGAGGCCGACCATGTCCTGTCATTGTTCCTGCGTTCTCCGGACGGGACAGCACTACCCCGCTGGGAACCCGGAGCCCATATCGAGGTGGCTTTGCCCTCGGGCCGGTGTCGGCAGTACTCGCTATGCGGCGACCCGAATGACACCCGCTGCTACCGGATCGCCATCCTGCAGGTCGCTGAGGGACGCGGTGGATCCGTGGAGGTTCACACCCGCGTGCGGGCCGGGCAGCTGCTTACCGTGCAAGGGCCACGTAACCATTTCCTTCTAGTTGCCAGCCCGGCCTATCTGTTTATTGCCGGCGGGATCGGGATCACCGCCATGCTGGCGATGACCGCTCGGGTGGCTGCCGCGGGTGCTGAGTGGAAATTGGTCTACACCGGGCGCCGGCGCACCGGCATGGCCTTCATCGATGAGGCCCTTGCGCTAGACCCCGAGCGGGTCGATGTTGTGCCCAAAGACGAGCGTGGTCGTCCCGACCTAGGCAGAATTATCGGTGCGGCAGCGCCGGGCACCGCTGTCTATTGCTGCGGCCCGGACCGGCTGCTGCACGACGTGCGCGAGCGGGTCACCGCCCGGCCGGACCTCAGCCTGCACAGTCAGCGCTTCACCGGCACCGCCGCCAGTGGCGGTGCCGCCTTGCGCGTTGAGCTGCGCCGCACCGGACGCATCATCGACGTGCCCGCCAACCGCAGCGTCTTGCAGGCAGTCCGCGACGTCCTTCCCGCCGTCCCGACCGGATGTGAACAGGGCATCTGTGGCGGCTGTCGCACCACGGTCCTCGCTGGCGAGCCCGACCACCGCGACGAGCTGCTCAGCAGCGCGGAGCGTGCAGCCGGCCAGATGCTGATCTGCGTCTCTCGCGCCCGCAGCGAGCGGCTCGTCCTCGACCTGTGATTACCGGTGGAGAACTTCGCGTGCGGCGCCGACGCCTCGATGACATCCACTGCACCGGCGGCCAGGTTAACTGGGGCGAGCAGGCCGGACCCCACACGTGCTGTAGGCGGCGCACCCCCAGCACCACCACCGCGTCGATCCGCGCAACATGCAGCTCAGACATCGGTCGTCGGCCGGCGGATCACCCTGCGTCTGGAGGACACCCTTGCCCACGTCGTCATCGACGGTGTCCTGGCCCGCACCATCCCGCTGACGCTCAGTCCCGCCCAACGCGCCCCCGCCTCCAAGGCGCCCGCACTCCGGTCCCACTCCGCGAGACATGGATAAACGAGGTGGCCCGTGCTTGTCAGTGCTGCGCGCAGGACAAGGACGTCGCCCGTTCGGAGAATAAACGTCGATGCTGTGCAGTAGACAAGTGCTGTGAGGCCCGGCTGTCATCCCGCACCGTCAACGACATCCGGGCGTGCTTGCGCGCGGCTTTGACCCAAGCGGTAACTGAGGACCTCATCGCCAAGAACATGGCGAACTCGATGAAGCTTCCGTCAGTGCGCAAGCGGAAGGGCAAGGCGTGGAGCAGCGAAGAAGCCCGACAGTTCCTGGAGTCCGCGCGCTCGGAGTGTGATCCGCTTTACGCCGTCTACGTGCTGATCCTTGTGCTCGGTTTGCGCAAGGGCGAGGTGCTCGGTTTGACGTGGGACGACATCGACCTCGATGCCGGCGAACTGTCGATTGGCCGTCAGCTGCGACGCGTGAGTCGGCAATTGCTGCGTCGCGGCGCTGCGGCTACGGAAGGTGAAAGAAGCTCACTCGAGGGATGCGGCGGGGCCAGCGTGGCAAGGCGGCAAGCTGATCTTCACAACCAAGTGGGGCACGCCGATCGAGCCGCGCAACTTCAACCGTTCATGGGATGCCCGCTGCGCGAAGGCTGGGGTTCGGAAGATCACGGTGCACGATGGGCGCCGCACCTGTGCGACGCTGTTGGTGGACTTGGACGTGCACCCCGTGAGTCATGCAAATCCTTCGGCACGCGCAAATCTGAGTGACGATGGAGATCTACGCTCAGGCATCCTCAAGGGCTACCCGAACTGCGTTGAAGCGGTTGGGAGACAGCCTCTATGGTGACCTGTTGCTGTACTTTGCTGCTGTACGAGGGTCTAATCCCCGGTGCGGCGGCTATCACCGGATAGGACCCCTGAGCTGCTGTGGAGCTGAGGGGAATCGAACCCCTGACCTTCTCGATGCGAACGAGACGCGCTACCAACTGCGCTACAGCCCCTCGCGGTGCGCGCCGAGCTTAGCAGCCGGTGGCCGGCTACTCGCCGACCGCCCGACGGTAGCGCGGCTCGAAAGAGGGCTTCAGCTCATCAAACATCGGATCTTCGTCGTCGAGGTCGAGCGCGATGGCTGTGGGGTGGGCGGCGGGCGACGTGGCAGACCGCGCTGGCGGCTCCTCGATCGATTTTTCCGTGTGGAAGGCCGCATCTTCGCGTGCCTCTTCGGCGACATCTCGAGCGGACACGCCAGCTCGGGAACCGGCCAATCGGGCGGCGCGACGTTGCCGCACCTCCTCCTCGATCTGCACCTGCAGGCGCAGGTAACCGAGATAGCCGATCACCGTCACGTCCAACGCAGCGTGCGCCCACCACAGCAGGCTCGACACGGTCAATGCCAGCACCAAGGTGACGACTGCTGCGACTACCAGGCCAACCACTACTCGCTGCCGGAACACGTATTTCGCTCGGGCCACCTGTGCGGCCACCTCCGGGTCGTAGCCACCACGGCCCGGTCTGTACCGGCGCTCGTTCAAGGCGGGCTCCCGCTCCGTGATCCGTTCGCCGATCATGAATACCTCCCGATTGTGCATCAGCGCCGCACGGGGAAGGTCCGGTCGACGCAACACCCGAGAAGCCAGTGCGGCCTCCGCTGTGCGCACTACCTCCTGCCGTCGCTTCGCGACCATCGGGACAAGGACGATAAGCCATGCCGCCGCCAGCGCCGCAAAGATCAGCGAGCTGGGCACCCCTAGCCCCCCACCCCGGTTGGTCATCACAAGCTGCTTGCACTACCGCCTGTCACGGTAGCCACAGCACAGTTCCGGATCTCGGAGGCGCGCCGGTGATGATCGCGTACACCAGAGCCCGACACACCGGCATCAGGCGCGGACACACCGGGCATGGGGCGCGGACACGCCGCGGTTTCGGGGGGTCGGCCTGTTAGGGCTGGCGTACGTATCCTGCGCGGATCAGGCGCGCCACCAACCCGGCACCGACCTCGTCCTCGAGCAACGCCAGTAGGTGGTGGTCCCGCCAGGCACCGTCCACTTCCAGATAACGCCGCAGTAGCCCCTCGTCGCGGAACCCGAGTTTGGCCAACACCCGAAGACTGGCCCCGTTCTCCGGACGCACGGTGGCTTCCACCCGGTGCAACCCGACGGGTCCGAACGCGTGATCCACCGCCAACGCCACTGCCGCGGTCGCGACACCACCTCCAGCGGCGGTCGACTCCACCCAGTAACCGACCCACGCTGAGCGCAGCGAACCCCGCACCACGTTGCCCAAGGTGAGCTGCCCGGCGAGCTGGCCGTCCAGCGTGATGGCAAACGGTAAGGCCTGCCCGCGCCGCGCGGTCGCGCGTTGCCCGCTGCACAGCACCGGCCACGCCATCGTGGTGGAGCGCTCCGCCCAGGCGCCCTCCGACTCGGGCTCCCAGGGGCGTAAGTAGGCCTCGTCGCGCAACCGAAACCGGCTCCATGCCGCGCCATCGCGCAGCCGCACCGGGCGCAGCGCGACCTGCCCCGCAGCGACCTGTACTGGCCCCAGCCGAGCCGGCCAACCGGGATGGCGGCCCGCGGGTCGGTCATTGAAGGCGAACACGGTGGTCACGCTCGTTGAGCCAGGAAGCTCACCGCCACCTCCTCGCCGACCGGCACCTCGGTGGTGTCGGCATCGACGAGGATCAGGCAGTTCGCCTCAGCCAGCGACGTCAGGAGATGGGCACCGGAGATACCCAGGGGCTGCACCAGGTACTCCCCGGTATCGGGATCACGAAGCAGCTGGCCGCGGAGGAACCCGCAACGACCGGCAGTGGACGTCACCGGCGACAGCAGCCGAGCCGCGATGGTACGGCGGTAGGGATTGCGCTTTCCCAGTGCAAGCCGGATCAACGGCCGCACCAGCACCTCGAAGACCACCAGCGCGCTGATCGGATTGCTCGACAGCAAGAAGGTAGGCACCGAGTCAGGGCCGAGCCGGCCGAAGCCCTGCACCGAACCTGGGTGCATGGCCACCCGGCCCACGTCCAGCGGGCCGAGCTCGGCCAGCGCAGTGCACAACTCGTCACCCATGGATCCGCCGGCCGCCCCGGTCACCACCACGATCTCCGAGACCAGCAGCCTGCCCTCCACAGCGTCGCGCAGTCGGGACGGATCGCTGGGGGCGATGCCGACCCGGTGCACCTCGGCGCCGGCGTCGCGCGCTGCCGCGGCGAGCGCGTAGGAATTGACGTCGTAAAGCTGCCCGGTGCCCGGCGTGCGGTCGACGTCGACCAGCTCATCGCCGACCGAGAGCACCGACAGCCTCGGCCGTGGGTGCACCCGCACCTTGGCTCGTCCCACCGCGGCGAGCAGCCCCACCTGCGCCGAGCCGATCACCGCACCCGGACGTACCGCCACGTCACCGGTTTGCACGTCGTCCCCGGTACGACGTACGTAGGCCCGGGAAGGAACCGTCCGCGTCACGGTGACCCGCGCCGCGTGCTCAGCGGCCTGCTCGGCGTGTCCCAGCGGAACGACCGCATCAGCCAGGGCTGGCAGCGCCGAGCCGGTGGCTACCCGGACCGCCTGGCCGGGCTGCAGCCGCATCGGCTGCAGGGACCCCGCAGCAATCTCGCCGACCACTGGCAACGTGACCGGAACCTCCGTGACGTCGACACTGCGCACCGCGTACCCGTCGACCGCCGCCTGGTCGAAGCCTGGGAGCGCGCGCTGCGCCACGACTTCCTCGGCACACAGCATGCCCTGTGCCTCGGAAATCGCCACCCGCACCGGTGCTGGACGCACCGCGGCGTCCAGCACCCGCCCGAGTTGCTCCTCTAGCGACCTCACGCGCTTTCCTGCTCCAATCTATCGCGCAACCAGTTCCGCAGATCCGGACCGATATCGGGATCCTCCAGCGCGAAGCCCACCGATGCCTTGAGGAATCCTGCCGGATTGCCCAGGTCGTGGCGCTGGCCGCGGTGTACCACAACGTGCACCGGATGACCCTCATCGATCAGCAAAGCGACGGCGTCGGTGAGCTGTAGCTCCGCACCAGCGCCAGGCGCGATCCGGTGCAGCGCGTCGAACACTGCCCGGTCTAGCAAGTAGCGACCGGCCGCAGCCAACGTGGACGGCGCCTGATCCGGCGACGGTTTCTCCACCATGCCGCGCAGCCGCTTGACGTCAGCGTCATCAAGGTCGTGTACCTCATCGACGTCGAACACCCCGTACGCGGAGATCTGGTCGAGAGGGACCTGGAAGGCGCAGAGCACGCTGCCGCCGTAGCGCTGGCGGACCGCGGACATCTTGGCCAGGACACCGGTGGGCAGCACGAAATCGTCGGGCAGCAAGACGGCCACGGCCTCGTCGGACTCAGTCAGCAACGGCTCGGCGCAACCCACCGCATGTCCAAGGCCCAGCGGTTTGTGCTGCAATGCCACCTCGGCCCGGATCAGCGACGGCGCCCGGCGCACCTTGGCCAGCAACTCTTCCTTGTCGCGTCCGCGCAGTTCGGCCTCCAGGTCCGGGCTGGGGTCGAAGTGCGCGGCCACCAATTCCTTGCCCGGCGAAACGACGAGCACGAGCCGATCGGCACCGGCCTGCGCCGCCTCGGCCGCGATGTACTCGATCGCCGGGGTGTCCACCACCGGCAGCAGCTCCTTGGGCACGGTCTTGGTCGCCGGTAAAAACCGGGTACCGAGCCCTGCGGCCGGCACCACGGCGGTGCGAAACGCACGATGCCCGGGTGTAGCACGAATCGGGGAGCTCATGACGCACGACCTTATCGACCCGTACCGCAGCACGCGTTGGCGTCCACCCCGCCCGACATGGAGACTTATCGTGGCTATCGGGTGTGCATAGCCACGAAGTCTCCATGTCGGGCGGTTACGTGGACGAGGTCGCCAAGTGGGAGCTGCGGCGGCGGCTGACCGCGGCCCGGCGGGCGGTGCCGGCGACGGTGCGGGAGGCGGAGGCGGCCGCACTGGCGGTAGTCCGGCTGCCACTGAGGCGGCCCGGTACGGTGTGTGCGTACTGGCCGGTCGGCGCCGAACCGGGTTCGCCCGCCCTGCTCGACGGCCTCGTGAGCCGTGGTTGCCGGGTGCTCTTGCCAGTAGTCGATAGCCCCGGGGTTGGTGTCGCTGCCGGATCGGCTGGAAGCGACCCCGAGCCGCTGGACTGGGCTGAGTACACCGGCATGGCGACGCTTCGAGTCGGGCGGTTCGGGCTGTACGAGCCCATCGGGCCACGGCTGGGATGCACGGCGATCGCCACGGCGGTGCTGGTGCTGGTGCCCGCGCTGGCCGTCGACCAGTACGGGGTTCGGTTGGGCCGCGGCGGTGGTTATTACGATCGGACGCTTCCGCTAGCGGCTCCGGGCACGCCTCTGGTGGCCGTTGTTCGTGACGACGAGGTGGTCGCCTCGCTACCGGTGCAACCGCACGATGTTCCGGTCAGCGCGGCCCTGACCCCAAGGAAAGGTTTGGTGCCGCTCGCGCGTCCCTGACCTCTACGTTTGCGTAGCAGTACCGGCCTGGCGCATCATCGTACTGGCACTCTCGTGTGTAGAGTGCCAGTACGTGGAGGCGAGACGTGCCGACTTACTCCTACGCGTGTACCGCGTGTGAGCACCGCTTCGACACTGTGCAGAAGTTCACCGATCCGTCGTTGACTGACTGCCCTGAGTGCTCCGGTCGGCTGCGAAAGCTGTTCTCCTCGGTGGGCATCGTCTTCAAGGGTAGCGGTTTCTATCGCAATGACAGCCGCTCCAGCAACGGAGCCGAGACGGGCTCGAAGGGCAAGTCCGAGTCGGATTTGAAAGAAAAGTCCGATTCTGGTTCGAACGGCAAACCCAAGCCGGGATCCGAATCGAAGTCGACTACCAACTCGACGTCCAAGTCCGGCTCGGCATCATCGTCGTCATCCTCAGGTTCGGCGACCGCCACCGCTTCCTGATTGCCGAGTTGTCCCCACCCACCCGGTTTTCCACAGTCTGCTCGTCGTGAACCCCGGCTCCAGCCGGATTTGTCTAGCGTCGCGCCGTAGCCGTGCCGGACAGAACTGGGAGGCGGAAATGGGGCGATGGCGACACCACAGTGGACCGCGCACGTTGGCACCGCTGCTGCGGGAGCGGTGGGATGTGCTGTGGCGGGGGTCCGGCTTCGGTCGCACTCTGCTGCTGCGCCGAGCCGCCGCCGCAGCGCTCGTCGTGGTCGCCGCGGTGCTCGCGCTGGCTCCTGGAAAGCAATCCGCCGTCGCGGTAGTGGTCGCTACGCAGGACCTGGCTCCGGGCACCGTGCTGCAGGCAACCGAGGTGACGATGCGCAGGGTACCCGCTCAGGTGGTACCCGACGGTGCGGCCCGGCTCCCGGAGGCCGTGTTGGGCCGGATGCTGGCGGCACCGGTCCGGCGTGGTGAGCCGCTGACCGATGTGCGGCTGACCGGCCCGGCCCTGGCCCGCACGGTCTCAGCGCAGCCGGACGCGGTGAGCGTCCCGTTGCGGCTTGCGGACCCCGACGTCGCCGCATTACTGCATCCCGGTGCCGCGGTAGATGTGGTCACCGTAGGCGAGCGGCAAGACGAGCCGGTAGTGCTGGCCCGCAGCGCCCGAGTGCTTGCGGTGCTGGAAGCCGGCCCCCGCAGCGGGGAGCGCGACGGCAGGCTGGTGCTGGTGGCACTCGACCCGGTGGCGGCCACTCGGGTTGCGGCAGTCTCGCTGTCTCAGACTCTGACCGTGACCCTGCGTTGAGATCATGGTGTGGAATCGTGGTGCGGGGGGCAGTTGTCCCGCAGCCATCGGTCCCGCTCGTGAGACTGCTCATCGTCCGGATCATTGGGCCGGTCGTCGGTGGTGCTGTCAGGAAGGACGTCCCCGAACACATGATGCAGTCTCCGCGGGTCGCCGGTAGTTGCCTCTTTCACGCTGAGATCCCGTCCGGCCGCATGGTCGCAGAGAATAGCCTCGTGCCGATCACTTCCGCGCTACTCCATCCCAGTGCCAGGATAGGTTCCTCACCACGAGCGAAAGGGCGCCGAACATGACTTTAGGGAACAAGATCAAGGACATGGTGGGTCAGGCCGTCGAAATGGCCGTTCCTCTCGTGGAGCAGGCCAGCAAGATGGCCGCCCCCTACGTCGAGCAGGCCAAAGAGAAGGCCGCTCCGTACATCGAGCAGGCTATGGAGAAGGCCGCCCCCTACGTCGAGCAGGCCCGGGAGAAAGCTGGCCCGATGGTCGAGCAAGCCATCAACAAGGCCGGCCCGTACGCCGAGAAGGTCGCCGAAAGGGCCGGCCCGATCGTCGAGCAGGCTATGGAAAAGGCCGCTCCCTACGTCGAGAAGGCTGCGCCCTACGCCGTCAAGGGCGTCGAGGCCGCAGTCTCCACCGTGGACAAGGCCACCGGCGGGCGTTACCACGACCGGATCGGAAACGTGAGCCAGTTGGTGGAGGATGCGCTGAACCGAAACGGCAGAGTGAACGGCAAGCCCTGAACCACAACCCCACCCGGCGGGCCCGCAACGGCGCCCCGTTCGGGCCCGCCGCGGTGGGTGCGCTGCTCAGTCCGCGTCCGGCCAGGAGAGTTCGTCGATCACCCGTCCGACCAGTGGTGTGAGGGTGGCCATCCCGTCGCGGACCGCCGCCCGCGATGGCGCCAGGTTGACCACCAGGGTGCTGCCCGACACCCCTGCCATCCCGCGAGAAAGGCCCGCATCCACGGCGCCCGCGGCGAGCCCGGAGGCGCGGATGGCTTCAGCGATGCCCGGGACCGGCCGGTCGAGCACACCCGCCGTGGCGTCCGGAGTGACGTCGCGTGGAGACACCCCGGTGCCGCCGACAGTGACCACCAGGTCCACGCCACCGATCACCGCGGTATTCAGGGCGTTGCGAATGTCCACGGATTCGCCGGCGACTGCCACTGAACCGTCGACGACGAAGCCTGCCTCCTCGAGCAGCTCTGTGACCAGCGGACCGGTAGCGTCTTCATGCTCACCGTGCGCCACTCGGTCGTCGACGATCACGACGAGAGCCCGCCCCAAGTTGCGCACGCTGTGTTCCATGACGAGCACCGTAGCCGGGTGCCGTCCGGGCCGAGAACCAGGTCCGTTCGTTGCGGATCAGCGGGCTTCGACCTGCTGGCTGCCGAGAGTGACCTGAACCTGCCGGGTGGCTCCGGCCGCATTTTTGACTGTGACGGTGACTTGGGAACCCGGGGCATGCGAGCGGATCGCCGCGACCAGCGCGTTGCCGCTTCCGATCACTCGATCGTTTACTTTGGTGATCAGCTCGCCGGGCTGGATCCCGGCAGCGGCGGCGGCACCGCCGGGTATCACCTGCTGGATTATCGCCGCACCGTCCTCCGGTCGTCCAGCAGGGACGCTCACTCCGAGGATGGCCTGGGTTGCCTGACCCGTGCGGGCGAGCTCGTTGGCGATTCGCCTGGCCTGGTCGATCGGGATAGCAAAGCCCAGCCCGATCGAACCGGCCTGCCCGTTACCGACTCCCAGTGAGGCGATGGCGGTGTTGATGCCGATCACGCGACCCTGCATGTCGGTCAGCGGTCCACCGGAGTTGCCCGGGTTGATCGCAGCGTCGGTCTGGATCGCGTCGAGCACGGTGTCCTGACCACTGCCCTCGCCGCCGGCCCGCACCGGCCGGTCAAGAGCGCTGACGATGCCGCTGGTCACAGTGCCGGACAAGCCCAATGGCGAGCCGATCGCCACCACTTCCTGACCGACCCGAACGTCGCGGGAGCTGCCCAGCTGAGCCGGGACCAGACCGTCCAGGCCCTGCGCCCGCACCACCGCAACGTCGAAAGAGGGCGCCCGACCGACGATCTCGACCGGCGCTGAGCGCCCGTCCTGCAAGACGGCGACGAGCTCGCCACCGGCCACGGCCGGCGCCACGACATGGTTGTTGGTCAGGATCAGGCCATCGGTGCTGAGCACGATTCCACTACCCTCGCCGTCTACTCGAGGACCGCGTACCCGGAGCTGGACCACGCTGGGTGTCACGTTCTGCGCCACCTGCTCGACCGACCCGCCCGGCAGGTTCGCGGCTGGCAAGGCTCCCACCGCGGGCTGATCGAGCGCATTGATCACCCCGGGTCCAGTGCCGGCCAACTGGTAGCCGATGACGCCGCCGACGCCTCCCGCGGCCAACCCCACCATCAACGCCAGCACCACGGCGCCCTTGACGAGTCCGCCGCGGCGCGGCCCGGGAGAACCCGCCGGCATGCCGATCGGGGCGGTGGGTGGTGCCATACCGCCGGGCTGGGCGGCCCAGGCCTCCGTGGGAGCGCTGTCGTAGGGCGCGGCACCGTAGGGCCTGCTCCAACCAGATGCCGAGCTCTGCCCCGGCTGCCAGGACGGTCCCGGTTGACCGGGGCCGGGCCAGGAGGGGTCGGGGGGGTCGCCAGGCCGCGCCGATCGCGGCGTCTCGTCGGTCATGTCTCTAGGGTGGACTGGTTTTCTGAGATGTCCATGTGAGGCCCCTGGGGGTGTTATGTGGATGATCGACCGGGCAGTTCGAGGGTCATCAGCGCACCGCCCGTCAAGCTTCGGCCAGCCCGCACCTTACCGCCGTGGCGGGCGGCGACCTGCGCCACGATGGCCAATCCCAGCCCCGAACCGGGCAGGGTGCGGGCAGCTGGCGAACGGTAGAACCGCTCGAAGATGTAGGGAAGGTCGACCTCGGCGATCCCCGGCCCGGCGTCGGCCACGTTCAATGCCGCCGTGCCGTGGCTCGTCGGTGCCAGCCGCACGGTCACCGTCGCGTCGCTGGGACTCCACTTGGCAGCGTTGTCAAGCAGATTGAGCACGGCGCGCTCCAACGCGTTGGCGTCACCGAGCATGCTCCACGGCATGAGGTCGACGTCGAAGTGGATATCGGGTGCCCGGCGGCCCGCCCTGGCCAGCGCCCGCTCCACCACCTCCGGCAGCTCCAACGGCTCGTGCACCACTTGGGGGGCGTCCTCGCGGGCCAGCTCGACGATGTCCCCTACCAGGGTCGACAACTCCTCCACCTGGGCACGTACGTCATCGGAGATCTCTTTGCGGTCCTGCTCGGACAGCGAAGGAGCGTCGGGGCGGTCGGAGGCGGCCAGCAGTTCCAGGTTGGTGCGCAATGAGGTCAGCGGGGTGCGCAGTTCGTGGCCGGCATCGGCGACCAACCTGCGCTGGCGTTCCTGGGACTCCGCCAGCGCGCCGAGCATGCTGTTGAAGCTGGCCGTGAGCCGGGCGAGTTCATCGTCGCCGGAGATGGCGATGGGTTTCAGGTCGCCGGTACGAGCCACCCGCTCGGTCGCTTCAGTCAGCCGCTGAACCGGGCGCAGCCCGGCCTGGGCCACCGCGGTGCCCGCGGCCGCGGCCAGCAGCACGCCGGCTCCCCCGACCAGGATGAAGACCAGACCGAGCCGGGACAGCGTGTCCCGCGTGGTGTCCAGCCCCTGCGCCACGACCAGGGCGGCGCCCGAACCCGCCGGCACGGCAGCGACCCGCAAATCGCGCACCTGGTCGGTACGCAGCGATTGGGGCTGTTCCCCTCGCGCTACGGCGAGTTCAGCGGGACCCAGCGCCAGGTTGCCGCCCACCACGCCTCGGCCACTGCGTTCGAGCAGGCCGACCCTGATGTCGGCGGCGCTGAAGAAACTCTCCGGTATGCCACCGAGCTGCTCGGCAGTGGCCAGGGTGCTGCGCAGCGAATCGGCGCGCTGCAGCAGTGTGGCATCGAGCTGGTCATAGAGGCTGGTGCGGACGGTGAAGAATCCGGCGAGCGACACGAGGGCGACAGCACTGCCAACGCAGACCGCGGTGAACGCGGTGACCCTGGTGCGCAGCGACATCCGCCGATTCCCGACGTTCGGATCGGCTGCCTGGGGCACTACTGGGGTCACGGGGGCGTCTCCCGCAACGCGTAACCCACCCCCCGCACAGTGTGAATCAGTCTCGGCTCACCGGCGGTCTCGGTCTTGCGCCGCAGGTATCCGACGTAGACCTCCAGGGCGTTGCCGGAGGTGGGAAAATCGTAGCCCCAGACGTCCTCCAGGATGCGGCCGCGGGTGAGGACCTGCCGGGGGTGGCGCATGAACAGCTCCAGCAGGCTGAACTCGGTACGGGTCAGGCTGATCCGACGCTCACCACGGGCTACCTCACGGGTGCCCTGGTCGAGGACAAGGTCGGCGAAGAACAGCGTCGGGCTGACGCCGGCCACATTGTCGGGCGGTGACCTGCGCAGCAGCGCGCGCAACCGAGCGAGCAGCTCCTCCAGTGCGAACGGCTTGGGCAGGTAGTCATCGGCACCTGCATCCAGCCCCGCCACCCGATCGGAGACCGCGTCCCGCGCGGTGAGCACCAGGATGGGCAGGTCGTCGCCGCCGCCGCGGAGCTGCCGGCACACCTCCAGACCGTCCACCCTCGGCATCATCACGTCGAGCACCATCGCGTCCGGGCGCTGCGTGGCGAGCACGTCCATGGCCTGCTGGCCATCGCCGGCCAGCTGCACCGTGTAGCCGTTGAACTGCAACGACCGGCGCAACGATTCTCGAACCGCCCGGTCATCATCGACCACGAGGATGCGCATGCGGCCAGTGTGGACCCCCAGCCTGAGAGCGACCTTAGACGGCCCGATCGCTGGTGCCAGCCATCCGGACCGTTTGGCTTTGCCTACGGACTGAGCACATCAACCCAGCCGCCGGAGCGCCAGTAGTCACCGCCCTCCCGCGAGAGCAAGCCCTCGTCGACGAGGTACCGACGCAGGCTGACGTAGTCGACCTCACCGCCGGCGCACCATCCGCGGAGCACCCCGTCGACCTCCTGCTCGGAGTAGCGCAACCCTGGCTGGAACGACTGCGCGAGGTGCTCAAGTACCGAAAGGCGGCGAGACCGTTGTGCCGGCAGGCGCATCAGCCGGCCATCTCGGACGAATCTGCGCACCGCTGATTCGGTGCGCTCGTCGACGTATCCGTGGTCCTCGAACTTGGGTTGTGGCGCCGTGGTGCGCGCGACCTCCTTGAACAGCTCGATGTGCACGGTGAAGCCGTCGTGGTCCGCGGAGATCAAGCCACCGGTCTGGAGCCGTTGCAGCGCCCGGCCGACGGCGCGCTGGTCCAACCCGGTGGCGTCGATGATCTGCGACGGGGTGCGTGCGCCGAGCACCAGCGCCGCCACGACACGCAGCCGCTCGGGCTCGGCAAGTAGACCCACCAAGACATCTGGAGTCACGACCTGCACCGTATCGCCCGGCGCTGCGCGGTTTGGTGCGCCGCGAGGACGCGCGCGGCCCCGGCCTCAACCCGGTAGTCGGGACCGTAGCCTGGCGATGAGCGTCGGCAACTTGCCGGTGAGCAGCGCGAACACCAGGCCGAAGCAGGCCAGCGCCACCGAACCCATGAGGAAGCCCGTCATCACCTGCGGCACCCGAGCCCGCACCATGTGCCCGACCATCCATGAGCCGAGCGCGGCCGCCGGCAGCATCGCCAAGGTGGACGCCCCGATGACGGCCAGCCTGCGCGGGTCGACCATCCGCTCCGGGCGGATCGCGGCGCGCACCATGGACAATCCGACCACGGCTGCCGTCACATCGCCGAGCAGCACCGCACAGCACAGCCCGACCAGCCGGTCGCCGTCGGCCAGCAACAGCAGCGCACTGAGCGCGACTACGATGCGGACCGCCATCATGGCGGTGCTGGCACGGCGTGGCCCGCTGGTGTCCAATCTGGCGAACAGTGTCTGTCGGGCCACCTCGTAGCCCGCGTTGGCGAACTGTGAGACAGCGAGCACCGCGAGGCATGCGGTCAGCCAGCTCACAATTCTAGCGTCGTGCAGCTCGCCGTTGGCCAGGGTGGACGCCACCGGGCCGGCGAAGGCGAGCAGCAGGCACAGGGCGGGCAGGCTGGCCGTCACGCTGTAGTTCAGCGCTTGCCGCCAGGCCGCGCCCAGCCGCCCGGCTGCACCGTCCCTGGCCGCCGCGCTCATCCCGGGCAGCGCGGCCACGGTGACCGCCTTGGCGCCGAGCGCGCCGATCACGGAGTACACCGACAGGGCGGCCTGGAACACGAAAACTCCGCCGGGCACCGTCGCCGCGACGGCCAGCATGACGAACATGGAGGTCACGGGGAAGGCCGCCACGACCACCGAGTGGCGCAGCCTCTGGCTGACCTCGCGGGCAGCCGGCTCGGTCGACCAGCCGCCTCGCGGCCGAAGCGGCAGCCCGACCCGGTAAGCCCCGAAGAGCTGGACGGCCGCGTGGGCCGCGACGGACAACGTGGAACCCACGCCGAGCACGAACACCATGCCGAGTGAGACGTCCGGTACGTCCACCCCGGGCCGGTACCACAGCACGACCACGCCCATCATCGTGATCATGCCGAGGTTCTCCACCGCTGGCGCCGCAGACGCCAACGCGAACCGACCCTTGGTTTGTTGCACGGCGGCCCCGATCGAGGCCAGGGTGTAGCAGAGCACCTGCGGCGCCACGAATAGCACGATCAGGATGGTCAGCTGCCATGCCCGCCAGCGAGTGGCGTCGTCCGGAATGCCGGCGGTGACCGCCAGCGCCACCAGTGGGGACGCCACCGCAATGGCACCGGCCAGGATCGACGCCCAGAACAACAGATAACCGGTGACCCTGCCGAGTAGCCGGCGGGACTCGGCTACGCCGCGCTCGGTGAGCGTACGGGTGAGCGCGGGTACGAGCACCAGCGCCAGGACCGGCCCAGCCATCGCTGCGAAGATCAGATTTGGCACGGTGTTTGCGGACAGGAACGCATTGGCGAAGAAGGTTGGGCCCAGGACGGCGCCGATGACAACCACGCGCAGCAGCCCCGTGATCCGGCTGATCAACGTCCAGGCGGCCACCGTGATCGTGCCGCCCGCGGTGGCGGACACACGCGAAACATCGGCGGGCCCACCGGCCAGCGCCTCGGAGCGGGCCTCCTCGCTTTCGGCCGGGCCATAGCCCTCAGCGAATGGGCGGCGCTCGCCGTTGACCTGCCCTTGCAGGGCATCGGAGCTCAGCTCGCCACGGTGACGGCGCGAGCGCGCCGAGCCTTTGCTCATAGCCGCGAACATTAGCCCTGAGCCTGAATCCGAGATTCAGGCTCGGTCGAGCGGCACGCGGTCCCGCTCGAGCGCGCCGGCACTCCGAGCGCCGGCGCATGTAAGTTGCGCACCGAAGAAGCGCCCGTGAGCGTTGGCGTGGGCAAGGTGGCCCGACAGCTGGGCTTCACCAGAATAGAGGGGGCGCTATTGCAATTCTGCCGTCTCACCCGGTTGCTGCTCGTCGAGGATGATCCGGACCTGCGTCGGATGCTTGCTGGGCTCCTCATCGACGAGGGCTACGCCGTCGATGAAGCTCCCGACGGGCATCGAGGGCTGCATCTCGGCCTGTCCCGCTCCTACGACCTCATCGTGCTGGATCGCCGGCTGCCGGCGGTGGAGGGCCTCGACCTGCTTGCCCGCCTGCGTACCCGTGGGGTCACTACGCCTGTACTGGTGCTGTCCGCGCTCGGCAACCCGTCGCAACGGGTGGAGGGCCTGGACGCCGGCGCCGACGATTACCTAGCCAAGCCGTTTGATCTTGACGAGCTGTTGGCTCGGCTGCGTGCCCTGCGGCGCCGGCACCTGGACACCGCGCGGTCGCTTCCTCTCGGCACCGGTCGGCTTGATCTAGACACCCGCCAGGTCCACCGCGACGACATGGACGGTGGGGATCCCGTGCGTCTCTCGGAGCGGGAGAGCGCGCTACTGGCCACGCTGGCCGGCCGGCCGGGCCAGATCTATCCCCGCCGTGAGCTGCTCGCGCTGGTGTTCGCAGATGCCGAAAGTGAGGTGGTGGTAGATACCTATGTGCACTATCTGCGTCGCAAGCTGGGCAAGAAGGTTGTTTCCACGGTCCGTGGTCGCGGCTATCAGTTCGGTCGGCTGTGATCGGCCGGGCCAGGACCGCTGGCCGAGTAGCGCCATGGTCTTCTCGGCTACGACACCACGACGACGCGCTGGTCCGGCGTACTGGGCTACGTTTGGGGGCGTTGGCGGCGCTGGGCGCTGCTGCGATCGTGGCCGCGCTGACGGTGGTTGCCCTGGTCGAGCTGTCCTGGACGCAGGATGCCACCCAGCGGGCACTTCTCGCCGACATCGTCCGGGTCAACGACTCGGATGACCTGTTGCCCGGGACATGGTTGTGGATGCGCGGCCCTACCGATGTTGAGGTAACACCCGGAATGCCGGCCGGCTTACCGCTGCTCGATGCGCTGCAGCGCGTGACGGGCACCGAAGTGCCCGACGTACGGCACATTTCCCTCGCCGCTGGTGAATTCGCAGTGCGGACCGAGGTGAGAGACGGTGTGCTCAAGCAAGCGGTTGTCGACCTGGAGCCGGACAGGGTGCGCCGAGAGGCAGTAGTGCGGGCGCTTCTGGTCAGCGGCGGCGCGGGCCTATTGCTCACCGCTCTGGGCGGAGTTTGGATGGGGCGACGCGCCGTCCGACCGCTGGCAGACGCTCTCGCGTTGCAGCGCCGGTTCGTGGCCGACGCCAGCCACGAGCTGCGGACTCCGGTGACGCTGTTGAGCACTCGCGCGCAACTGATGCGGCGGGCGTTGCATGCCGGAGCAGACCTGCGCATCGAGCGCGGCGAGCTCGACGGGCTCGTCGAGGACACCGCCGCGCTCGGCGAGGTGTTGGAAGATCTGTTGCTGGCAGCCGATCCCGGGGCCGAGACCGGTGGCGCTGTTGTCGATCTCGTTGAGATGGCCCGGCAGGTCGCGGCGTCCGCGACCTCAGCGGCGCAGGCACGTGGGATAGCCCTGTCGTGCACTGACGGCCCTGCCGTGGCGGCGATCGGCTCGCGCGCCGCTCTGCGACGGGCGATGACCGCACTGGTGGACAACGCGATCCGGCACGCCCGCTCCGACGTTCGGCTGTCGGTGACCGTTGCGGGCCACCGCGCGCTGGTGGACGTGTGCGATGACGGTCCAGGAGTCGACCCGGAGATCCTGCCTCGACTGTTCGAGCGTTTTGCCTCCAGCCTGGCCGACGAGGGCCTGCCCGACAACCGTCGGCGCTACGGCATCGGCCTCGCACTGGTCAGCGAGGTTGCTGCGCGTCACGGCGGGACCGTAACCGCTGCGGCCAGCCCGGGGCCGGGAGCTAGCATTCGGCTCACCCTTCCGCTCATACCGGCAGTTCCAAGAAAACTCCCAGAACGGCCAAGGATCCTAGCTCGGACGCCAACCCGCTGAGCCCACCTGCCTGAGGTTTCCCAGGGCGCGGTGGGGTCGAGCCGAGAAGGAGCCGATGGTGGCTGGTGAGCTGACCGAAAATATTCGACTTGTTGCGATAGGAGCTGAGAGTAGGGAAAGATGGGAGGCCGTCGTACGCACGGATGCGAATGTAAATATTCTGCAGACACCGATCTGGTGCGACTGCATCTGCCATTCCGAAGGTCTTGAGGACGTTACACGGTCATACGAATCGCCCGACGGGCGTCTTATTGTTTTGCCACTTGTCCGTGACCGTAGGCTCCCGATGCAACTGAAAGTGCAATCCTCCTGGCCTGGCCCCTGGGGCTCCTGTGGTTTGCTCGCCACTGAGGGTCGTATTATTCCCAACGACGTCATCCAAATTATTAAGGACTTGCAAGCCTGCAACGCACTGAGGACCAGCGTTCCGGTGCCCCGGATGGCTGATGGCCAGTTATGGGAAGCGCTTGTTCCCGCAGATGTTATCAGGGACTCTCGCAAGACGCACATGCTGGATCTTTCCGGTGGATTCGACAACGTTTGGAGAAAGCGCTTCGCGGGTGCGGTGCGGACCGCGGTCCGAAAAGCCGAGCGTCTAGGAATTACAGTAGAATCCGACACAACTGGGCGGCTGCTTTCGGTGTTTGACGCCCTTTATCGTATGTCAGTCGACCGCTGGGCTAAAGCTCGGCGCCACCCGCTGGCCATTGCTCGCTTACTTGCGTCAAGGCGTGAACCGTTTCGCAAGTTCCGGATCGTAGCGGACCTTGTGGGTGAGGCATGCGAGGTGCATATCGCATGGCTCGGTGGGAAGCCGTTGGCCGGGACGATCGTTCTGACGCATGGCGCCGTTGCAACTTACTGGCGCGGTGCGATGGACATCGAGCGTGCGGCAGGAACGGGCGCGAACGAGTTGCTTCATCGAGTCGCGATTGAAACCGCGTGTCGGAAAGGATGCCTGCAGTACGATATGCAGCGATCAGCTTCTCAGGGTCTTGGGCGCTTCAAGTCCAAGTTCGGGGCCCAGCCCACGGATTTCCTCGAGTATCGATTTGAGAATATCCCTGTGACGGTGCTTGAACGCCGAGCTCGAGTATTTGCCAAGCGCATGCTACGTATGCCAACGGCCGAGATCTCCTCTTAGCAGCACAACGGCAGTTGCGCCGTGCCTGGAATTTGGTGGCCCGGTGGCGACAATAATCACTGTGGTGGATCTTGTGGGCTGGACTGGGCAGGGCGCACAGGATGCTCGGCCAAGTCTGCGCGTTACTGCCGTGAGGTCAGCTTCCGCTGTCTTCCGCATCGCGGCGTTAGTTATCCCAAGCTTCTTGATAAAGACACCCGCGCCTGGGTCAATGTATGAGTCGTGGTTGGTTCCGTAGTTCATCATCTGGTTGGACGGCCACCGGCGACTAAGGCAGTAACTTGTCGCAGCGTCTCTTGCTGTAGTTGCTCAGCAGAAACGGGACTCTTCGCAAGGAACCAAAAACAGCTCCGCCGGCATAACGCCGCGCCTACCCGACACTGGATGCCACACGAGCCCCAACGTGCACGATCACAACCTTCGCCCCTTTACTGACCCCATCCCTGCGACGATGTCCCGCACCACCAGCCGTACAATCGGCACCGCACGTCGGGGTGGATGGCCAGGGGTCTGGTCACGGCGCGCGGCACAGACCGTCGGGAGCGAGGTAGCCAGCCCGAGCCCGACGAACCAACACTCGCCCGGTATCCAAGGCGAACGTACAACGGTAAGCCCTCGTAGCTCAGGGGATAGAGCATCGGTTTCCTAAGCGGGCCTTAGCGATCCCCTCTCCCCTTCACTGTACAGGTCATTTTCCCTGCTCAGTGCGGGAATCCGCTGCCCTCATGGCGATCTTCGGAGTCCCGCTCAGTCTAGCGAAATCCAGCCGTTTACAGCGCTCCGCGGACCATACGCGGACCAGTTCGGCCCGAGCGGACGGCTTCACAGCGTGCAACCGGACTAGCTGGCGGACCTTCTGCGGGCCGCTTCCGACCGATGTGATGAAGAGGCCTTCGCAGTCCTGAGTAGGCGGCCGAGGGCGGGTGTAGCGAGCACCTGCCCTCGGCCTTGATCCCCAACCCTGTAATGGAGGGTGGAGACCCGATGACGAACCCTATGCAGCCCGATCCTGACCACCTGCGGGTGGCTCTAGATAACGGTGAGGTGGTGGAGCTAGACGGCGGCACGCTCATCCTGGGTGATGAGGAGTCGCCGTCGGTGGTGCTGCGCTTGGCGCCATGGCGAGCACGTTCGGTGGCGCGGGTGTTGGAGGAGTGGTCAGCGGTCTCCCGGGTGTTCCACCGGGCCCCTCGGCCGATCCTCACGGAGCTGGAGTTGTCCCGCACGCTGGATCTTGCCGCGTCTGCGCTCGGCGATCCCGAGCCGCCCATGCCCCTGCAGCGGGGCGGCCATACCGTGCAGAGTCGCCAGCGGCTTGATGCGGTGGCGGTGCTGGCCGAGCGGGAATCTCGGCTGTCGGCGCTGCAACGGCTGGCTCTGGTGGATGCAGCAGCTTCGTGGTTGTCCGAGCCCAACGGTGGAGATCAGCTGGCGCATGCACTGCTGGGCGCGGCGTGCACGACCGATGTCACCGCAGAGCATGCATATTTGGCACTGATCACCCCAGCGGAGAACCCGGAGGATCATTCCGAGGGCCTGCCTTCGTAGTGGCCAATCCTTACGGGCGATCACCA
>DASVWA010000320.1:0-1988 GCA_036389855.1 Pseudonocardiaceae bacterium
CGGTGACCGGTACGATCGGCGACCGCTTCGACCTCAAACGGGTCATGATCAGCTGTGAGCTGGCCCAAGCGGGCCTGAGGGTTGCGATCGCGCTGTGGCTGCCACCCTTGCCGCTGCTGCTCGCACTGATTGCACTGCGCGCGATCGCCGGGCAGATCTTTCAGCCGGCACCACGTGCCGCGGTCCCCGGCGTGGTGGCGGATCGGGACCTGGAAAGTGCCAACGCAGCAATCGGGATCGGCACCAACGGCGGCGAAGCACTCGGCCCGCTGCTCGCCGCGCTGCTGGTGCCGATCCTGGGCATCCGCGGCGTGCTGCTCCTCGACGCCGCCACCTTTGTGGCCTCGGCGGCGCTGCTCACGTTGCTGCCGTCGCCGAAGCGAGACTCCCCCACCGGCACTGTGCGGGGAACCTTCCTGGCCGACATCAAGGCCGGGCTGCGCTACATCTGGTTCACCCCGACCGTCCGGACGATCGGCTTGGGTTTCTTCGCGATCGTCGCATTCAACGGCATCGATGATGTCGCGTTGGTGTTCCTGGCCACCGACGCTCTCGGCGGTGGGGATTCCGCGGTAGGGCTACTGCTGGCCGCAGTCGGCATCGGGCTGTTCCTCGGATACGCGCTGCTCGCCCGGCCACATCAGGTCGCGATGGGTACGCTGCTGCTGGCCGGCTTCGCGATCAGCAGCGCCGGGAACCTGCTGACCGGGCTGGCCTGGGCCGTCGCGGCCGCCTTCGTCGTGCAGACCGTCCGCGGGCTGGGCATCGCCGCCATGGACGTCGCCGTGAACACCATGCTGCAGCGCGGCGTGCCCGGTGACCTGCTCGGCCGCGTCTTCGGCAGCCTCTATGGCGCCATCGGGGTCGCCGCCGCGCTGGCCTACCTCCTCGGCGGGCTGCTCATCGACCTCACCAGTGCACGGATCGCATTCGTCGTCGGTGGCGCCGGCGGGCTGCTCGCTACGCTCGCCGTCGCGGCTGCGTTGCGCCGCAACGCGCGCGGCGATCACAACAAGCGGTCGAATGCCGGGGCGTAGCGGAAAGTCCCGCGCAGGGAATTGTCCCAGTTAGTCAGGGGACGCACCTGAAAATGTGGTGCCCACTCCGGGACAGGCGGGAGCACCCCGAGCGTCGCTCCCGCCACGAACCCGAACCTGCTGTAATACCCCGGGTCACCGAGCAAAGCCACCGCTGGCGCGTCCAGGGCGTCGGCCGCAGCCAACGCCGCGTGCATCAACGCCTGACCGACGCCGCGTCGCTGGCAGGCCGGGATCACACCGAGTGGGCCGAGCCCGATTGAGGGTCCGCCAGCGATGCTCCCACAACTACAAATGACGTGCCCGACGACGTCGCCGTCCACGACAGCGACGATCGACAGCCCCGCAATGACGTCCCCGTCGGCCCGCAGGTCATCCAGCAGCTGAGCCTCGGCACCACGGCCGAACGCGGCATTGTGCACCGCTCGCACGGCCAACTGATCCCCAGGACGTTCCCGACGCAGCAGCACAGGCGGATCCTGCCAGGGTCTCACCACTGCGCCGCCGGGTTGACCGGGCCGAGAACAAAGTCGAGTTCGCGCAACGTGGCGTCCGAGCGATCCCGGCGATACGGAGATGTGTTTGGAGGCGCCCGCCAGCGTATTCCACGGTGAGCTCCCGTGCGATCCGCCGCTGCATCAGGTGGCCCAGCTGCTCCAGCACCGCGGCGGACAGCAGCGCATGCGCTGGTTGAGGCCCAGACCCGCGGGTAGCACCGGCCGCACCGGGCTCATCGACGCAGTTACCCACCGGGTGCCACCCATAGGATCAGGCCCCGCAGTATCCGAGTAAGAGCGCGGGGGGGCGGCGATGACCTGGCGGGACCGTCTGCGCGGGTTCGTAGAGGATGACCGTTTCCAGCGGTTCATCGTCGCGGTGATCGTGCTCAACGCGGTGACGCTGGGCTTGGAGACGTCCGACCGGATCGTCGCCGAGTACGGCTGGCTGCTG
>DASVWA010000321.1:0-8820 GCA_036389855.1 Pseudonocardiaceae bacterium
TGGGTGGACGGCAGCTGATCCTGCCGGTAGGCCCAGGCCTTCTCCACGGTCGCGAACGTGGTCCACGCGCCGGTGTACTCGGTGGCCTGAGCCTGGCAGAGCACCGAGGCCCAGGTGGCGAAGGACTCGTTGAGCCACAGATCATCCCACCAGCGCATGGTCACCAGATCGCCGAACCACATGTGCGCCATCTCGTGCAGCACCGTCTCGCAGCGCCGCTCGTAAAGGGAGCGGGTGACCCGGCTGCGGAAGACGTAGTCCTCCCGGAACGTCACGCAGCCGGCGTTCTCCATCGCACCGGCGTTGAACTCGGGCACGAAGCACTGGTCGTATTTGTCGAACGGGTAGCGCACCCCGAAGGACCGATGGTAGAAGCCGAAACCCTGCTTGGTCTCGGTGAACAGGCGGTCGGCGTCCATGTGCTCGGCCAGCGAGGCGCGGCAGTAGATGCCCAGCGGGATCGTGGCCTCATCATCGGTGTACTCGTCGGTCCAGCGCGCGTAGGGACCGGCGACCAGCGCCACGATGTAGGGGCTGATCCGTGCACTGTCGGCGAAGACATGGTGGACCGCCCCGCTGGAGGTGTCCTCGGTGTGCTCACATGGGGCGTTGGAGATCACTACCCAGTCGGCGGGCGCCACCACCCGGACGCGATGCACCGCCTTGAGGTCGGGCTGGTCGAAGCAGGCGTACATGCGTTTTGCATCGGCGGTCTCGAACTGGCTGTAGAGGTAGATACTGCCGTCGACGGGGTCGGTGAAGCGGTGCAGCCCCTCGCCGGTGTTCATGTAGCGGCAATCAGCCTCGATGATGACCTCGTTGTCGGCGGTCAGGCCCGGCAGTGCGATTCCCTTCGCCTCGTCGTAGCCGGCGATGTCCAGCGCTGCCCCGTTGAGGGTCGCCGAGCTGACTTGGACAGCCACCAGGTCGATCCAGCTTGACGACCCTGGAGTGCGGCAGGAGAAGCGGACCGTGGTAGTGCTGCGGAACGTCCCTTCACCCGGTTTGCCGGCACCGTCGGTGAGGTCGAGGTCGACGGTGTATGAGTCGACGTCGAGCAGGTCGGCGCGCTCGACAGCCTGCTCCTGGGTGAGGTTGGGGACAGCCACAGATCACCTCTGATGTCGGATCGGGATTCCTACGCATCCAATCATGGGCGCCGTTGGACGTGCAGGGAGTTAAGGCTCAGGGAAGACGTCACTACCCGGATGGGTTGTAGCACAGGACGCCGAACAGAGAGTGTGATGGCCGTGACCGCCAGCTACAGCGCCGAAGCCCGAACCGAGCCGCGGCTCCCGCGGGTTGACGTTTACTTCGATCCGCGGTGCCCGTGGGCCTGGATCACCTCCCGGTGGATCCTCGAGGTCGCCACCGTGCGACAGATCGACCTGCGCTTCAGGGTGATGAGCCTGTCAGTGCTCAACGAGGGTCGCGACCTCAGCGAGGGTTACCGCAACGCGATGGATCGAAGCTGGGGACCGGTTCGGGTGTGCATCGCCGCAGCCCGCGACCATGGTGAAAAGGTGCTCGATCCGCTGTACACCGCGATGGGCAGGCGAATCCACAACGAGGGCAACAAGGACTTCGATGAGGTGATCACGGCCGCGCTGGCCGAGGTCGAGTTGCCTGCGGAGCTGGCGGCGGCTGCGCACAGCACCGAGTACGACGAGGAGCTGCGGGCCAGCCACGAGGCCGGCATGGGCCCGGTCGGGCTGGACGTCGGAACCCCTACCATTCACGTGGACGGGGTGGCCTTTTTCGGCCCGGTGCTGTCCCGGATCCCGCGTGGCGAGGAGGCCGGCAAGATCTTCGACGGCGCGCTGCTGCTCGCCAGTTACCCGCATTTCTTCGAGCTGAAGCGAACCCGGCACGAAAAGCCCGACTTCTCTTAACCCACCGCCGCATACCCCCCGACATGGAGACATATCGGACCCTCATAGGCCCGATATGTCTCCATGTCAGGTGGGTGGAATGCCCGCACTGTTGCGCTACCTAAGCGGGTTGAGCCTGGTCAGTGCGGCAAGGGTAGCTGAGGGACCGAACGGTGACGCCGACACTGCGCCGTCACGGTCCAGCTCGTCGGCCAGAACGGCCCGGCACACATCGGCCAGGCTGGCTAAGTCATCCCGTTGTTCGCCGACGAACGTGGTGTCCACCGGGTCACCGTGCCCGGGGACCACGACGCGCGGACTGAGCTGCAGCAGCTCCGTCACAGTGGCTGGCCATTCCAGCGGGTAGGCGTCGGTGAAATCCGGGTCTGCGCCCTGCTCGATGAGATCTCCGGCGAAGAGCACCCCCGTGTCGGGCGACCAGACTGCGATGTCATGGTCGGTGTGTCCACGTCCGGCATAGGTCAACAACACCTGTCGACCACCGAGTTCGACTTCGGCTTGCTCGGCGACCAGGTGATCAGGCACCACCGGACGCACCAGCGCCCGGTGCGCACGTCCCCAGGCCAGTGCCTCGGCGTGTTGCGCCGCGCCACCCCTGGCGAGGTCGTCCCGGCACCGGGGGTGGGCCCATACCGTGGCCGGCAGGAAGGCCGCGGTGCCCAAGCAGTGATCGAAATGCGCGTGGGTGAGCACCACGCTGCAAGGCAAGCGGGTGACATGGCGGATCGCGGCGTGCAGCTCAGCGCCCTGAGTGGGATCGCTGCGGGTGTCCACGACCAGGCAGCTGCGGTCCCCGATCACCAGCCCCACTGACAGATCCAGTTCGGTGTACCGCCGCACCAGCACCCCGTTGGCCATCTCAACCCATCGCGCTGTCACGCATGCTCCTCACATGCCGCCACGCCCCCTTCCCGACACGGAGACATATCGGGGCTAACCGAGCCCAAATTGCTCCGATATGTCTCCATGTCGGGGACCAGAGTCATGCGGTGAGCACTCCGCCCTGCAGGCGTGGTGCGATTTCGCTGGCGTTGTGCGCCGCGGCCAGCGTGATGTCGGCGGCGAAGCCGTCGGCTGCCAGTTCACGCCCGGAGGCGCTGGCCGCGAGGACGCCGTGCAGACCGCGCGAGCATGCCGCGCTGAAGCCAGCCGCAGCCAGCTCCGCCTCCGGTGAGAACGCCCCAGGTAGCACGTCAGCGATCGCGCCCGCCCCGACGGCGTCTTCCAGTGCGGGCCGCATCGGTTCACCAGGCAGCTCCCATCGCTCGCCGGCCGGTACCAGCCCGATCGGACCGCCGCGAGCCAGCTGATGCGCGGTGCGGGCGATCGCGGCCGCGTTGCGAAGGCACCCAGTGAGTACGTGGGCGCCGGCACGCTGCGCGAGCGCGCACAGCGTCGCACCATTGGGGGAGGGCAGTGCCAGCCCCGCCCCGGCGGGCAGGGATTGCAGCGAGGTTGGCGACAGCGAGAAACCCTGCGAATTTCGGGGACCGGCCAGTATCGCTCCGGCACGCTGTGCGGCGTCGAGGGCGCGCTCGTCGCCCCAGGGCAGCGGCAGTACGGCGGCCCCGCGTTCGACGGCTACGTCTACGGCCGTGCAGAAGGAGAGCACGTCCACAATCACCACCACCGCGCAGTGTGCTCCGAGCAGGGCTACTCCTTCCCGACCCCATTCCAGCCGGACGTCGTAGCCATCCTGGAGGTGCTCCCGGCGCAAACTGTGCCCTCCTCACCCGGTGATCCGCAATATGGCAATGTTGCACACCGTGCGCGTTTACCTCGCTTCTGATCACGCAGGCTTCGAGCTCAAGAGTTTCCTGGCGAAGCACCTGACCAGTCTCGGGCACGACGTGGTGGACGTCGGTCCTGAGGCCTTCGATGCAGACGACGACTATCCGCCATTCTGTATCGAGGCGGCCCGCCAGGTGGTGGCCAACTCAGGCAGCCTAGGTGTGGTGCTCGGCGGGTCGGGCAACGGCGAGCAGATCTCCGCCAACAAGGTTCCGGGATGCCGTGCTGCGCTGGCCTGGAGCACCGACACGGCCAAGCTGGCCCGCGAGCACAACGACGCTCAGGTGGTGGGGATCGGCGCCCGGATGCACAGCCCCGCTGAAGCCGCCGAGATCGTCGAGGTTTTCCTCAACACACCCTTTTCCGGAGGCGAGCGGCACTCCCGCCGAATCAGGCAGATCTCGGACTTCGAGTCCACCGGGGAGCCGCCCCCGCTGTCCAGGCACTGAGCTGGCGATGCCCGAGGGTCATACAACGCACCGGTTGGCTCAGCGGCATCAGCAGTGTTACGGCGGCTCGCCGGTGGCGGTGTCCAGTCCTCAGGGTCGTTTCGCCAGCGCCGCCGCGGTGCTGGATGGACGTGTGCTGCATCGTGCCGAAGCGTTGGGTAAGCATCTGTTCCACGTCTACACGCCCGAACTCGTCGTACATGTTCATCTAGGCCTTTATGGTGCGTTCACCGAGGAGGCGTTGCCTGTGCAGCCGCCCCGGGGTCAGGTGCGGATGCGTCTGGTCGGCTCTACCCACTGGACTGATCTGCGCGGCCCGACGGTGTGCGAGTTGGTCACCGAGGTCGACATGGCAGCGGTGGGTGCCCGGCTGGGACCCGACCCACTGCGTCGCGATGCGGACCCGTACCGGGCGTGGGCGCGGATCTCCCGGTCCCGCGCTGCACTGGCCACGTTGCTGATGGACCAATCGGTCCTGGCAGGCGTCGGCAACGTCTATCGCGCCGAGGTGCTGTTCCGCCATCAGCTGGATCCGCTGCAGCCGGGTTGCGAGCTGCGCGCTGATCAGTGGTCGGCGCTGTGGTCAGACCTTGTCGAGCTGATGAACGACGGGGTGCGCCGTGGCCGGATCGATACCGTGCGGCCAGCGCATGACCCGGTGCGCACCGGTCGTCCGGCGCGGCAGGACCGCCACGGCGGCGAGGTCTATGTCTACCGTCGGGCCGGGGAGCCCTGTCTGGTATGTGGCACGGTCGTGGCGCGCACTGCGCACGCCGGGCGAAACCTCTACTGGTGTCCTCGTTGCCAGCAACGGCCCGTGCCCTAGAAGCCACCACCGAAGTCGCCACCGCCGAAGTCGCCGCCACCCCAGCCGCCGCCACCGACGTCCCCGCCGGTGCCGCCGCCGTCACCACCGAAGTCGCCGCCGTCACCACCGAAGTCGCCGCCGCCGTCAGACATTGCGTCCTGCTGACCGGCGTCATAGCCCTGCTCCCACGCCGCTGCGGCGGGGATCCCGCTCATTCCGGAGAACATCGCGCTGAACAGAAGTACCGAGCCCAGACCCCACGCGCCGCCTATCAGTGCCGGTTTCCACCAGGGTTCGCTGTACCAGCCCTGCGGTACCGGCCTGCCGGCCACCCGACCACCCGGGTAGTAGTGCGGCGTGCGGTCACTGGGATGCGGTGAGGCTGCGTAGTCGTGGCCCTGGACCTCAACGGCGCGGTCCTCGGTGACCGTACCGGCGGCGGCCTGGCCCGGTACCGACGGCAATTCAGGCCCCGGGTCCATCCCCATGGCCGAGCGGGCGGCTCGTACGTAGTAGAGCCCTTCCAAAGCCGTCTGGGTAACCAGGCGGCACTGTGCCGCGGTCTGTGCGGACTCCATCTGGGAGCCGGCGGCCGTGTAGCGCTCCGCAGCGTCGGCGAGTGCCTGCTTGGACGGCTCATCGGTACCGACCAGATTGAGGACCTGCCCGCCGAGGCGTTCCACCCAGCGGCGCGCCTCAGCCTTCGAATCCTCAAGCTCGCGCCGCTGGGAGACCTGCCGGTGTTGGAGGTAGTACGCCGCGCCACCACCGATCAGCAGCACGAGTATCACCACCGAGATCAGCGTGCCCACGACGACCTCCTCCACCAACCAGAACGGACAGCACCGACATTACCCCCGCTATGGGCAGGTCCCGGTCGTGCTGCCCATAGCCTGCGGTCACCCGAGGCAGGGTTCTGCTGTACGGCGTCCATCCCGCAACGGCATCACCATCGCCGCCCTTCTGCGGGACATCGAGAGCAATGATGGCGGTGGCTTTGTTGCCGTCCCCTCAGCTGGAGGTAGCCGTGCCCGAAGGCGACACCGTGTACTTGGCGGCCAAGCGTATGACGGCCGCGCTGAGCGGCAGGCGCCTGACCCGAGGTGAGCTGCGTCATCCACGGCTGGCCGAGCATGATCTCTCGGGGCTCACCATCCTGGGCGTACACAGCGTGGGCAAGCACATGTTCACCCGCTTCGATGACGGACGAAGCCTGCATACGCATTTCTGGATGGACGGCTCCTGGCACCTTTACCGACCCGGGCAGCGTTGGCGACGGCCAGGCCATCAAGCCCGGGCAGTGCTGACTACGCAAGAACGAGTAGCAGTAGGTTTCCTCCTGCATGACATGGCGCTTGTGGTCACCGAGGACGAACACCGGCTCGTGGGGCACCTCGGTCCTGATCTGCTCAAGCCCGACTGGGACGACAACGACGCCGCGGTCGCGGCTCAACGGCTACGTGGGCACCCCGGAGTCGAACTTGGTCTTGCGCTGCTCGATCAACGGATCATGGCGGGAATCGGAAACCTGTACAAGACGGAGATGTGCTTCCTGCTGGGAGTATCACCGTGGATATCTGTCCGCGATATCGATCCCGACGTCGTGGTGGCCCTGGCTCGGCGGCTTCTGTTGGCGAACGCAGACCGTCCCGAGCAGTCCACGACCGGGGAATTAGCCCGCGGTAAGCAGCACTGGGTGTACGAGCGGAGTGGGAAACCTTGCCGTCGCTGCGCAGAGCCAGTGATTCGGGCTGTACAAGGAAATGATTTCTATGCCAGGAGCACCTATTACTGCCCTCGCTGCCAGCCGGGGGGACACCGGCCGCCTTAAGGCCTCATAGCAGCGTAGATGATCATTGGTTCACTGCCCAGATCACTGCCAGGAAGATGCCGGCGACCAGAGCCATGCCCACCACGAGCAGCGCCCATGCAACAGCCCCACCCCGAGGGTCGTCTCTGCGGTCCAGCTGCGGCAGATCGAACTTGGTGTGCTCCGGCTCGGCCATCACTCCTCCTCGTCCGCTCGAGTGGGTTGCAAGGGCGCTGAGTCACGAAAGTTACCTTTGGGGCAGCGTGCCCGGATTAGCGTTTGGTTAGAGTTTCCATACTGGCCATACAGCCAGCAACGTGATGTCAGCGTATAACTACGCACCGTGAGATGCTGTGGACAGGTCCGGCGCTGATTATGACGCTGTGTCGCTATCCGGCAGGTTGGCGGTCGGCCCGAAACGGCTAGGCCCAAGTCGTAGATCATTCCCGGCCCAGTACGCGACTTGTAAGATGTTCAACGCGGACTGTCGCGCCCACTGCGTGGACGAGCGGTTTGGGGTAGCTGATCGCCATGGAGGGAGGCAACCGCAGCCATTTTCGTCGGCCGGCCGTTGCTGCCAGGAGGAGAACACCATGGAGAACAGCATCGCCGCCAACCGGCAAGTATGGGATCGCGATTATCCATGGCCGCGCGACGGTGACGAGTGGAGCGAGTTCGCGGATTACTGCGGCCAGCCGTACGAGCGATGGTATGCATCGGTGCTCGATTCTCTTATACGACCATTCTTGAGACCCGGAGACACTGCCCTCGAGATTGCGCCGGGTTACGGAAGGTGGCTGGGAGAGCTGTCCACACGTGCTTCGCACGTCGTCGCTGTGGACCTTAGTCCTTCGTGCATCGACCGCTGCAAGGCGCGCTACTCGGAGCGGGACAATGTGCGCTACTTCGTCAATGACGGAAAGACTCTCACCGGGGTCAACGACGCCTCGGTTAACTTCGCATTCTCGTTTGAGGCCTTCGTGCACATGGAGATCGACGTGATCAAGAGTTATCTGCATGAGCTGGCGAGGGTTCTCGTTCCTGGCGGCACGGCGGTGATCCACCATGCCGGACGAGCGGCAGCGACCAAACCGCTTCGTCAGATGCGGCAGGGATCGTGGTGGCAAAAGAATCTGTACACGATACTGTCGTTACGACGGACTCCTGAACGAGACGGCTGGCGCTCTGATGTCAGCCCACAGGATGTGGTCCGGACGGCGCGGTCCGCGGGCTTAGCCGTGGTGGCTCAGACGCAGTCTTGGGGGATGGGCTTGGCGTTTGACGTCAGACGTTTCAATGACTGGATTTCCATCCTGACGCGCCCAGGCGGGGACTGATCGGTCCTGATGGAGCCGCATCATGCTGGCGGCACGCCGCAAGGCCACCGAGGTGGCGCACCGACGTCGATGGATCCCCAAGATGACCGGTCTGATCGCGTTACCCACACGTCCAGTCCCGCGTTGAGCTACGGGGTGCTCGGGACGGGCAGTCTTCCTCTCTTCCGGGCGCTGGGGGATGTCGCTTACTGCTACGGACCGCTGCCGCATGCCGTCCACCCGCGTGTCCATGCAGTAAGGGGAGATGATAGTGAGTCACCGAGGTCAAGCCGGGACCGCGCTGGCCGTGCTGACAGCAGCAGTCACGGTAGGTGTGGCGCCGCAGGGGGCAGCTGACACGGCGCCGGCCCAGGCCAGCCGGGCTGCCGTGATCACCGGTGCTGGGTCTATCAACGAAACCGAGGCGCGTTACCAGATCAAGGGTACCGATCTTGGCATCATGTGGACCGATGAGCGAGGCCAGATCCTCGCCGCCTTCGGTGACACCTTCGGGGCCGGCTGGGCCGGCCACGGCAGTGGCGTAGGTGATCCGGCCGCGATCGATTGGCGGTCGAACACGCTGGCCCGCAGCAGCGACCGCAACCCGGCCGATGGCATGTCGTTCAACAACTTCGTCACCGACCGTCCCGGTCACGCCAAAGAACTGCTGCCCTCGCTCAAGCAAAACGGCGTCGAAATGACCAAGATTCCCACCGGCGGCGTCAACATCGGCGGACGCGACTACCTGGCCTAC
>DASVWA010000322.1:0-7492 GCA_036389855.1 Pseudonocardiaceae bacterium
GTGTCAGGCATTGGACGTCACTTCCTCGAGGTTGTCCCGTACGAGGGCGAGGTCATCACGATCCTTCACGATCGAGCCGAGGGTGTCTTCGGCAGCGGAAGCGCTCAGATCGGTCTCACCGAGGAACGCGAGGGTGCGGGACCAGTCGATGGTCTCAGCGACGCCCGGCGGCTTCGCCAGATCCATCTCGCGGAGCCGGTTGACCGCCGCCACTACCTTGCGGGCGAGCCCCTCGGACACCTCGGGCGCCTGAACGGTGACGATCTCCACTTCACGGTCGGGTTCCGGGTAGCCGATCCAGTGGTACATGCAGCGCCGCTTCAGGGCGTCGTGCAGGTCACGGGTGCGGTTAGAGGTCAACACCACCAGCGGTGGGTGTTCGGCTTTGATGGTGCCGACCTCGGGAATGCTGATTTGAAAGTCGGACAGCACCTCAAGCAGGAAAGCCTCGAATTCATCATCGGCGCGGTCGACCTCGTCGATCAACAATACTGCTTGGTCGCCGGACTGGATCGCCTGCATCAGCGGACGCTCGAGAAGGAATCTCGGACCGAAGAGCTTCTCGAGTGCCTCCTCGTCGCCGACGTCGCGATCAGACAGCGCCCGGATGTAAAGCAGCTGACGGGCATAGTCCCACTCATAAAGAGCTTGGTTGGTGTCGATGCCCTCGTAGCACTGCAGCCGAATCAGCTGACGGTCGAATACCGACGCGAGAACCTTGGCGATCTCGGTCTTGCCGACGCCCACCTCGCCTTCCAGCAGGAGGGGACGTTGCAGGGACATCGCTACGAACACCGCCGTCGCCAATCCCCGGTCCGCCAGGTAATTGCCCTGGCGCAACGTTTCGGTCAGTTCTTTGACGGTACTCGGATAGTTCATCGAGCGGTCTCCTTGACAAGGCTGGCGGCCGCTGAGCGGCAAGATCAATCAGGTAGCAACTCGTTGGGGATCCCGGCCATCCTGCCAAGATCCCCCCTCCGGGTGTCAGTTGAGAGTTTCGTACCCGCGGCCATTGCGTTGCAGGGCGTTTACGTAAGACGTCGTTTTCGGCGTACCGGTAGGAGGCGCGGCGTCCTGATCCACCCGGTATGAGGTGATGCGCTCCGTCTCAGTTGAGCCAGCGGGTTTCCCGGTGGTTTTTGCTTCGGGCTTCTTGCGTCCAAACATTAAGCCGTGTCCTTCCTTGCCTGCGACCGCCGTCCGGATGAGCGACGGTTCCCTACTCCTTCTGCTCAGATGAGCCAAAGACCAAATCTCGCACGCTGCTAGCCTCTGAGTTCAGCTTGCCCTCGCGTTCCAGCTTCGTCTTCCACGCGGAGCGGAGATTGTCGCCTACCCCGTGCTTGCCTTGGGTCTCTTCCTCGTCGGCCAGCCCCTGGAAGCCGACAGCCTCCATGCTCTTACACGGCTTCGTGTTGCCACAGGCCTCGTCGAGGTCAGCGCTTGTTTGACCTTGCGCTTTCCAGACGCCGCGTAGAGCGGAGAGCGCCTGCTTGCCGTCGTCGGTCAGGTTGTCGGTCGGCTTTGCGTTCTCATGATCTGGGCTCATGTTCGCGCCCCTCCGATGCAACTTGTCAGGTATATAGACATGTAAACCGTACCTGGCCGGAGCTGCTCGGGCGAACGCCCGCAGGCACCGGCAGCCGGCTACGACCGCGCCGCCTCCTCGAACCGACGGTTGGCTTCTTCCCAATTCACCACGTTCCAGAAGGCCTCGACGTAGTCGGCGCGTGAGGCCAGGTACTGCAGGTAGTAAGCATGCTCCCAAAGATCGAGCCCGAGAATTGGTGTCTCTTCGGCGGTGAGTGGCGAATCCTCATTGGGCAGGCTGTAGAGCACCAAGCGGTTGCGTATCCGCACCAGCCATGCCCAGCCACTGCCGACGTGTGCAGTGGCGACTGCGGCGAACCGCTGTTTGAACGCTGTGAAGGAACCGAACTCCTCCGAGATGGCGTCGGCAAGCTGACCGGACGGCTCGCCACCGCCATCCCCGCTCAAGATCGTCCAGAAGAAGGAATGATTGGCGTGCCCGCCGCCGTAGTTGCGTACAGAGTTACGGGACTCTTCGGGGATCTTGCCGATATTCCACAGCAAGTCGTCGATGGGCTGCCTGCCAGCGGCGCGCAACTCGTCAGTGAGGCCCAGAGCCACGTTCAGGCGTTCGATGTAGCGGCGGTGGATCTGCTTGTGGTGGACCTCCATGGTCCGCGAGTCGAAGTGAGGTTCGAGCGCGTCGTACCCGAACGGCAGGTCGGGAAGGCTGTAGGCGCTCATAGGCCCTTTCCTGAACTCGGACTCCTGGTTGGCCGGCCAGTTGCCCATCGTACACGGAAAACCAGTGCGGGCGGACGATGCGCGGGCCGGCAAAGGCCCCTACACAGTGCTCATACCCGATCCAGCAGCTTGCCTGCGGAACGTTCGTTTACCGGTCGGGATCGGTCCGGCCAGCCATGCGATCGCCTGCTTGCTGGTGGCTGCCGACCGCGGCTCGGGGCCAGCGTCTGGCTGCAGGCAGTGCGGTGCCGCCCCGCGGCGGCGCTAGGCGGCCGTCCGGGTACTACCTCGTACTATCTTTCGGAGGCAGCCAGCGGGACATGAAACGCTTAGACTCGGACGCGATGCTGGCCATCTGGCGTGGCCCGGCTAGCGAGAGGGATTGGTGTGCAATGAGCGAGACTTACACCGCAGTGTACGAACGAGAGGGCGAAGCTTGGGTAGTGCAGATCGCCGAAGAGCCGCGGGTGCACAGTCAGGGCTCCAGCATGGCCGAGGCGCGAGGGAGCATAAGGGACGCTCTTGCCCGTTGGCTCAAGACTGATCCTGATGAGCTTCGCATCGTCGATAACTTCCGCTTACCGGCTCAGATCCGTACCGTTCAGGAGACGGTGAAGGCGACCCGGACAGAAGACGAGCGCAACCAGATGATGGCCAGCATGACTGATTCGAAATCAGCAAAGAGCTGGGCCAAGGAGCTTGGTATTGCCCAGCGGGACCCAGTGACCGTCCAGTGGCTGGAGGATCTAGGAGACCGGGAGGTCTCGATCGATACGTTCTGTCACACGATTACGATGATAGAAGAGCTTTCGAGGTTGTCGGCGAACGATAGGGACATCTCTCCGCAGGGAGTCGCTGAGAAGAATTGAACGAAGCGAGGTTCACCAGGTAACGGGGAGCTGGCTGACGGCGCCGGCCACGGCTTCGCGGACCGGGGAAATGTCGTCGAGGGGAACGGCGAGACCTAGGGTGGGGAAGCGTTCGAACACGCGGACGAACAGGTACTGCAGCTCCACCCGAGCCAGCGGAGCTCCCAGGCAGAAGTGGGCACCGTGACTCAGTGAAAGGTGTGGGTTGCGCTCGCGAGTGATGTCAAAACGCTCCGGATCGGGGAAGACGCTCCCATCCTCGTTAGCGTCCTGTACGGCGAACATCACCGTGTCACCCGCGCGGATGGTCACGCCATCGACTTCGACGTCGACCGAGGCGTACCGGGTCAGGCCGCCGCGACGAACGGCACGGCGGCGCTCGATCGGGCTGGCGAAACGAAAGATCTCTTCCAGGGCCGGGGCGGCGAGAGCCGGATCGCGCTGCAGCGCCTCCCGTTGCTCAGGGTGAGTCAGGAGCAGCAGCATGCCCCGGTCGATGATGGCGACGACGGGTGCGTGCCCGGCGAAGAGGAGTCCGGCGGCGAGATGAGCGATCCCGTCGTCGGTCAGCTTCGGGTCGAGTGTGGCAGCGTGCAGCAGGTCGGAGATGACGTCGTCGCCTGGCACCCAGCGCTTGCGCTCGATCAGGGTGCCCAGGTACCGCCACAGTGACTGCAGACCACCTCGGGCAACGGCGGGCTTGCTGACCTGTTTGCCCTCACTTTGCCACCGGCGGAAGTCCTCGCGGTCCTCGGTCGGCACCCCGAGCAGCTCGCAGACCACCAGCGCCGGTAGGGGAACGGCGACGATGCTGTGGAAGTCGGCCGGAGGCCCGTTCCGGAGGAGATCGTCGAGCAACTCGTCGACGATCGCCTCGACCCGGGGACGCAGGTTTTCCATGCGCCGGGCCGACAACGACGGTGTCAGCAGCTTGCGCATCCGGTGCAGGTCAGCAAGCTCGCCTTCCGGGTCGGGGATGGCCCCACCGAACAGGCCGGGCTGGGTGAGGCGCACCGGGTGGCCCGGGTTGGGGTGCGAGCGGGACAGCCGTGGGTCGGCCAGCAGATCGCGCACCCGCTGATGGCCTGAGACGAGCCAGGCGGGGCGGCCCTGGGTGTCGCTGACCCGTTGGATCATGCTGGTGCCTGCCATACGCTCGCCTTCGATGCCGCGCTCGGCCGGATGCGGCCGAGCGCACGATTCGATCACAGAATAACTGGGTCTTCGCAGCGAAGCGGGGAGTGGCCTGCGTCCGACGGGCGCGCCAGAGTTGTGGTTCGGCGTTAGCAACTAGCCAGTCCTAGTTGGCCTGGTGCCCTGAACTCCAGTCGCAGCGCATCGCTGCGAGGGATCAACATGGCTACGCCGTCGGCGCGTGTCCACCCGGCGGGAAGGAAGAGATACTGGTTGCCAGACTGCAGCACGAGCTTGAGCCCTTCGTAGCGGAATCCGTATGCCGCGTCAGGGTATTGGCATGTCACTTCTCGGACGCCCGCTGCTTGGAGGTTCAGTCTCTTCTCGCTGTACACCACGACATCTGAACTGCTGGGTAGTAGTGAGGTCTCAAGTTGATAAGCACGCTCGATCCCGGTGCCGATCGCGTAGCTCCCGACTGCCCAGAACAATCCGACGCTCACCAGTATGAAGACTGCGCCCCACTCGGCCACGGTCGCCGTTGTCGGCGCACGCCTTGCCACCTGCTTTGGTCTTCGCTCCGCGCTGAGCAGCCGCAACAGTCGGGCGGCGTAGAACAGCAGCAGGACGCCAATCGACAGGCTGAGCCCACGGGCTTCCGGGAAACTCGGGAACGTGGGTATAGCCAGAATCAGCAGGACCAGCCCGGCAACGGCCGTGACTGGCATCAGCACGCGAAGCACTATCCGCCTGGTTCCGACGGATAGTGCACCGAGCACCAGCTGGTGGACCCACACCGCTAATAAAGCAGTCCCCGCGGCGGCGATCAGCGGCGGAATCAAGCCGTCAACACTGTTGTTCAGATAGTCCTGGACCGTCAGATCCAGGACGCTGACCGGCGCGCCCAGGTACCAATAAAACCCGGCAAACTGGAGTCGCCCAAAATAGTACATCAGCGCTGTCAGCAGTGTTGTGGGGGCGACAATGGACCCGACGATCTTCAAGACCTGGGGCAGGGCACCCGGTTCGAGCACATCTGACTCGGCGGAGCCGGCGCCCGGCCGCTCAGGGACCTGAGTCGTGGGCCCGTCATCAACTTCAGACACTTGGGTCTGTGCTGGTGATCCGGGCGGACTTACCACGGGTGATTCTGCGTCAGAGGGCGGTTCTGTGGAACCGTCCTCGCGTGCCCCGGTGACAGTGGTCATTCGTCGGACTGGTCAGTCGTAGCAGACTCACTGGTCTGACCAGTCCCACTCCTATCCGTCGATTCGTTCGATTCGCCCTGCTCAGTCGATTCGCCCTGCTCGGTCGACTCCTCTGTGTCACACTTAATATACAGTGTGACTCGACTGCCAACCGGCACTTTGGCGTTCCTGTTGTTCAAGGGTGGGTCCTGGCGTTCGACGGTACCTTCCTCGTCAGTGCATTCATTACTATCTATAAAATTTCTCCGTACATTCAAGCAGCTCGACCCGTGGTCCCCGCACGCGACAGCCATAGCGTCCATCCATTCAGCTACCGTAAGGCCGTTTCCGCCAGGGAGATCGACCAGTGCGGCTCCGGGCGGTGCACCACCCGGCCGCCTCGGTGGGACCGCCGGCACCGGCACCGCCCTGGGTGCCGGTGCGACTTGCGGAGCCGGTGCGGCCCTGGGTGCCGGCGCAGGCTCCGCCGCTGGAGCGGGCTCAGCCGCCGGTGCAGGGGCGACAACCGGTGCTGCCGGACCTCCGCACGAAATCACTAGTGCGCCCAACAGCGCGCAGATCAGCGATGGGCGCCGTCTCCGTTCAGACATCTCGACCCCCGTGTTGACATGGGTGGTCCCCTCACAGGGTAGATGCCGTTGACGCTGTTCTGATACGTTCCGACACCGGAATTTTGGTCGTCGGGGTGCCCTGACTGCTCACCTTGGCGGCCTGGATGGAATCAGCTGCTGGCTCCTCCCAGGTCCATCAACTTGCTCCGCTGGGTCTGGCTGCTCGCAACCCGCACGCGGGCGGCGTCGCCGCGGCATCAGTAGCCGTAACCTCCTCCGGAGAAGCCGAAACCTTGAAGGAGCCTCTGGAAGCCATCCCAGGTTGCGTTGAGAATTCGGCTGGTCGACTCAGCGAATTCCGGCAGCTGGTTTGTGACGAACGGCCCAACCAGGGGTATGAGGACGAGGATCAGAAGTACAACCACGACGACAGTAAGCACCCTCATGACCGCGTCTACCATCGAATTTCCTCCCTGTGCAGGCGGTGCGATCGGATAATGTGTCGTCCTTGAGCTAGGGCGGCGAGTGCGCTGCCGTCGAGCTGTAGACCAGGCAACTCGGCTCTCGCATCAGGGCCGATGGCCCTAGCACACATAGTCGTGATCCCAGCATCTCCTGCCGTAATGACCGTATGAAACGGCACTCGCAGGCTCTGCTGGCTCTTGTGCAGAGCTGACCGGCGCGAGTCACTCCGATTCGATGCGCCGAGCCCGGGTGTGAGGTCACGTCCCACAACCAGCTCAGCGCCGCGTGCCGTGCGCCCGTGCCCGTAGGGCCGGCGCGCATCGCGGAGCGCCGCTGCGGGATCGCGGTGCGTGATCACACGTCTAGGGTACGGCGTGCGTCTAGGTTCTCTGACATGGCGGCCAGCTCAATCCCCCAGACGGGATTGAGCTGGCTGGCTGACCTGGTTGTTCCCCCTGTCGCCGACCCATCGGGCGGTACGACTGATGCTGGAGTCCAAAGCCTCAACTCGGGTGAAGGGATCACTCCGATGGGTCTTCAGGACAAGATCGAGAACACCGCCGAGGTGCTGAAGGGTAAGGCCAAGGAGGCCGTTGGCAAAACCACCGGCAACGAGCGGCTGGTGGTAGAGGGAAAGATCGACCAGGGCAAAGGCCACCTCAAGCAGGCGGGTGCGAAGGCTAAGGACGCCGTGAAGGACGTCCTCGAGTAGCAGCTGGGCCCGCGCGGCAGCTACGGCCCGACGGTGGCCTCATCATCCACGGATGACTCCGATTGGGTGGCGAGATGTGCGCTGATCAGTCCAAGAAGCAGGTCGGTGTCGACGGGTTTGGTGACGTAGTCGTCCGCACCCGAGGCGAGGCTCTTCGCTCGGTCCTCCTTCATCGCTTTCGCGGTCACCGCGATAATGGGCAAATCTGCGTAGCGGCTCAGGTTGCGGATCGCCGCGATCGTCGCGTTGCCGTCCAGTTCGGGCATCATCACATCCATC
>DASVWA010000323.1:0-2818 GCA_036389855.1 Pseudonocardiaceae bacterium
CAGACGATGTTGGCACCGGCCGTGCCGTGGTAGGGGGCCTCCAGCCCAACCATGTCGTCGACCGAGTCGCGGACGTCAGGCCAGAACTTGATCGCCCACCGGCCCTCCAGCGCCCCCTGCGAGTGCCCCACGATGTCGACCTTGGAGTGGTAGTGGTCACGCATCTGGCGCACGGCGTAGACCACGTATTCCGTGGAGATCTGAATGTCGGTCAGTGCGCGTCGGGCAGGTCCACGGTGCACACATCGAAGCCGGCGTTGGTCAGCGCGGGCACGTAGTTCCAGTCCCAGCTTTCCGCCCCGGTTGAGGCGATTCCGTGCACCAGCAGCACCGGCTCATGACCCGCGGAACGGGGCGTGTCGTGACACCGCAGCGCCCCAGCCAGCGTCGCCATCGGAGTCACCAACGGCGGCCCGCCGCTCTGGGCGGCATCGGCCATCGCGTGCGCAGGACACGCAAAGACCAACATCGACAACAGCGGCAGTGCCAGCAACACACGCCGAGTCATGCCAGCTCCTCGGCCAACATCGGCGGGTCGTAACCCTGGGCGAAGGACAGGCTGCGGTCGTGGATGTTGGCCGCCCGCGCGGCTGCTTCGATCTCGTCTTGGGTGGCGTCCGGGCGGGCGTAGCGCAAGTTGCCAGCGATTGTGGAGTGCAGCAGGTAGGTGTCTTGGGTAACCATGCCGATCGCCTCGGCCAGCGAGGCCTGGGTCAGCTCGCACCTGCACCGGACCTTCCCCAAGCTGGGGTCACCTCGCGTTCGGCGCTGAGCGCCGCCATTCTCGCGTCCGCCTGACCTTGCCGACCTGTTGCCTTCTGGTGACGTCCCGCTCGGCCTGTTCAAGGATGCCGTCTAGCAGCGGGCGGACGATCTTTCCGCGGCGTCAGGACGTTCGTTGTGGACCGATGTGCTGTGGTGTGCGGGTGGAGGGCTGTTGGCATGGTTGGGTGAGTCCGGGCAGCGTGTGTAGCTGCACCGGTGTTTGCTGCGTGATTGTGAATAGGGCGGTGATGCCCCCGAGGCCGCACAGCGCTGCTGAGATGAGCATGGCGTGGGCGAACCCTGGGCCCAGGGGGCCGGTGCCGCTGTTATCGAACCCGACAGCGAGCGGGAGAACGGCGACGGCGAGCAGGCTGGCGATCCGGGAGATGGCGTTGTTGGTTCCGGAGGCGGCTCCAACGTGTTCCTCCTCCACGGAGGCGAGCACCGCGGAGGTCAGCGGGGCCACGGTGATGGCCATGCCCAGGCCGAATACGGCGATGCCGGGCAGTACCCCGCTGAGGTAACTCACGCCAGGTACGGCGCGGACCAGCAGCGCGAGACCGGTACCGGCCACCAGCGGCCCGATGGTCATCGGCCAGCGGGGTCCCAGCCGTTGGGCCAGCGCCCCGATCCGGCTGGAGAGCAGCAACATGATCACGGTGAAGGGTAGGAAGGAAAGCCCGGCCGCCAGCGCGGTGTACCCCAGCGACTGTTGCAGCTGCAGGGCAAGTAGGAACAGCGCCCCGCCCAACGCGGTGTAGACCGCGAGCGTTACCAGGTTCGCCCCGGTGAACTGGGTCGAGCGGAACAACGACAGCGGAATCAGCGGTGCCCGCTGCCGACGTTCGATCAGCGGGAAGGCAGCCAGCGCCAGCGCCCCGATGACGACTGCCGTCACGCTGAGCGGTGTCCAGCCCCGCACCGGCGCCTCAATCAGCGCATAGATGATCCCACCGAGACCGAGAGTCACGCTGCCCGCGCCGGCGAGATCCAGACGCCCAGTCGCAGTGGTGTCTCGACTCTCGGGCACATGGCGCACGGTCACAACCAGTGCAACAGCGGCGAGTGGCACATTGATGAAAAACACCCACCGCCACGACGCCGAGTCAACGAGCCATCCACCCACAAACGGCCCCAGCGCCGAAGCCGCACCGCTTAATCCGGCCCACGTTCCGATCGCCCGGCCCCGGTCCTGCTGCCGTATGGAGGCATCAATCAGTGCCAGGCTGCCGGGGATCAACAGCGCACCCCCGACACCCTGCCCCAGCCGGGCCAGGATCAGGATGCCGCCGGTGGGCGCCAGGCCGCAGCCCAGCGACGCCACCGTGAACATCACCAACCCCACCAGGAACACGCGGCGACGTCCATAACGGTCGCCCAGCGCGCCGCCCAGCAACAACAGCGCGCTGAGGCTGAGAAGGTACCCATCGAGCACCCACTGCAGCACCGAGAACCCGCCACCGAGCTCACGGCCGATGGCCGGCAGGGCCACGTTGACCACCGACCCGTCCAGGAACGCCACCCCCGAACCCAACGCGGCGGCCACGATCAACCAGCGACCACCCGGTGAGGACAGGGCCAGTGGCGCCCGCGAGGCCTGTGAGCTCATCCCGGGAGTCGCCGGTTGCCCAGTTCGGATGTTGAGCTCACGGCGGGCGCCTCGTCCATGAGAACCAATCCTCTCGGAGGCCTCGACCTTCCATCTGACGTGGCGCCGGCAGTTGTCCTGAGCCCGAGCGGGTCACAGGGCCTTAACCAAACCCTCCATCGTCGTGCAGCCACGCTTGCTGTGGTGGGAAGCCGGTTCGTATCCGGTGGTGCGCGGGACCTCCCCGGTGACCAGCCGTCGAGGCCGGTGGTGTGATCGAAATGGCCATGGCTGCACACGATCGCCTCAATCGAACCGGGATCGATGTCAAGCCGACGCATGTTCTCGACCACGCCATCCGGACTCGCGCCAGCGTCATAAAGCACGATACTTGCGATCGCCCTTTGACACGGTCACCAGCACAGAAAGGCCATACTCGGCGATGAGCGCATCGGGAACCTCACC
>DASVWA010000324.1:0-5340 GCA_036389855.1 Pseudonocardiaceae bacterium
ACTCCCGCTGCACGAACTGATCAGCCAACGTAGTGAGCACCTCGGGATCGTCAAAACCCCGGAGCATCGGCAACTCACGCAGTTCGCCCGGAATCACCCGTACCTGCGCGCCCGTCGTGGTGAAGCTCACTTGCCCGTCGCTCACCGTATAAGTCAATCGCCGGTTCACGCGGTAGGTCCCGCCCGAAACCTCGACCCACGGTAATACCCGCAACAGCCACCGTGGCGTGATGCTTTGCATCTGCGGCACGGATTTAGTCGTCGTCGCCAGATTACTGGCGGCCGCTGTGCTCAGAGTCAACTGTGCATGTGAATCCGACTGGGCATGTGAATCCAACTGGGGCTGCACCAACTCCGTCACCGTACGCACCGCCAATCAGTCAAAGCGCCAACAGCCGGCTAAATATTGGAATGGGCCTTCATTTTGCTCAGCAAACCGATAACAGTCGCGGAGGTGCCCAGCCCGGTGGGACCACCAAGCCGCTGCGGCGGCTTTCGGTACCGCCGACGCAATGCCGGCTCGGGATACCGGCCGGTCAACATGTGCCAGTCGAGGATGCCGGCCATCCAGTCCTGCAGCCCTACCACGTATTCGTCGAGAGCGTCGCGGGCATCAGAATCCAGCCCGAGCTCGTCACGGACGAACGGCAACTCGGTATCGACGAGGTGCTCGAACTGCAGCATCCGCGCGGTCATCAGGTCATTGACCACCGAGACCGCGCGCGCCCGGTCTATGTCAAGGAACCTCTGTACGACCAGCACGCAGTTGTGCAGTTCACCCTCGAACTCGATCTCCTTCTGGTAGGAGAAGATGTCATTGGTGAAGCAGGCGTAGTCGGCTGCCGAATTCTCCAGCGCACGAAGTGTCCGGGTCCGGAAGGTCTCCGCTGGGATCCGCGCCGCCCGGGCGATGCGGGCCAGGTTCATCGTCAGATCCGAGCCGAACGTCTTGCGGCGCATCTCGACGTAGTCGACCGGATCCGGAATCCGATGCTGGATGTGGTTCGCAAGTTCCCACAGCCAGCTCGTCGTCATCTCCTCGACGCCCTCGCGAAACTGGCGCCGCTGCTCCATGGCCATTGGCGTCGCCGTGCGCATCCACAGGTCAGCCAGGCCGGTCTCCACCGCATTGGCCGGCGGTGGGGTGGCGTCACAATCCAGCGGCATGAACATCGGCAGCCGGGCATTGAACACCTTGGCGGCCGCCATGTTGCCAGTAGGACCGAACACCGCCGGGAAGTAGTCGTCACCGTAGGTTCCCCAAGTCAGCCAGGCTGAGGACTGATCGAGCTCAGGGCCAGATGCATCCGGATGCAGCCTCGCCGCGCAGACGGCGAAATCGAACAGTGCCAGATTCTCCTCGTCCCAGATGCCGATACCGCCCGGCAATGACTCGAGCATCCCCATCTGGCGAGCCCAGTCGATACAATGCTGACGTGAACGTTGCAGATGGACATTGACCCGTGCGCTGTAGGGCATGTAGAAGTCGGGAAGTTTAGTGGGCCCCACTGGCTCATAGGACACATGTGTGTAGTACTTGGCCCTTTGTAGACCCAGGGCCCCAGGAGACAGTGCACTATCTGACGGGGCGTTACCTGACGGCGTTATCTGAGTTGCCGAAGTACCCAAGCCGGTGGGCCCGGCGAGCAGTCGCTCCATCACCGAGGGCTCACGAGTGGACCTTTTGTTCATATAGCGGCTGGATCGCATGTGCCACTCATGGCCGCCCGACTGCCAATCCTGCAGGCCCTTGACGTAGAGCAGCACGCTCTCGCGTTCCAGCAGGTTCAGGCCGTGCTCCTCAAACAGCGACGGCAGTTCGGTCAGCGTCGTGTTCTCGAACTGCTGCAGGCGGGAGGTCACGATGTCGTTGGTCAGGTCCGCGGCGCGCTGCGGGCTGACGTCCAGGAACCGCTCCAGCACCAGAACGCAGTTGTTGATCTCACCTTCTTCCTCGGTCTCGCGCTGGTAGGAGAACAGGTCGTTACGCAGATGCACCCCGTCGGCGAACGTGTCCTTGAGGACACGCATCGGCCGGGTGTCCGCAACCCGGGCGGGGATCTCGACGAACGCGGCGTGCTCCACGAGGTCGGCCGACCATGGTGCGCCGCCGACCTTGCGGCGCACCTCGACGTACTCGATCGGGTTCGGAACCCGGTTTTCGCTGATATTGGCGAGTTCCCATGTCGATTCGTGGAGCAGGTTCTTGGTGCTCTCGAAGAACCGCAATCGCCATTCCGGAGATCTGTGCGGGACGGTACGCGTCCACAGATCGGTCAGCCCACGCTCGATCGGATTTGTCGGCTCCGGCGCAGGACTGAGGTCTACTGGCATGAACGCGGGCAGCCGGTCCAGGTACTCCTTCGCGCCGGTCTGGTCCTGGCTTCGCTTGTAGATCTCCAAGAAGTGATCGTCGAAGTAAAACACCCAGACGTACCAGTCGGTCACCAGGTCCAGCTCGCGGCTCGGCGCGTCAGGATGGGTGTACGCGCAGAGCAAGGCGAAGTCCATGGAGTCGAACTTGGCCTCGTCCCAGATATCCGAGCCGGGCTGTTCCGGTGGCGCGTCCAGCATCTCCATCTCACGCGCCCATGCCTTGGTGTGCACGCGAGCCGTTTCCAGATGCGGATTCAGTCGCGCCGGGTACGGCATGTAGAACTCGGGAAGTTCGTAGGGTTGCATGGCGAACCGCTATTTCGACTTTTTCGAGGATGACTGCTTCGAGGATGTCGAGGCTTCCGAAGACGCCGTTGACTGCGGTGGTTGCGGAACAACAGGTGCCGAGAAGTCCTCGAAACGAGATACCTCGACGTTTTCCAGTATGCCGATGGCATCGGGAACCATGATGGCCGCTGAATAGTAGGCGGTGACCAGGTAGGACATGATGGCCTGCTCATTGATGCCCATGAAGCGGACGTTCAGCCCGGGCTGGACCTCGTCGGGAAGCCCGGTCTGATGCAGGCCGATCACGCCTTGTTTGTCCAAACCGGTACGCATCAGCAGGATGGAGCTGGTCTGGTGGTCTTTGGTGACGGGGATCTTGTTGCAGGGCAGCAGCGGTACACCACGCCAGGCCGGCATCTTGTGACCGTTGAGGTCAATGCTCTGCGGGTAGACGCCCCGGCGGTTACATTCCCGGCCGAACGCGGCGATGGTTCGGGGATGCGCCAGAAGAACGTCCGGATCCTTCCAGACGGTGGCCAGCAGCTCGTCGAGGTCGTCGGGGGTGGGTGGCCCGGTCCGGGTGCTGATTCGCTGGGAGAAGTCGGTGTTGCGGAGGAGGCCGAAGTCGAGGTTGTTGACCAGCTCGTGTTCTTGGCGTTCCCGCAGGGCCTCGATGGTCAGCCGAAGCTGCTCCTCAACCTGGTTCATCGGGTTGTTGAACAGATCCGCGACCCGGGTGTGCACCCGAAGCACTGTTTGCGCCACGCTGAGCTGGTATTCCCGGGGTTTGAGGTCGTAATCGGCAAACGTCCCATCCAGCGGGTCTTCCTGCGCATGGCCAGAGGCCAGCTTGATGGCGGCCTCACCAAACTCGTTCTGGGCGCGTTCGGCATTGGCCCGGTACCACTCAACACTGCGCCGTAAGGGCTCGGACTGATCAGCTACTCGCTGGAATGCTTGGTCGGACAGTACGAGGATCTTGCACGGGGTCACCGCTTTGACTGTGTAGGTCCAGGTGTCCTGAGACTGGACCAACTCGCGATCGCCGAAATAGTCTCCGTCGGCGAGCACGGCCAACACCGTCGGTTCACCGTACTTGCCAGGACCGATCTTGTTGACCTTGCCGTGGGCGATGAGGATCAGCTGATCAGCCGCATTCCCCCTGCTGACGATCTCGCTCCCGGCGTCGATATCGCGCTGCTCGAACTGGTCCGCTATTTCACTGAGTACGTCGGGATGCTCCGTGAAACGTCGCAGCATCGGCAACTCGCGCAGTTCATCGGGAATGACCCGTATCTCGGCGTCCCCGTTCATCGTGAATGTCATCCGGCCATCACCTACCGCGTAGCTGGCCCGGCGGTTCACCCGGAAAGTTCCGCCCGAGGCCTCTACCCAAGGCAGCACCCGCAACAGCCAGCGCGACGTAATTTCCTGCATCTGCGGCTGCGACTTGGTTGTCGTCGCCAGATTACGGGCCGCGTCGGTAGCCAGGCTCAACTGTGGCCGATCACCGTTTTGCGGCAGCTGACCGTTCGTGCTCGACTCCAACTGCGCCGATTCAGTCACAACACACACCACCAATCTCTATCCGCACTCGGAGGAAAAATGAGGTCGTCCCTACCTGTGGCGACCGGTTGTTGTCGATACCAGGCTGTTGTCGACGCCAGGCTGTTGTCGATACCAACATCTGGACTCACTGTAGGGATTTCGGCTTGCGCGGTGATCCGTAGAAACTACGGATTCGCTACCGGCCGGGTGTTAACCCCAACTCGGCGCCATGGACCACGAGCTGCTGCTTGGAGGTGATCCCTAGTTTGGAGTAGCTGCGGGCGAGGTGGGTCTCGACGGTCCGCACGCCGATGTGCAGCCGGGTGGCGATCTGCGGGGCGGTGTAGCCACCGGCGGCCAGCTCCGCGACCTGCCGCTCCCGTGTGGTCAGCTTGTCCGGTCCGTCCACGGTCTGGGCGGTGCACCGTCCCTGAGACTCGAGCTTGCGGAGCAGCGCGTGGGTTTGGTCGCGGCGGACAACGGCTCCGCAGGCGTCGAATGCTGCGGCGGCTGTGTGCAGCGTCTGTTGTGCCACGCCTCGGTCCGACCGCTGAATCGCGTTGGCGTAGGCGACCCGGGCGCGCGCCGCGAGCAGCGCGTATCCGCTGGAGTCGAATCCGTCCATAGCGTCCGATGCGGCCCGTGCCGCCCGATCGTGGCGGCCGCGGCAGATCAGGGCCCACGCCGTGGCGAAGTGGTGCAGCGCCTGGTGGATCGGTGCGCCGGTGCGGCGCGCGTTGTCATCGGCCCAGGTGGCGGCCCTCGCGGCACCGTCGGGATCGCCGACGGCCACCGCAATCTCGACCAGGTCAGCGAGAACGAACGCCCGCAATGCCCAGACGTTCATCGTCGAGTAGCCGTCGACGGCCCGTTCAAGGACGGTGGCCGCGGCAGCCAGTCGGCCCTCAGCCCAAGCCACCGTTGCTTCGGCCCACCAGTACCACGGCTCGAGGATGCCCAACGGTCTACCACCGGTGCGCGTCATCGCGTCGAGGTTCCGACGCGCCTCGGTGAGATGGCCTCGCTCTGCCGCCGCCATTGCCGCCGGGGCCGCCAGCCGGACCGGTAGACGGGATCGATCCGCCGGATTGTGGCTCTCCGCCTGCCGTGCATGGGCGGCGGCCATCG
>DASVWA010000325.1:0-9720 GCA_036389855.1 Pseudonocardiaceae bacterium
GACCCACGGGGAGACCGTGGTGGTCGGCCAGGTGGTGCTGGACGTGATCCACCTGCGCGGGCACACCCCCGGCTCGATCGCGCTACTGCACCGAGATGCCGACGGCACGCCGCATCTATTCACCGGCGACTCGCTGTTCCCCGGTGGTCCTGGCAAGACCTGGTCAGCGGCCGACTTCACCTCGCTGATGAACGACCTGGAGTCCCGGGTGTTCGACCAACTCCCTGACGACACATGGTTCTACCCAGGGCACGGGAATGATTCCACGCTCGGCGCCGAAAGGCCGCACCTCTCCGAGTGGCGAGAGCGCGGCTGGTGAGCTGAACTGCTCTCGCCTGTCGCCAGCAGCACGACGGGGCCTTGATCGCAGAGGAGCTGCGACCCGTGCCCGATCCTGCCTTGCCTCCCAACCGTGACGACGTCTCCCGCTGCCCGCTCGGCCACCGCTGCGCGCGCACTGGGGCCGGTCGAAATCCGCGACGACCTGCACCACCTGGACCCCGACGCCCTGGCCACGGCGACCACACTGAGCAGAACGAGGACCGCGACGCTGAACACGTCGCGAAGGCCCACGAGCCGTCCGCAACTACGCCGCGGCGGTCGTGGGAATGCTGGAGGGACCGACGAGCGGCCAGATGGACCGCGAGCAGGGGCGATTATCACAGCGTGGCATCTGTCCGGAAGGTTACGATCGATTGGGTCCTTCGCTCACCCACCTGAGGGCGAGCTCGTCACCTCGGTTCAGGAGGATCGACGTTGTGGATGCATGGGTCATCTGGTTGATCATCGCAGTGGTGCTGGGCGTCGCTGAGATCTTCACCCTGACCGCCGCGTTAGGACTGCTCGGTGGCGCCGCGGTGATCTCATCTGTGTTCGCGGCGATCGGACTGCCCGTGCCCCTTCAACTGCTGGTATTCGCCCTCTCCTCCGCGGCCGGCATTGTGATCCTGCGACCCATCGCTACCCGGCACATGCGCCAGCCGCGGCTGCAACGCTTCGGTATAGAAGCGCTCATCGGCAGGACGGCGTACGTCGTCCGCGAGGTGACCGGTCGGGACGGCACCGTGCGCATCGGCGGTGAGGAGTGGACGGCGCGTGCCTTGGACGAGAGCCTGGTGATTCCCGCGGGAGCGGCCGTTGACGTCATCCAGATCGACGGTGCCACCGCCGTCGTCTACCCCCGGGAGTGACCATGGAAGTCACAGGTTTGCTGATCGCGGGACTGCTCGTCGTGCTGTTCACGGTCTTCACCGTGATGCGGGCGGTGCGCATCGTGCCACAGGCGCGAGCGCGCAACGTGGAACGGCTCGGCCGCTATCAACGCACGCTGCGTCCTGGGCTGAACTTTGTGATCCCCTACATCGACCGGGTCTACCCGGCGATCGACCTGCGCGAGCAGGTGGTGTCGTTCGCCCCGCAACCGGTCATCACCGAGGACAACCTGGTCGTCGAGATCGACACCGTGCTGTACTTCCAGGTGACCGACCCTCGATCAGCCGCCTACGAGATCGCCAGCTACCTGCAGGCCGTCGAGCAGCTTACGGTCACGACGCTGCGCAACGTTGTCGGGTCGATGGACCTGGAAGGGACGCTCACCTCCCGCGACAGCATCAACAGCCAGCTCCGCGGCGTACTGGACGAGGCCACCGGCAGGTGGGGGCTGCGAGTGAACCGAGTGGAGATCAAGGCCATCGACCCGCCGAAGACGATCAAAGACGCGATGGAAAAGCAGATGCGGGCCGAACGGGACAAGCGCGCCGCGATACTAGGTGCCGAGGGGCAGCGCCAGTCCCAAATCCTCACCGCCGAGGGTGACAAGCAGGGTGCGATCCTGCGCGCCGAAGGTGACCGGACCGCGGCGATCCTGAAAGCCGAAGGCCAGTCCCGAGCGATCGATGAGGTATTCCAGGCCGTGCACCGAAATGACCCGGATCCCAAGCTGCTCGCCTACCAGTACCTGCAGGTGCTGCCACAACTCGCCCAGGGCGAAGGCAACACGTTCTGGGTGATCCCCAGCGAAGTCACCTCCGCGCTCCAGGGCGTCTCCCGCGCGTTCACCGAGGCCCTGCCCAAGTCTGCGGCCACCCGAGAAACCGATCCCTCGGACGAATCGGCGGCGCGGGCCGCGGAAGACGCCACCCAGGCCGCTGAAGCCGCCGCGGAGGCAGTCGCCGACGCATCGGAGCCCGATGGCATCCGGCAGATCACCTCCGGGGGCACTCGTACGGATCAGCCCTTCGCTGGCCGTCAGAATCAGCAGTCCCACCAGGCTGACGACTAAGAGGCAAGATCCCCCTGACGCACTCCCAGCTCTGCGTGCACGAGCAGGTTGAAGGGCTGGTCACGGAGGGATTGCCCATCACTGCCGGCTCTCCGTTCGTCAACGGTACACTCGGACGAGCTGGGGCCGTCCTGTTCGCGCTGGGCGCCTGCGGCCGGTTCGCCGGGCGATTCGGTCTCTCCCCCATTCCGCTCTACTTGCTCGCTGGGCTGGCATTCGGCACCGCAGGCCTGCTGCCGCTGGAGGCTCCCGAGGGTTTCTTCCCACCGGCTCCCAGGTGGGCGTCGTCCTCCTGCTGCTGGTGCTTGGCCTGGAGTACACCGCCGACGAGCTGATCACGAATGTGCGCAGGCAGGCGCCAGTCGGCGTGCTCGACCTGTTGCTGCGGGCCGGCACCACGCTGGTTGCCCGGGGGGAGTTCTCCATCATCATCGCCGGCCTCGTCGCCGCTTCCGTGACACCGGCCTTCGCCCCCACCGTGACGGCCTACGTGCTCATCATGGCTGTGCTCGGACCGCTGGCGCCGCGTCTGGCCGATCCACTCGTCCGTCACCTCGCCCGGCGAGACGCGAAACGCCGGGCCGCTGATCACCAGGCGGACGAGAGGTCTGCCGGCCCTTAGGCCCGAACCTCGAACGGGGCATGTGGATTCTGCATAGCGACGTCCGCAGAAGGTTTCACAGGTCATCGTGTTAGCCAAGGTCCCGGTAGGGGACAACCCTCATGTGCCGGACAGCGTGGCGCGGCACCGTATTGGTTGTCGATCGAGCGAGGCCTGCTGTGGGCCGGGACTCACAGGACGAAAAAGAGCAGGATCAGCAGGGTCGTCAGCAGGGCCGATATCAGCAGCGAGCCGAGGCAACCCAGCCGATTCGAGTAGAAGGCAAACATCTGCACACTCCCTTGCCTTGTCATGCGGCGGCTGGGCTTATGTCTCTGGGCTTGTGTATCTGAACTTACGTGTCCGGCGTCCCAGCGATGACGCCTTCGTCGTGCAATCGCCCGATCTCAGAGGCGGACAGACCAAGGATTCCAGCGAGGATCTCGTCGGTGTGCTGTCCAAGCTGGGGCGCTGCCGCCGGCCGTACCCGGTCTGCGGCGGAGAAATCAAGCGGCGAGCCGGGCATCAGATAAGTGCCGATGCCGGGCTGATCGACCGCGGCGAACATCGGGTTGCTGGGCGAGCAGCGCGGATCCGTCGTCACCAGCTCCGCGAAGGTTTGATACGGGCCCCAGCACACCTCGTGGGCGTCGAAGATCTTTCGGACCTCGGAGAGCGTGCGACTGCCGACCCACGGCTCGATGAGTGCGCCGATCACATGCCGCGCGGCGAACCGGTCGCCCTCCTTGCCCAGATCGACCTCAAGCAGCTTCTCAACCTGGACACAGGCATCAGCGATGCCGACCGCGGCCACCAAGTTCTGCCACTGCCGCGCGGTCAGGCCGACCACCATCACCCGCTTGCCGTCCTTGGTCGCGAAGTCACGCCCGAACGCTCCATACAGGTAATTGCCGTACTTCGGCCGCTCATGCTTGTTGATCTGCACTTCGGCGATCTTTCCGAGATGCCCGACCATGGCGAATGCCACATCAGCCAGCGCCAGCCGGACGAACTGGCCCATCCCATCGACCCGTCGCTTGCGCTCGGCAGCCAGCAGCCCGGTCGCCGCAAGCGTGCCGGTGATCGCGTCCCAAGCCGGCAGCAGGTGGTTGAACGGGTCAGACAGGTTGCTGGGACCGGTGGCCCAGGGGAAGCCGGTGGCGGGGTTGACCGTGTAGTCGACCGCGGACGACCCGTCAGGGTTGCCGACAATGTTGACCATGATGAGGTCGGAGCGCCGGGACGTGAGCTTGTTGAAGTCCAGCCAGCCCGCAGCCGGGAAATTTGTCAGTAACAGTCCCGCCTCATCACCGGGCGCAGTGATCAGGTCGGTGAGCAGCTCTTTGCCCAGCGGCGATCGCAGATCGACGGCGATCGAGCGTTTGCCCTTGTTGAGGCCCGCCCAGAACAGGCTCTTGCCGTCGGCGGTAACCGGCCAGCGGGTGGCGTCCAGGCCACCACCGATCGGATCGAACCGGATCACGTCCGCACCAAGCTGAGCCAGCGTCATCCCGCCCAGCGGCGCGGCCACGAAGGCCGAGCCCTCCACTACCCGCATTCCCGCCAGGATCCCGGTCATCCCTCACCTCGCTTGCTCGTGACCTTCCCGATCAACGCGCGAGCGCGACGAACCGCCAGTCGAGTACCGGCATCTGCGCCGCGGTCTGATTCCCAGCGTCCTCCGCCGGGCAGCTGTGCACCACCGCTCGCAGGTCGAGCAGCTGATAACCGTCGCGCTGCTCGACTGCCCCGACATGCAGCTCGGTGCGCAACACGTCACCCTCGAACACCGGACCGGTGTGATCGCAGCTGCGCCAGGCCACGATCGTGACCAGATCAGGCAATGCGCGGGTGGCGTGTGCCCCGGCGATCGAGATGGTGTGACCGCCGTAAACCAGGCGCCGCCCGTACGCCGACGCGCCGGGATCGGTGTGCGTGGCTGCGAGGTTGAGGGTGGCTCTGGCCAGCTCAGGGGCACCGGTCACGGTGTCGCGTACCTCGATGTCATACACCGTGCCGGGTTCGGTCACGGTGGGCCGAAACGCATCGAGCCGCCACCCCCACGGCAGATCATCGACCGGGTCGGCAACAGCTGAAAACTGGTCGAAGCTGTCCGCGTGCCCCGTGTTGGCGTCGGGGTCGCGCAGGGGAAGCATCGGGCAGCGCCAGAAGTCGAGCACGGGCTCCTCCCGCTGGTTGGCGACCTGTACCCGCAGCACGGCCAGCCCGGTCGCCGGGCGCCCCGGTTTCGGGCGGTTCTGTCGCAGCGCAACGACGTCGGTGCGGGTACGAAGCGTGTCGCCCAGATGCACCGGGCGCAGCAGTCGCAGGCCGCGATAGAACAGGTTGCCGCGGACCCGTTGCGACGGTGACGTGGTCTGCCCGATCGCGACATGGCAGACCAGCGTGGGGTGAACCAACGGCTCGCGGCGGCCGGTGACCACCGCGGACAGCTCGTGATCCAGCGGCAGCTGGAGCCGGTCGCCAGACAGCGCCTGGTGCAGGACGGCGTGGCCCGGGGTCAATGTCAGGCCCGGAGCGTCGGCGAAGACCTGTCCCCGGGCCAGGTCCTCGAAGTACGGCCCGCCGACCTGCACCCGGTTGTCCGCCATCGTGGCAGATCGTACGGCAACGACGCCTCGCTCAAGCCCGATGCATGTCGGCCTCGGCCACTGTGGCCGCATCCGGTTCTGCCAGCGCAGCCCGGCGGCGAGCCCTGAGCTCCAGCACGGCAACGATCAGAGCCAGACACACGAATCCGGTCCCGGTGAGAAGGGCCGCAGCGATCGCGGTCGGGAAGCGGCCGCTGTGGGACAGCACGCTGTAGAACACCGCCGCCAGCGCGGCCGTCCCGATCGCCGACCCGATCCGCTGGCCGGTCTGCAGCGCTCCGGCCGCCGCCCCACCCATCACGGGCGGCACGCACTCCAGTGTCAACGTGACGTTCGGCGAGATCACCGCCCCACCGCCGATGCCCGCCACGAGCAAAGGGAACGCCGCCCACCACGCTGCCGATTCAGCGGGTACCGCCTGCAGCACCGCAGCGGTGGTAGCCAACCCGATGGCGACCGCACCCAGCCCGAGCACCGTCAACCAGCGGCTGTACCTGTTCACCAGCCGACCGGCCACCGCAGCAGACACCGCTGACCCGAGCGCGAACGGTGTCACTGCGAGTCCCGACTGCAGCGGTGTGTACCCCAAGCCGTGCTGGAAGTACAGCGCGAACACCAGCCAAATCCCGCTGAAGCCCACGAAGTACAGCAGCCCCAGTGCGGCCCCCGTCGGGTAACCGGGGGTGGCGGACAGCAGCCGGGTGTCCAGCAATGGCGCCCGGCCGCGCCGCACCACCCGCCGCTCCCAGCGCAGGAAGGTCGCGACGAGCACCGGCGCCAACCCGAACAGCCACCACAGCCGACCGAGGCCACCACTGTCGACCTGTACGAGCGGCAACAGCAGGCACAGCACACCGGCACCGAGCAGCACCGCACCGACGACGTCGATCTGGGACAACACCCGCTGCCCGGTGGGCCGGCGAGACGGCACCAGGCGCGCCGCTGCCACCATCGCGACGAGACCGATCGGGACGTTGACATAGAAGATCCACCGCCAGCCCTCCGGTCCCCCAGCCGCGGTGAGGATGAGACCGCCGAGTACCGGTCCGATCGCAGTGGACAGCCCCACCGTGGCTCCGAAGATGCCGAACGCTTTCCCCCGCTCCGGGCCGTGGAACAGCACCTGGATCAAGCCCGAGTTCTGGGGGGTGAGCATCCCGGCCGTGAAGCCCTGCAGTAGCCGGGCCGCGACCAGCAGCTCCGCGGTGGGCGCCGCCCCGCACAGCGCGCTGGTGAGCACGAACCCGGCCAAAGCGACGAGGAACATGCGCCGCCGGCCCAGGGCGTCGCCCAACCGCCCCCCGGCCACCAGCACCAACCCGAAGGCCAGGGCATATCCGGACACCACCCACTGCACCTGAGCCACTGAGGCGTCCAGGCTCTGCGCGATGGAGGGCAGCGCGACGTTGACGATGCTGACGTCCAGCAGGCTCATGGAACCTGCCATCTGGGTGACCGCGAGGGCTCGCCACCGGTGCGGATAAGCGGGCTGGTCGGTCCCGGACCGAATATTCACCACCCTCATCCTTGTTCACCGACCCTGCTGTTGGCTCGGCCCTACAAGCAGGCCTCGCCGCAAGGGCTCCCAGTTCGCTTCGCGCCGTGAGAGGGCACGGGGTGACCGACAGCCGCACCACAGGTGACAAGGTGTGCCAGGCGTTCGCACCGGCGCCAGACCCGACCTCGCCGGCGACGAGGTGACCGCCGCCGTGCTTGTCGGGCTGCTCTTCGGTGCGTCACCGCAGCCCGGAAATCGCATTCCGTCTTGCGGCTGGTCGGGGCAACGGTGCGGGGCCCGCTGGAGCTACCTGGAGCGACGATCCCTGCGCTGGTCGAGCTCACCGGTTGCACCTTCGACGAACCGATTGATCTGTACGCTGCGCACCTCGCCGGTCGGCGCCTCACTCGCTGCGCACTGCCCGGCCTACGGGCGGCCAACCTGCGCGCACGCAGGGAGCTGGCGCTGAAAGAAAGCAGGTGATCGGCCCGGTCGTGCTGTCCGACGCCCGGATCGAGGGGCCATGATCCGCGGCGTGTGCTCGACGCCGGGTTCACTTGAGCTGCGACGATTGGTCAGGCCACTACAGGGCACTACGGGGGTACGACGGCCCCAGGATCTCCGTCACGACCTGTTGGACCGCTGCGGCTTGCTGCGCATAGGTCACCGGATCATGCACGTCGGGCAGGCCTCGCCCCAGCTCATTGGCATAGGCGGTGATCGCCTCTTTGGTCGCGCCGGTGGCCACGAACGTCTTCAGGTTCCACGCCACTAGCCATGGATCTCCCACTTCGCCTACCTCCACAGGTCATCGTCGTCGGGTTCGATCGCTGCTCGCCAGATCGCCAGCAGTAGTTCAAGTTCGGTCGTCTGCTGTACCTGGTCGCCGCGGACAACCGTTCGATCATGACGTCGTCGGCGTGGATTCGGGTCAGGTCATCGACGGCACAGCGCTGGCCTCCGGCGCATCGTAGCCATGCGCGGGTATCGCGTCGGGCCGCCCCTTGTCGGCGTCAGGCTGCGGCATCGCGGGCACCGTCATGCCTTCGGCGAACGCGACTCCGCCACCATGTCGGCCATCTCCGCCGGATCCACAAGCTCCAGCAGCGGGTGCGTGCGACCGTCAGCACTTCCCACACGCGTCGCAGCCACTTCGGGAGGCTTCCATGCACCGGCGCGAGGGTGCCGGGGCAGACCGGGGCAGCTCACAGCCCGCAGGATGGCGCGCAGCGGTTGGACACGCCGTACACCCCGCTGACGCGGCAGGTAATTTAGGGTAGCCTAACCTCAATCGAGGAGGCCTCGTGGAACCCAAGCAGCCGTGGCGAGTATCAGTGCCCACACCGGCCGAGCGAGCTCGAACGCTCACCGCCCGCGGTGGCACGGCCGCGGTACTGGCAGCCGGCGCGTCCGATCGCAGCGAGCCGACGCTGCACCACGTGTACCAGGACGGCTCGACCGTTCTGCTGGTACTCGAGCACCACCCCTTGCTCGCCATGCTGGAACTCGCCCCCCGGGGCGAGGTATCAGCCATGATCGAAATCACCGACACCGCACCGGTGGCGTTACGCCGGCCGGTCCGCGGACTGCTGTGGATCACTGGCTGGCTGCGCGCGCTGGAACCGCGACAGGCCCGGCAGGCCGCTGGGGAGCTGCTCGCGCACCACTGCGACGAACGGCTGCTCGACCTGGGCTACGGATCCCGGCTGCTGTGCCTGCATCCCGTCTTCGCGGTGCTCTCCGACGCCGAAGGCACCGCGTGGCTCACCCCCGCCGACCTCGCCGCTGCCGAACCGGACCCGCTGCGCCATCTCGAGCGGGACTGGCTTCGCCACCTCGACCAGACTCATCCCGACGTGCTCCACGCCCTGGCCCGGCACGTCTTCGCGGTGCCGCACTGTGCCCACGTCCGCCCGCTCAGTGTGGACCGCCTTGGCTTACGGCTGCGGATCGAGGACGGCGAGGAGACGCATGACTTGCGGCTAACCTTCCAGCGGCCGGCTACTACCCCGGTCCAGCTCGCTACCGAGCTACACCGGCTGGCCGGCTGCCCCGCTGCCACGCCCGGACTCCGTCCATCAGGTGACGACCGCGAGCGGCGCACCTGAGGTCGCCCACCAGTACTCCAGCGAAGACTTAGGCGCTGCACTGCCGGGGCCACGCTCTTGCCGTGCGGTCAGAGCTCGAACGACGGGATCCCGCCGCGGTGCCACTCCTCGCAAATGCCTACGGCCGGGTCGACCCGGCCGACCTGAATGAACGGGACTACGACGCCGAACGGACGCTGGCGGCGTTGATACTCATCCACGGTTGCCGGCCCGACGGCTGATCGTGGCGCGAGGACGGTCACGGCCGGAGGCTGGCCTGCTCGTCTTCAATTACGGTCCTCGCCGCCGCGGGATCCCTGCGCACCTTGAGCAGGCTGGCCACCGTCGTCACCACCAGAATGACGACGATCACGCTCAGCGAGACCTCGATACCCACCGTGGGCACCGACTCCAGCGCCCGCCCGCCGTTGAGGAAGGGCAACGAGTTCTCATGCAGCGCTTCCAACACCAGCTTGACCCCGATGAACGTGAGGATCACGCCCAACCCAATGGATAGATAGACAAGCTTGTTGAGTAGCCCGCCGATGAGGAAGTACAGCTGCCTTAGACCCATGAGCGCGAAGGCATTCGCGGCGAAGACGAGGAAGGGTTCCTGGGTAAGCCCGAAGATCGCGGGGATG
>DASVWA010000326.1:0-16188 GCA_036389855.1 Pseudonocardiaceae bacterium
GTTGGGGTGCCGGACCGTGGCCGACGTCGCAGGCATTCCACTACCCGCGTTGCGTCGCGCGGTGGGCGTCGCGGCCGCCCAGCATCTGCACGAGCTCGCCAATGGCCGCGACGAGCGCCCGGTGGTACCGGATGCACCGGAGAAGTCGGTAGGCGCGGAGCAGACCTTCTCCCACGACGTGGCCGACCGGGTGGTGCTGCGTCGCGAGCTACTGCGACTGACCGAGCGCACCACCGCTGCGTTGCGGTGCCGCAGCCTGTGCGGGCGGACGATCGCGCTGAAGGTCCGTTACCCGGACTTCACCACCATCAGCCGCTCTCGAACCCTGGCCGGTCCGACCGACTCGGTGCAGGAAGTGTTCGGGGTGGCCGCCGAGCTGCTGGAGAGCCACCTGCCGGCCGGGGTGGCGGTCCGGCTGCTGGGCGTACGGGTCGAACAGTTGTTCAAAGGGGTCGCAGCTGAGCAGCTCACCCTCGACGGTGATAATGCGAACTGGCCGGACGCCGAACGTGCCGCGGATGCTGCCCGGTCGAAATTCGGTAGCGCAGCAGTGCGTCTGGCCACCCTGTTGGACGCCCCCGAGCGGTCCGATCGGGGTGATAGGCGGCCGTTGGCTGAAACGAGTGAGTGGATCGGCTAGTCCGCGCCGCCGCGGACTCGTATCCTCGACTGTAGGAGCCCACGGTGGGCGTCCGGCAACCCCAGGTACTACCGTCAGACTGGCTACCATCGTCCGCCGTCGAAAATCGGAGTGCCGGAGGAGGAGCGATGCCACTCTCCGAGCACGAGCAGCGTCTGCTCGACCAGATCGAGCGCGCGCTCTATGCAGAGGACCCCAAGTTCGCGTCGAACGTCCGGGGTGCCCGGATGCGCAACCGGTACCACCGCCGCCGGATCCAGGGCATCGCGATCTTTGTGCTGGGCTTGCTGCTGCTCGTCGCCGGTGTGATGGTCCCAGTCCGTCCGGTGGGGATTCCGGTGATCAGCGTCCTCGGCTTCCTGGTGATGTTTGCCGGTGCCGTTGTGGCGATCTTCTCGCGGCGTGGTGCCGGCGACGGCCGAGGCTCAGCGCCAGCTGATCGGTCTGCCGCCGGGCAGGGCCGGGGCACGCTGGCCCAGCGAATGGAGCAGCGGTTCCGGCGCCGTTTCGAGGACCATTAAGGCTCTGCACTCAGCGTTTCCGGGGCAGTACTGAACGTGGGAGTAGCCGGGTCATCCGGCTCGGTGGGGCGCACCGCGCCAAGCTGTTGCGCACGGCGTCGAGGGCACCGGAGAGTTCTCGATCGGCGTCCGGGGTAGAGCTTGACCCGGCAGAGTTACCGCCGTACCAGGTTCGCTCCACCGCGCCGACCAGGGTTTGTAACGCGGCTTGTCCGGGTTCATCCAAGGCGTGCTCGTCGGCCAACCGCCCGGCTGCCACCCGCACAGTCTCGCCCACCGGGGGTACCACGCCACGGTCCGCCGACTCAGCCAACACCTCTTCCCACGCGGCTGAGACCGCGTCCGGTCCGCCGATGCCGACCAGGTGTAGCCGCCACCGCCGGCGGAGCTCGCGCACGGTCAGCGGGATGAGTCCCACCAGTACGGCGAAGGCCAGCAGCCCAACGACGGCCAGCGCGATCCTGGTGCCGGCGCCGAAGCCGGGATCACCCTCCCCAGGATCCTGGGGCGCCTCAGCGACCACGTCCGGCTCGGGCGTGGTGGTGTTGACCGCCGGAGGCCGAGCCGGCAGTGGTGTGTCCTCGGCTCGAGTTCCGCCGGCGGCTACGTAACCTGGTACCACGGTGCGCCCATCGGATAGTGGGGTTGGATCGAACGGCAACCACCCACTGCCCGGAAACCACACCTCAACCCAGGCATGCGCATCCTCGGTGGTGATCAGCCAGGAGTCGTCCGTGGAGATTCCAGGGGTGAAGCCGACCGCGACCCGGGCCGGCACGCCCAGCGTCCGCAGCATGATCGCCATCGCCGAGGCGAACTGCTCGCAGTAACCCCGGTGGCCGGTGAACAGGAAGTCCACCAGGGCGTCCCCGCTGTTGCCCGGCGCGGTCCGCAGGTCGTAGCTGAACCCGTTACCGGGCTCGCTGAACCACCGGTTGACGGCGACGGTGGCGTCGAAAGCTGTCCTGCTACCCGCGGTGATCTGGGCGGCCAGTTGAACTACCCGCAGGTCGACCCCGCCGGTGTTGAGGTACCGCGGATCCACCGTGGCAAACGCCGCCCTCGTGCCGGGCCCTGCTGCGCGGAGCAGCTCCGGATCCGGCTGCGGCAGTACCCCGAGCTCGGTATAGGGCTGCGCCCGCTGGCGGCGGTCGGAGAAGATGGTGATCGCGTCGGGGGCATAGTTCCAGTCCGGGCCGATGCCCTCCAAAGCCAGCGGGTAACCGAAGGACGGCAGCCAATTGTCCACGTAGTTGATCGGTTCGATCTGCACCTGCACTACGGATCCGGAGACCGGCTGGCTCACCCCGGCGGGCAGCGGCAGGCGCCCGGCCGGCTGCTGACCCCCACCCGCCGGTACCGCGCCATCCAGCGGACCCTGCAGCCAGCCCACCTGGGTGTCGAACCGGCTCAGGGTCAACGCCCGCAGGTAGGCGCGCTGGTTCAGCCCCCGGACTCGGAACAGGTCCACGACCTCTCCAGCGTTGAGCTGGCCGCGCAGCGAGGTGAACGGGTTCAACCCGATCCCGCTGATCTGCCCGCCGTTGTCAGTGCCTGGCTGACCGGTGCCCACGGCGCTGACCGATGTTCCGACGAGCAGCGCCACCGCGATGGCACCGACGCTCACGGTGACCGCAGCGGGCGCCGCACCGAAATGCCACCCTGGACTGGCTGAGTCGGTCCACACCGGGAGGTGGCGCGAAGTGGGCCGTCCCGCGTTATTGACGGCCAGCAGCAGCGCGAAAGCCAGTGCTCCCAACGCGAAGCTCCACCAGGGCAGCAGCCGGTCTGACAGCGCTGCGGGTACGACGATGACGCCGACCAGTACCAACCCCGTGGTGGCGGGCGCGGCGGCCGAGACGGCAAGGGTATCCACGACAATGGCGACCAGCCCGAAGGCGACAACCAACAGGCAGATCAGTTCGGGGCTTTCCGGCACTGGCGGTATGCCGTCTCGAACCTGCTGGGCGGCTCGCCCGAGTAACGATCCCAGCTCGGTGACGGCGTCTGGTCCAGGCAGCACGACAAACCATCCGCTGCGGGTGAACAGCACGGTGATCAACCCGGTCAAAGCGGCGAGTTGACCGCCCGCGACCACGATCGGCGGCATCCGCAGCAACCGCAGCAGCACCCCGGCCGCAACTATCACTGCGGTGGTCACCACCACCAAACCCCACCAGCGCGCCCCGGTGAGCAGACCGGTCAATGACGTCGCGGCGAGCACAACGGTCAGCCCGGCCACTGCGCCGGTGACTGGGCCGGTCACTGCGCCGGCCAGCGCCCGGGCAGCGAACCAGCTGAGCACGCTCACCGCAGCGCCTCCCACTTACTGCGAGAACTGATGCACAGGTGATTCCACACCGATGACGGCGCTTGTTCGGGACGGGCTACGGTGACCGACCAGCCCGCTGCGACGAGCAGGCGGGCGGCTTGCGCCGGATCGGCTCCGACAGCAACAGTGGAGACTTCTCCCGCAACGCTCCACGCTGCGACGTCGAGCAGCACGGCGTGGCTGCGCGTCCCGCGTGGGCGGTGGGCCAGCAGCTGCTCGACGACTGCCGGCCCGACCGCCCCGAGCACAGCGATTAACTCGTGGCGTCCGGCCAGCGCTGGACCGCTGGTGAAGTCAGGCTGGTGCCTCGCGCGCAGCGCGGCGAGGGCTTCGAGCCCGGTGTCAATGGTCTGGGTGGTCACGTCGGTACCACCGGCGTGCGCAACGCCCTCCTCGGTGATCAGCCGTACCCGCTGCCTCTGCCGCACCAGGTGCACATACACACTGGCGGCCAGGGACACCGCGTACTCCAAGCTCGAGGTGGGTCCGCTGCCTCGGTGTGCCGCGGCGCGATGGTCCAGCAGCACAGTGACACCGCCGCGCCAGGGCCACTCCTGCACCCGGACCATCAATTCGTCTCGCCGGGCCGTCGTACGCCAGTGCACCTGGCGCAGGTCGTCACCCTGACGGTAGCTGCGCACCACGACGGCGTCCTGACCGGTCCCGGCGCCCACCCGCCCGGCACCGGCGGCGCCGGTGCCCAGCTCACCCCCAGCGGGCATCCCGGTCAGTGTGGCCACGACGGGCGTCACGACCAGCCGGTCGATCCCGGCGAGCGTGCAGCGGTACTCGGCCAACCCCAACGGGTCGGTGATCCGCGCGACCAGCGGCCCGAGGGTGTGTACCCCGCGTTCGACCAGGTGTAATGAGTAGCTCAGCCGTATCGCGCCGGACCGTGGCAGGCGCGACACCGCAAACCGGGCACAGTTGTCCGGTAACGAGGCGGCCAGCACCGAGGGCACCGCATCCTCGAGGAGCAGCTTGCCGCACAGCAGCCGTCCATCCAGCAGTCGCCCGCCCAGCAACCGTCCATCCAGCAGCCTTGCACCCAGCAGGCGTCCGCCCAGCAGCCCGGTGGAACTCACCGCCAGCCGCACCTCGCGAAGGCTGCCGGCTGGTGTCCGGCGTGGCCCGCTGTCCCTCATGGCGAGCAGCCTGACCTGGGTGAGCCCGACGGCCAGGATCGCCAGCAGGGGAAGCGCCACGGCGAAGGCTGCTACCCGCAGTAGGTCCCGCTCATTGAGCAGCACCGCGCACAGCGCCGCAACCAGACCGGCGGTCAGCAGGCACCAGCCGCGGATGGTCAGGTTGCCGCGCAGCCCTGGCAACTAAGGCACCCGTGGCGGGCGGTGCCAGTTCACGACACCATTGCGGTCGCCACGGCCGTCGACACTGACCGGCGCCGGCCCGGCCGGCGCTTGGGGTACCGGTACCCGCGCCAGCAGACCCCGTACCAACTCCTCCGGCGAGAGCCGGTCGGCTTGCGCCTCGGCGGTGAAGATCAGCCGGTGTGACAACACCTGCGGGGCAACAGCCTGCACATCGTCGGGCACCACGAACTCACGGCCGACGAGTGCAGCTGCTGCCCGGCTGGTGCGAATCAGCTGCAGCGTGGCACGTGGCGAGGCGCCCAGCCGAAGCTCGGGTAGTCGCCGAGTAGCGCGGACCACGTCCACGACGTAGCGGCGCACCTCGGCGGCCACGTGAATCAGGCGCACCGCCTGACACAGGGTTGTCACCTCGGCTGCGGTGGACACCGGCTGCAGCGTGGCCAACGGGTCATCAGCCGCGTGCTCATCCACCATCGCAAGCTCCGCGGCGGCATCCGGGTACCCCAGCGAGACGCGGGCGGTGAACCGGTCGCGTTGGGCTTCTGGCAACGCGTAGGTGCCCTCCATCTCGATCGGGTTCTGCGTCGCGATCACCATGAAAGGGCCGCTCAGTGGGTAGCTGCGCCCGTCGACGGTGACCTGGTGTTCCTCCATGCACTCCAGCAGTGCGGACTGGGTCTTGGGCGAAGCCCGGTTGATCTCGTCGCCCACCACCACGTTGGCGAAGATCGGGCCTGGCCGGAAGTCGAAGTCTCCAGTGCTGCGATCGAAAACCGACACCCCGGTGATGTCGCTGGGCAATAGGTCCGGGGTGAACTGGATCCGGCTGACCGTGCAGTCGATGGACCGGGCCAACGCCTTGGCCAGTGACGTCTTGCCCACCCCCGGCACGTCTTCGATCAGCAGGTGCCCCTCGGCCAGCAGCGTGACCAATGCGGTCCGGACCGCCTCGGGCTTACCGACCAGCACCCGCTCGACGTTGACCGCGATTCGCTGGGCTACGGCGTGCACGTCCGCCAACTGCGGCAGCTGCACCCCGGTGGGCGGCACGCTCACTGCGACCTCCTGATCGTTTTGCCCGACTTTAACCGCCCGGGCAGCGACAAGCATCCATGTGGGCGGCCTCAATGTGCTTCGGGCAGCGACAGCATCCATGTGGCGAGAGATCCACCACTTTCCCCCACGAGAGGGCGCCGTAGCGGGGATGAGACGGGTGTAGGGGGCAGATGTCCGGGGCTGGGGACCTGAGATCCGTCCGGTGTATCGGTGGCCCCCCACCTCGGTACACGAGTCTGAGCTGGCCTAATCGCATCCTGCGATAGGAGAGCAGCGTGGTTGGCGTTGACAGTGGCGGAAAGTGGGGTAGTGTGGCGGGCAGTGGAGTAAAGGGCACTCCATGGCCACCGGCTGCTGGGGAGGTGGGTGACCCGTGTTCCTGGGTACGCACACCCCCCGGCTCGACGACAAAGGCCGGTTGACGCTGCCGGCGAAGTTCCGCGACGCGCTCGCAGGGGGGTTGATGGTCACCAAGGGACAGGATCACTGCCTCTACGTCTTCCCGCGCGCCGAGTTCGAGGAGATGGCCCGCAAGGTGGCGCAGGCGCCGTTCACCAACGAGGCGGTGCGGGCCTACCAGCGTTACCTGTTCGCCGGCACCGATGAGCAACGCCCGGACGGGCAGGGCCGCATCTCAATCGCGGCCGAGCTTCGGCGCTATGCCAGCTTGAACAAGGAATGCGCGGTGATCGGGGCGATCAACCGCTTGGAGATCTGGGACGCCGTGGCCTGGCAGCGCTACCTCGAGGAGCACGAGGAGTCCTACGCCCAGGCACAAGAGGAGGTATTGCCTGGCGTGATGTGACCCCGTGCCGTGAGGCCTCCGTCCGGCAGCAGCCGCATCGACTGTGCTCATACAACATCAACAGCGAAGCGGCTACACGGACCAGCAGAGTCCTGACGCACCTTCCCCGGCGCCAGGATTCTGGCACCGGGCGGAGACCTGGCGGTACTGGGAAGGATTTCGACGCTGCACCGGCGATCTTGGTCATGTCGCGCAAGGAGGAAGTAGGTGTGAACGGAGGGAGGCTGCCGGTGGCCGATCACCCGCTCGGAGATGCCGGGTCCCCCCAGCACACCCCCGTACTGCTGCACCGGTGCCTGGAGCTGCTCGAGCCCGCATTGGCGGATCGGCCAGCTGTGGTGCTCGACGCCACGGTAGGCCTCGGTGGTCACGCGGCTGCGCTGCTCGACGCCCACCCTGCGCTCACCCTGATCGGTATCGACCGCGATCCGCAAGCGCTTGCGGTGGCCAGAGACCGGCTGCACGCGCACACCGGCCGCATTCACCTCGTGCAGGCGGTCTACGACGAGCTGCCCAACATCCTTGCGCGCCTTGGCATCCCGCGGGTCGACGGCGTGCTGTTCGACCTGGGAGTGTCGTCGCTGCAGCTCGACGCTGTCGAGCGCGGTTTCTCCTATGCCCGCGACGCCGTGCTGGACATGAGGATGGATCCCGGCGTGGGGCCTACCGCGGCCGACGTGCTCAACGGCTACTCGCAGGCGGACCTCGCCCGGGTGTTGCGGGATTACGGGGAGGAACGCTTCGCCAGCCGGATCGCCGCTGCGATCGTCGCGCAGCGGGCGAGGCAGCCCTTCGACACCACCGCCAAGCTGGTCGAGGTCATCTATCGGAGTGTCCCGGCGGCCACCCGCCGACACGGCGGGCATCCGGCCAAACGCACTTTCCAGGCGTTGCGCATCGAGGTCAACGGTGAGCTCACCGCGCTGCGTTCGGCGATACCCGCCGCGTTGCAGGCGCTGTCGGTCGGTGGCCGGCTAGTGGCGATGTCCTATCACTCCCTGGAGGACCGCATCGTCAAACGGGCGCTCGCGCAGCTGGCTACCTCGCGCACACCACCCGGCCTACCGGTCGAGCTGCCCGGTCACGGACCCCAGCTGCGCCCGCTCACCCGCGGCGCCGAGCAGGCTGGTCCGGCCGAGTCCGAAGCCAACCCCCGGGCGGCCTCGGTGCGGCTGCGGGCCGCTGAACGGATCGCGCCGTCGTGACAGCTCGGCCGCGCACCGTGGCTGCGACGCGCAGCAAGGTCACCGCACCCGCTCGCCGCCGGGAAACCGAGACGCAGCGTGTGCGTTCTCAAGCGGTCCAGCGGGCCTACGCCCGGCGCGCGCAGCGCACGGCCACACCCCACGGTGGCGGGGGCAGTGTTGATCCTCACAACCTTGACCCCCACCGGGCGCCCTTCGTGCTCCTGATGATGGGGCTGCTGGCCGTGGCGCTGGTTGCCACGCTCTGGTTGTCCACGGCAGCCGCCGCAGATTCTTACCATCTCCAGAGCGCTCAGGAGCGTGCCAGGAACCTCACGGAACGTTCGGAGAACTTGAGCCGCGAGGTCGCCAACCTGGAGACTGCCCCTGAGCTGGCTCGCCGCGCTCGTGGGTTGGGCATGGTGCCAGCCGGGGATCCGGCCCAGCTGGTGGTCCGCCCGGACGGTGCCGTCGTGCTAATCGGCCAGCCTCGGCGGGCCACCGCGCCCCCGCCACTGGCGCCCGCCGCGGCCGCAGCGCCCGCACCCGCTGAGCCACCACCACCCGCACCCGCTGAGCCACCACCACCGGCTCCCGCTCAGCCACCAGCACCCGCACCGGCTGCGCCGGCGCCGCCCGGCGGTACCTGATGGGTGCACGTCGCCCACGTCGTCGACACAGACGTCGCTCATCGACAGGCACCTTGCGAAACCGGCTGGTGGCGGGACGCGTGGTGCTCGTGGTCGCGCTGGTGGCCGCTGGCCTGAAACTGGTTCAGGTGCAGGGACTGCAGGCGGCCGAGCTCTCGGCACGAGCCGCTAACCAACGGACCAGCGTCCAGACGCTGCCCGCTGAGCGCGGCCCGATCACCGATCGCAATGGCACGCCGCTGGCTTTCAGCGTGCAGGCGATGGCCCTTTATGCCCAGCCCAACCGGATCGTTGCCGAGCAGCGCGCGGTCCGAGCCGATCCGGACTTGCACAAGCAGGCGATGGCCCACCGGATAGCCCAGGTGCTGGGTCCTTTGGTGACCGAGCAGGAGACTCTCAGCCAGCTGCGCAGTGACCGCACCACGGTGTTGCTGGCGCCGTTGGTGCAGCCCGCCCAGGCGAGGACGATCCAGCAGGAATTCCCGGAGGTCAGCGCGGAGCACCGGGAGATCCGCCAGTATCCCGGCGGGGAGCTCGCAGCCAATGTTCTGGGCGTGGCGAACTGGCGTGCCGATGAACGCAAAGTGCGTGGATTGGTCGGCCTGGAGAACTACGCCGACACCTTGCTCGCCGGCCAGGACGGCCGCCGGGTGGTGGACACCGCGGAGGGCTCAGATGCGATCATCCCGGGCAGTGAGCGCGGTGTCCGGCCGCCGGTACCCGGCTCAGGGCTGGAACTGACCCTTGATTCTGACCTGCAGTTCACCCTGCAGCAGATGCTCGGCGACTTCGCGCGCAAATACCGCGCCAAGGGCGCTAGCGCAGTTGTGCTCGACGCGCACACCGGCGAGGTCTACGCCATGGCCAACGAGGTGACCTTCGATCCGAACAACCTCGCCGCGGCAACTCCTGAACTGTTGGCCAACCCAGCGGTGTCAGCACCCTTCGAACCCGGTTCGGTGAACAAAGTGGTCACCGTTGCCGCGGCTATCGAGAACGGCGTGTTGCAGCCGGATACTCCCCTGAGAGTTCCCGGCCACCTCCGCGTCGCCGACCGGACGGTCTCCGACGCCTGGTCACACGGCACGTTGGATCTCACCTTCACCGGGGTGCTGGCCCGCTCGTCCAACGTCGGCACGCTGCTTGCCGCGCAACGGGTCGGCGAGAACCGCTACGTGGACATGCTGCAGCGGATGGGTCTGGGCCAGCGCACCGACCTGGGTCTGCCGGGGGAAAGCGCGGGTCGGATACCGGCTCGCGAGCAGTGGTCGGGCAGCACGTTCGCCAACTTGCCCATCGGTCAAGGGCTGTCGATGACCGTGCTACAGATGGCCGGCATGTACCAGGCGATCGCCAACGATGGTGTGCGTATCCCGCCGCGCATCGTCCGTGCTGAGATCGCCCCGGACGGCACCCGGACCGCGACTCCACGGCCAGACGGCGTCCGGGTGGTCAGCGCGGAGACTGCCCGGACCGTTCGGGACATGCTGCGCGCGGTCGTGCAGGACGTGCCCGGGCAGCCAGGGCAGCAGGGAACCAGCCCGCAGGCGGCGCTGGACGGCTACCAGATCGCCGGCAAGACCGGCACCGCCCAGCAGGTCAACGCGGCCTGCGGGTGCTACAGCAACTCCAACTACTGGATCAACTTCGCGGGGATCCTGCCCGCGGACGCCCCCCGCTTCGTCGTCGCGATCACACTCGACGATCCGGCGGTCGGCAACGCAGCGCCGCTGTTCCACGACATCGCCTCCTACCTGGCCGGGCGCTATCAAATCCCGCTGTCTGCCGGACCCAGCCCGATAGTCACCCTCACCCTGGACTAGCGTGCCTACGCAACCAGCCCACCACGACGGTGGTTGCCTACCGCCTGGGCTTGTAGCACCACTTCCACTCGACCCCGGACCGTGACTGCTTCTGTGACTTCCTCGTTGACCGAGACACCGCTGCGGCCGTCGCACACCGCCCCGATCCCGCTGACCGAGCTCGCCACCTTGGCCGGCGCGACCGTCCTGGGATCCCCAGATCAGACCCTGGTCACGGGTATCACACTGCGGGCTCAGCTGGTCGTCCCCGGTGACCTCTTCACGGCGTTGCCCAGCCTGGGTCCCGGGCGCCCGCACGGTGCCGACTTCGCCGACATCGCGCTGACCGCCGGTGCCGTCGCCGTGCTCACCGACCCCGCCGGTGCAGGCCGCGCGGCGCTGGCCGGTGCGACCGTGCCGGTGCTGGTGCACCCTGACCCACGGTCGGTGCTGGGCGCGCTGTCCGCCCACATTTTCGGCAACCCTTCCACCCAGCTGGCAGTGCTCGGTATCACCGGTACCTCCGGCAAAACCACCACCGCGTTCTTCCTCGAGGCGGGGCTGCGGGCGGCCGGCCTGGTCACCGGGCTGCTCGGCACCGTCGCGTTGCGGATCGGTAAGCAGCACCTGCTCACCGGAGGAGGCACCACGCCAGAGGCCCCGAACCTGCAGGCGCTACTGGCACTGATGGTCGAGCGAGGCATCACTCACCTGCCCATGGAAGTCTCCAGCCACGCGTTGGCGCTGGGCCGGGTGGCGGGTACCACCTTCGCAGTCGGCGCGTTCACCAACCTGTCCCAGGACCATCTGGACTTCCATGCCGATCTCGAGGACTATTTCGCCGCCAAGGCGAAGCTGTTCGACGGGCGGGCCGGCGCCGAGGTGGTCTGCATCGACGATGCCTGGGGACAGCGGCTGGTAACCGATAAGACGGCGACAGTGTCTTTAGCAGCCGGCCAGGCGACGTGGCACGCGGCCGACATCGTGGCCCACCGGTCTGGCAGTCAGTCGTTTCGCGTCCTGGGTCCCCGTGGGTTCAACCAGCATGCAACGGTGCGGTTGCCGGGCCGGTTCAATGTCACCAACGCGTTGGTGGCGCTGGCTGTCGCGCACACCGTGGGCGCTGACCCCCGGATAGTTCTGCAGGGAGTCGCCACTGCCGAGGTGCCCGGCCGGATGCAGCGGATAGACGCCGGTCAGAACTTCGTTGCGGTGGTCGACTACGCGCACAAACCGGCTGCCGTCGCGGCCTTGCTCGATGCGATGCGCGCCCAGGTCCCAGGCCGGCTGCTGGTGGTGCTGGGGTGTGGCGGGGACCGGGACACCGGCAAGCGGCTGCTGATGGGTGCCGAGGCGGCCCGTCGCGCGGACCTGCTGGTGATCACCGATGACAACCCGCGCTCGGAGGACCCCGCCGTGATTCGCGCCGCGATGCTCGCCGGCGCCCGCACCGGTCGCGCCGAGGTGGTGGAGATCGCCGACCGGGCCGAGGCGATCACGCACGCCGTCACCCGGGCCGGTCCTGGCGACGCGGTAGTCGTCGCAGGCAAGGGCCACGAAACCGGCCAGCAGCTGCAGGGCGTCACGTACCCGTTCTCCGATACCGAGGTGCTCGCTGCTTCCCTGGCAGACCGGAGTGCCCGGTGATCCCACTGACTCTGGCCGAAGTGGCCGGCGCGGTCGGCGGCGTCGTGCACAGCTGCGACGGCACCGGGGTGGTATCCGGCAGCGTCGAGTTCGACTCCCGCCGGATCGGGCCGGGTGGGTTGTTCGTCGCGCTGCCCGGCGAGCAGGTCGACGGGCACGACTTCGCCGCCGCCGCGGTGGCCGCAGGCGCTGCTGGGGTACTCGCCGGGCGGCCCGTCGGTGTACCCGCGGTGCTGACCCCGCCAGCCCATGATGCGCGTTCGGCCTCCTACGCGCTGGCCACGGATACCGACGGTGCCGGCGCGGCGGTACTGGCTGCGCTGGCGCGCCTGGCGCGGGCCGTGGTGGACACGTTGAGTCAGACCGGCCTGCACGTTGTGGGCCTGACCGGATCGTCGGGCAAGACCTCCACCAAGGACATGGTGGCCGCGCTGCTGGCCCCGTTGGGGCCCACCATCGCACCACCGGGGTCGTTCAACAACGAGATCGGCCACCCCTGGACCGCGCTGCGCGCTGACACGACCACCCGACATCTGGTGTTGGAGCTGTCCGCGCGCGGACCGGGTCAGATTGCCGCGCTGTGCCAGGTGGCACCGCCGTCGATCGGGGTGGTGCTCAACGTCGGTTCGGCGCACCTCGGCGAGTTCGGGTCCCGCGACGCGGTGGCCGCCGCCAAGGGCGAGCTGGTCGAGGCGCTGCCGGTGGCTGGGATCGCGGTGCTCAACGCCGACGACGTCGCGGTTGCAGCGATGGACCGGCGCACCGCCGCCCGGGTGGTGCGCTTCGGGCGGTCTGCTGTGGCCCAGGTACGCGCTGCCGACGTCGTCCTCAACGATCGTGGTTGTGCCTCTTTCCAGCTGGTGACCCCGGCCGGTGAGGCACCGGTGCAGCTGGCGGTGCCCGGCGAGCACCAGGTGTCCAACGCACTGGCTGCGGTCGCCGTGGCCCTGGAACTCGGCGCCACCCCAGTACTAGCTGCCGAGGTGCTCGCCGGCTACCGGCCGGCGTCGCGCTGGCGGCTGGAGGTCACGGATCGGCCCGACGGGGTGACCGTCGTCAACGACGCCTACAACGCCAATCCCGAGTCGGTGGCTGCCGCCTTGCGGACCCTGGTCGCGATGGCCGGCAGCCAACGGCGCAGCTGGGCGGTGCTCGGCCCACTGGCCGAGCTCGGCGAGGCCGAGACCGAGGCGTACCGGGAGATCGGCACGCTCGCGGTTCACCTCGGTGTCGACCGGCTCGTCGTGGTGGGGGAGCAAGCCCAACCGATGTGCCAGGCAGCCGCCGGGTCGGATCCCATGCTGGTGCCTGACGTGCCCGCTGCGCTGGAGTTCCTTCGCGGCGAACTTGCTGCCGGGGATGTGGTGCTGATCAAGGCCTCTCGGGCTGTCGGGCTGGAGCGAGTTGCCGATGGACTGCTGAGTTCCCTGGCGTGCTCGGGCAGCGGGAGCAGCCCGTGAGTGCCATCCTGGTCGCTTCGGGGATCGCCCTGCTGGCCTCGATCCTGTTCACGCCCTACCTGATCCGGCTGTTCACCCGGCAAGGCTTCGGGCAGGAGATCCGGCAGGAGGGACCGCAGACTCATCAGAGCAAGCGGGGCACGCCGACGATGGGCGGAGTCGCCATCCTGTTGGCGATGTGGAGCGGTTACCTGGTCGCTCACTTCACCGTCACCGGGCACGGCATCACCGCTTCTGGCCTGCTGGTAATGCTGCTCACCACGGTGCTCGGGGTGGTCGGCTTCCTCGACGACCTGATCAAAATCCGCCGGCAGCGCAATCTGGGGCTGAACAAGACCGCCAAGCTGGTCGGGCAGTTGGTCGCCGCGGTGCTCTTCGGGATTCTAGCGATGGGTTTTCGGGACGCCGATGGTGTCTCCCCGGCATCGACGCAGCTGTCGTTCGTGCGGGATGTCGCCGTGGTCTCCTTCGGAGCAGTCGGTTTTGTGGTGTTCAGTTACCTGTTGGTTTCCGCGTGGTCGAACGCGGTGAACCTCACCGATGGTCTGGACGGGCTGGCGGCCGGGTCAGCTGCGATGGTGTTGGTGACCTACGTCATCGTCTCGTTCTGGCAGTTCACCCAGGACTGCACCGTCCAGGCTGTTCCCGGCTGTTATACGGTGCGCGACCCGCTGGATGTGGCGGTAGTAGCCGCTGCCGCGGTGGGTGGGTGCATCGGGTTTCTGTGGTGGAACGCCCCCCCGGCGAAGATCTTCATGGGTGATACCGGCTCGCTGGCCATCGGGGGCCTGCTGGCCGGCCTATCCGTGGTGACCCGAACGGAACTGCTCCTCGTCGTGATCGGTGGACTGTTCGTGGTGGAGGCGATGTCGGTGGTGATCCAGGTGGCGGTGTTTCGCACCACCCAGCGCCGGCCGTTCCGGATGGCACCGTTTCACCACCACTTCGAGCTGGCGGGATGGGCCGAGACCACTGTCATCATCCGGTTCTGGCTACTCGCAGCCATCTGCTGTGCCTTGGGCGCAGGAGTGTTCTACAGCGAGTGGCTCAACGCTGCCGGCGGGTGACCGATGCCCACATCGATCGGCGGCGTCGCCACTCTCGCCGGGGCCCGGGTGCTGGTCGCCGGGGCCCGGGTCACTGGAGTCTCGGCCGCGCGGGCGCTGGCCGAGCTGGGCGCCATCGTCACCATCACCGACTCGTCGCCGGCCCAGCTGGAAGCGCTGGCCAGCTCACCGGCGAAGAGTCCAGGGCGGTTGGTCACCGGCCTGACCGCTCCACCCCGTGGCACCGACCTCGTGGTGACCAGCCCCGGTTTCCGCCCGGACGCGCCGCTGATGGTGGCCGCGCACCAGGCCGGAGTGCCGGTGATCGGGGACGTGACGCTGGCTCGCTGGATCGGCCGTGCTCAGGGTGACCCAGCTGACTGGCTGGTGGTCACCGGCACCAACGGCAAGACCACCACGGTGGGGATGCTTGAGTCGATCCTGCATGCCGCCGGGATGGACGCGGTGGCGTGCGGCAACGTCGGGTTCCCGGTGTTGGACGCGGTGCGGGCCGGCCACCGGGTGCTCGCCGTGGAGCTGTCGTCGTTCCAGCTGCACTGGTCGCGCGAGCTGAACCCGCGAGCCGCCGCGGTGCTCAACGTCTCCGCCGATCACCTGGACTGGCATGGCTGCATGGCAGATTACGCAGCGGCTAAGGGCAGCGTGTACGGCCAGCACACCACCGCGGTGTTCAACGTTGACGACGAGTGGTCAACGCGGCTGGCCGCCGGGCGCGGCGGGGCCGGCTTCACCACCGGCGAGCCGCGGGCAGGTCAGCTGGGGATTGTGGGTCGGCAGCTGGTCGACCGCGCCTTTGCAGAGGGCACTGGGCTGGCCGAACTCACCGACGTCCGCCCGAGCGGTCCACATAACCTTGCCAATGCGCTGGCCGCGGCGGCGTTGGCTCGTTCGATCGGAGTCACAGCGCAGGCTGTCGCCCAGGGACTGCGCGCCTTTATTCCGGGCAGCCACCGGGGAGTACCCGTCGGCGCATACGCCGGGGTTTGCTATGTCGATGATTCAAAGGCCACCAACCCGCACGCGGCGCGGGCCGCCGTGCTGTCCCACCAGCGGGTGGTATGGGTGGCCGGAGGCCTGCTCAAGGGCGTCGACGTGGACTCACTCGTCATCGACATCCGGGATCGGCTGGTGGGTGCGGTGCTGCTGGGCGCGGACCGCGCGGTGATTGCTGCCGCGCTGACGCGACACGCACCCAACCTCCCAGTGCGGGTGGTGGATTCGGGAGACGATAGCGCCATGATCGAGGTGGTCGCAGCCGCTGCCGAGCTGGCCCGCCCGGGTGATGTCGTGCTGCTCGCCCCCGCCGCGGCATCGATGGACATGTTCGCCGACTACGCTCAGCGTGGTCGGGCATTCGCCGCCGCAGTCGCCGCCCTCAGCGAGACGTCGTTTCATCCGGGGGCGCGGTGAGTAAGAGTTCTTCCCGTCAGGAGACCGACACCTCGACTCAGTGGGCAGCGGCCCGCGCCCAGCTCACCGCTTGGCTGGCCCGGCCGCTCACCTCACTGCACCTGGTGCTCGCCGTTTTCGGCCTGCTGATCCTCTTCGGCCTGGTGATGGTGCTCTCGGCGTCCAACGTGCAGTCCTACACCCGGGTGGGGTCGTCCTACGCGGTGTTCGTCCAGCAACTGGCGTACTGCGGCGTCGGGCTGGTGTTGTTCTGGATCGGGTTGCGGGTGCCGGTGCGGCTGCT
>DASVWA010000327.1:0-2075 GCA_036389855.1 Pseudonocardiaceae bacterium
GATCCGGTTCAGCGCCACGGACGACGTGCTGCGCCCGATGGGGCGGGCCACGTCCGGGGTGTACGGCATGCGGTTCAACGACGGCGACGAACTGCTGTCCCTTGCGGTCGTTCGCGCCGGGGTGTTCCTTCTGGTCGCGACGGCGGGCGGGTACGCCAAGCGCACCCCGATCGACGACTATCCGGTGCAGGGGCGCGGCGGCAAAGGGGTACTTACCCTTCAGTACGACCGCCGGCGTGGCAGGCTGGTCGGAGCTTTAATCGTGGACATCGACGACGAGCTGTACGCCATCACCTCCACAGGTGGGGTCATCCGGACCACCGCCAAGGAGGTGCGAAAGGCCGGCCGGCAGACCAAGGGGGTGCGTTTGATGAACCTGGGTGAGGGGGCCACTCTGGTAGCCGTCGCGCGCAACGCTGAAGAAGCCGACGACCCAGATGCCAGCGACGCAGACGCCGACGGTGCACCGACGAAGGGTGACTCGTGACGAGGCCGGAGAACGCCAAGCCAACCGACGTGCAGCTACGGTCGGAGCAAGCCGATGCTGCCGCCGAGTCGCCCGGGTCTGCTGAGAACGACTCGGACCAGAGAAGGCCATCGGGCAACGGCGCTGCCCCGGTGAACGCGCCTCCGCTGCAGCGCCAGCGCAACGCACCTGAGGACATGGATCAAAAGACAGTGCGGCTGCAGACGGGCAAACCCGAGCAGTCCCACGGCGCCGCCAACAGCGCGCCGCCAGCATCGCCGTCCACTGTCCGGATCGGGGGGTACACCCCGCCCGAACGGGTGGCACCTGCCCAGCCGGCGGACGCCCGGGTACGCCCGGCCCGAGTTCCGCGCCGGACGAGCCTGCAGCTACAGCAGTTGGATCCGTGGTCGGTGCTCAAGATCTCACTCGTGCTGTCGGTCGCCGGGTTCCTGGCGTGGATGGTGGCCGTAGGAGTGTTGTACGGCGCGCTCGGTGGTATGGGTGTGTGGGATCAGCTCAACGGCACCTACTCCGACCTCACCTCGGTGAACAACCCCGAGGGCGGCACGGCGCTGATCAGCGGTGGGCGGGTGTTCGGGGTAGCCCTGATAATCGGGCTGGTCAACATCGTGCTGATGACGGCGCTGGCCACCGTCGGGTCGCTCATCTACAACATCGCGACAGATCTTGTCGGCGGCATTGAGGTCACCCTGTCGGAACCTGACTGATGCACGGCGAGGCAGTTTGGGGCCCGATGAGACCGTGCGGTAGCCTCGCGTGGCGCCGGGGGCCTATAGCTCAGTCGGTTAGAGCGCATCCCTGATAAGGATGAGGTCGCTGGTTCAAGTCCAGCTAGGCCCACCGAAGAAGCACCATGTGGCAGGAGGAGATTCATCGTGAGGAAGCTTATCCCGCTCGTGCTCGTCGCCCTGGTCACTTTGCTGGTGGTGCGCCGCCAGCGTTCCGCGAAGGCGGAGGCCGACCTCTGGCGCGAGGCCACCACCCCGACCACCTGAGCCGCCACGGCCACCCGCCGCGTCCGGAGCCGGGGACGTAGCTCAACTGGTAGAGCACCGCCTTTGCAAGGCGGGGGTTGAGGGTTCGAGTCCCTTCGTCTCCACGAAGTCGGCCACACACATAAACCCAGGTCAACAGGGTAGTGCCGCTGGTTGGGTCGTCAGCGCGGTGGGGGCCTAGCCAGAATTGTTTGCCTCGGATGGACATGTTGCCGCTGGTGGGCACGACTCGGTCGAACTCCAGTGGCCCGGCTGCTTGGCAAATTCCACGGCAATGGCGAAATGGCGGTGCGAGAAGTCCAGCAACCCGACGTCGAAAGTCGTCCACCCAGCCAGATTCTGCAGGTCGGCCAGCGCTCGGAACAGCCGCTGGCGCACCTGCACCTTGCCCGACGCGCCAGCAGGCGCTGAGCTCAAGACAGCTGGGCGATGACCGCGTCACGACACGCGCCACCACCGAACCGGTAGTCCCGAGCGCGCATGGCTCTGGTGGCTGCCCCCACCTTTTTGACATCCGATATACCGATGTTGCTCGGCGCCGGGTCACCCTCTCAGCGCACGGCTGGCTGGATCATCCTGGACCCCGATCT
>DASVWA010000328.1:0-10556 GCA_036389855.1 Pseudonocardiaceae bacterium
AAGATCGCCGGCGTATCCGCCAAATCAGGCACACCACGGTCACGATGCCCGGACACCGTGGTCGGCCCCTTCTACCTCTGAGGTCGCCGCGAGCAACCCGGGCAACCACCAGGTCTCCACTCCAAGACCGCAGTCCACACAGATGGCGACCGGAGCGGGATCGCCAGCCAACGCAATGATCTCCACCGTGCACTCGGCCCGGCATGCTGGACACCAGGCCATCTCGATACTGACTTGCCGATCTTCGGCATCGCGCCGGTACACGCAGACCTCCGCCGGGACGGTGGGGCTCATTCCCCGAGCACACCGTCGCACGAGTGGGCCGAGCGATCAGCGCGCCACGCCGGGCCGGGTCCACCCCGGGTCTCAACCATGCCCGATCCGTGCGACGATGGTCGCTGAGATGACCACGACCACCGGACCGGCCACCGCCCGCCGGGTGCTCCCCAATGTGCCCTTGTTGGCCGCAGCGCGGGGCGAGCGCCCGGACCACCCGCCGGTGTGGTTTATGAGGCAGGCCGGGCGGTCACTGCCTGAGTACCGCAAGGTACGGGCCGGTTTGCCAATGCTACAGGCCTGTATGACTCCTGAGCTGGCGTGCGAGATCACGCTGCAGCCCGTACGGCGCCACGGGGTGGACGCCGCGATCCTGTTCAGCGACATCGTGGTGCCGCTGCACGCAGCCGGCGTGGGGCTGGACATCGTGCCCGGCACCGGTCCGGTGGTGGACACTCCGGTGCGCAGTGCCTCGGATGTCGCGGCGTTGCCCGCCCTGGATCCTGAGGCAGTTGAGCCGGTTGCCACCGTGGTGCGGTTGCTGGTCAAAGAGCTGGGACAGATTCCGCTGATCGGGTTTGCCGGGGCACCGTTCACGCTGGCCTCCTATCTCGTCGAGGGCGGACCGAGCCGCCACCACGAGCGCACCAAGGCCCTCATGCATTCCGAGCCTGAGATCTGGCACGCGCTGCTGGATCGGCTTGCCGAACTGACCCTTACTTTCCTTCAAGTGCAGGCAGCCGCCGGGGTGGACGCGGTGCAGCTGTTCGACTCCTGGGCGGGTGCGCTGTCGCAGCGGGACTACCGGGAATTCGTGCTCCCGCACTCGGCGCGGGTGCTGGCGGGCCTGGCCGATACCGGTTTGCCGCGGATCCACTTCGGGGTAGGTACCGGAGAGTTACTCGGTGCGATGGCTCAAGCCGGCGCGGACGTTGTCGGAGTGGATTGGCGGATCCCCCTCGACATTGCCGCGCAACGAGTGCGGGCCGCCCGCCCGCAGGGCCCGGTCGTGCTCCAGGGCAATCTCGACCCGGCAGTGCTGCTGGCCGGGTGGCCGGTTGCCGAGCGCGAGGTATACCGGGTGATCGCCGAGGGGCGTGCGGCGGACGCACACGTGCTGAACCTCGGTCACGGTGTCCTGCCGGACACCGATCCGGACATGCTGACTCGCATCGTGGAGCTGGCGCACTCGCTGTGAACGGCGCGGGGCCGCCGCGGATCGCCGTGGTGGGTGCGGGAATCTCTGGTCTGACTGCTGCGTACCGGTTGCGCACGCTGCTCGGTCCGACCGCCCAGATCATGCTAGTGGAGGGCTCGCAGCGGCTCGGAGGAGCGCTGCGCACGGTGGAACTTGCCGGCTTGCCGCTGGACGTGGGCGCGGAGGCGTTCCTGATGCGCCGGCCCGAGGCGGTCAGGCTGATCGAGGAGCTAGGTCTCGACGGGCAACTGGTCCATCCCACCGGGGCGGTCCCCACGGTGCGGGCCGGTGGGCGCACCGTGGCCCTACCCACCCGCACCCTGCTGGGATTGCCGGGCACCGCTGCTGACGTCGCCGGCCTGCTGTCTGCGCAGGGGACCAAGCGGGTGGCCGCGGAACCCACGGTGCCGCTGTGTTGGGAGCCCGGGCAGGACGCCGTGGTCGGGATGCTGCTGCGCGAGCGGGCCGGTGACGAGCTGGTCGACCGGCTGGTCGACCCGTTACTGGGTGGGGTATATGCGGGGCGCGCGGACGCGTTGGGGTTACGTGCCACGCTGCCCGCGGTGGCCACCGCGCTGGACCGCGGCGCGAGATCGCTGCTGGCTGCGGCCGCTGATGCGTTGCCACCAAGGGCTTCGCTCGGCGGCGCCCGCTCCCCGGTATTCGGCACGCTGCGCGGAGGGCTCAGCGGCCTGGTGGACGCCCTGGTGGCCGCCGCGGCGGTGCGTCCGCGCCTCGGGCTGCCGGTTCGCGGGCTGATCCGCATTCCCGAGGGCTGGCGGCTCGCGCTGGGTAGTGCGGGGCGCCCTGAGCACCTTGACATTGACGCTGTGCTGCTGGCCGTCCCGGCCCCGGCGTTGCGGCGGTTGCTGGCCGATCCATTACCTGCTGCTTCGGCTGCCGCAGGGCGGGTCGAGGTCGCCTCCTCTGCGGTGGTCGGGCTCGCACTGCCGCTGGCCGCCGCGCAGACCCTGCCGGAGACTTCCGGCGTGCTGGTGGCCGCCAGCGAGCGGCTGTCGGTCAAGGCGTTCACCTTCTCCGGCCGCAAGTGGGCGCACGCTTCGTCGCCTGAGGTGCTGCTGATGCGGGCGTCGCTGGGCCGGCACGGGGAGGCCCGGATGCTGCAATGTGACGACGCGCAGCTGGTCGATGCGGTGCGTGCCGATCTTGCGGCGCTCACCGGCATCACTGTCGCCCCGGTCGCCACCGTGGTGGTGCGCTGGGGTGGCGGGCTGCCGCAGTACGCGCCCGGCCACCTCGACGCCGTCGCAGCACTCGAACGGGAGGTGGCCAGGTCGGCTGGCTTGGCGATCGCCGGCGCCACCCTGCATGGGGTTGGCCTGCCAGCCTGCATCGCCACGGCTGACGCTGCCGCCCGTCGCATCTGCGGTTACCTGGCCGGCCGCCAGGCAGCCGCAGCGCGCGGTGAGACGATGGGGTCATGACCCGCCTGGACTACGCCACGCTGAACTCCACCATTCGCTACACCATGTGGTCAGTCTTCCGGGTCGAGCCCGGTCGGTTGTCCGCCGACCGCGCGGAACCTGCGCGCGAGGCGCAGCACTACCTGGAGGCGCTGGAGGGCAAGGGTGTGGCGGTGCGGGGCGTCTACGACCTCGCTGGGCTGCGTGCCGACGCCGACTGGATGATCTGGTGGCACGCCGAGGAGATCGAGGCGCTGCAGGCCGGGTACGCCGAGCTGCGCCGCACCACCACGCTGGGCCGAGCCAGCGTGCCGGTGTGGTCCACGGTGGCATTGCATCGCCCGGCCGAGTTCAACAAAAGCCACGTGCCGGCGTTTTTGGCGGGCGAGGAGCCCCGCCGCTACGTCTGTGTCTACCCATTCGTGCGGTCCTACGAGTGGTACCTGCTGCCTGATGGCGAGCGCCGTGAGTTGCTCGCCGAGCACGGCATGCAGGCCCGCGACTATCCCGACGTGCGGGCCAATACGGTGGCCTCGTTCGCGTTGGGTGACTACGAGTGGATCCTCGCGTTTGAGGCCGACGAGTTGCACCGCATCGTTGATCTGATGCGCGCGCTGCGGGCCAGCCGGGCCCGGCGGCACGTCCGCGAAGAGGTACCGTTTTTCACCGGTCCTCGGGTGCCCGTCGCCGAACTGGTAGCTGCGCTGCCTTAACTGTCGGGCTGACCGTCGTCGGGCACTAGCCGAACCGAGATCGAGTTGATGCAGTAGCGCTGATCGGTGGGAGTGTCGTAACCCTCGCCGTCGAAGACGTGGCCCAAATGGCTGTGGCAGGTGGCGCAGAGGACCTCGACACGCTTCATGAACATGCTGCGATCCTCGCGCAGCAGCACCGCGTCACCAGCCAGCGGGGTGAAAAACGACGGCCATCCGCAGTGTGATTCGAACTTGTGGTCGCTGCGGAACAACTCTGCTCCGCAGGCCCGGCACTCATAGACCCCTTGGGTCTTGGTGTGCTCGTACTCGCCGGTTCCCGGCGGTTCGGTTCCGGCCCGGCGCAGTACGGTGTATTCCTCGGGGCTGAGTTGTTCGCGCCATTCCGCGTCGGACTTGACGACCTTGGGCGTCACGCCTTTGACCGGTTTCATACCTGACACGCTACGCGCGGCCTCAGCCGAACAGGACCGTGACGATGAACGCCGCCGCTTCCCACAGTGTGAAGGCCACCCCGAGCAGGATCAGCCCGACCACCAGGACGGTAGCCGCCCGCCGTGGGCCCTGCGTGCGGTTGGCCGACTCGGCGAAGTCGCTGACGCCAGCCAGGTAACCCTCGACCGTGTACCCGGGGCGCAACCGGTGGGCGCGGTCGAGGTGCTCGACGAAGGCCTGCACCTCGGGATCGTCTCGGTCCAGCCCGATCAGATCGTCGTGGAGCCGACGTCGTTCCCGGGTGTTCGGCTGATGACCCGACCGGTCGGGCTGCGGTTCGCTATACACCACCAGGTCACGATATCCCGATTTGTCGGATAGCTGGTGCGGTAGCTTGCCGTTCGTGGGCCGTGGCGACGCGATGGAGCTCACGGTGGGCGGCCCGGGCGGCGAGCGCACCGTGCGAGTGTCCAACCCGGATAAGGTCTATTTCCCCGAGCGTGCCATCACCAAGCGGCAGGTCGTGGAGTATTACCTGGCGGTCTCGGATCCGCTGCTGCGGGTGCTCGCGCAGCGTCCGGTCACGCTGAAGCGCTTCGTGGACGGGGTGACCGGGGAGCCCTTCTACGCCAAGCGGGTACCTCGGGGCGCTCCGGACTGGGTGGACTCGGTAGAGATCACCTTCCCGTCCGGACGTACTGCTCGCGAGGTGTGTCCCACTGAGCCTGCGGTGCTGGCCTGGGCGGCGAATCTGGGGACCTTCGATTTTCATCCATGGCCGGTGCGGCGTCCACTGGTGGATCATCCCGATGAGCTACGGGTGGACCTCGACCCGCAGCCTGGCACCGGCTTCGCCGACGCTGTTGTGGTGGCCGGCGTACTGCGCGAGGTGCTGTCAGAGGCAGGCCTGGTCGGTTACCCGAAGACCTCGGGTGGGCGCGGGATTCATGTCGCGGTCCGGATCCGCCCGCAGTGGTCGTTCGTGCAGGTTCGCCGGGCGGTGATTGCGCTGGCTCGAGAAGTGGCGCGGCGGATTCCGCAACGGGCCACCGTGTCGTGGTGGAAGGAGCAGCGCGGCCAGCGAGTGTTCCTGGACTTCAATCAGGCCGCGCGGGACCGCACGATCGCCTCGGCGTGGTCGGTACGTGGAACTCCGCGCGCCACGGTGTCGATGCCAATGGTGTGGGACGATTTGCCGCAGGTGCACCCCGACGATTTCGATGTGTTGACCGTGCCCGCGTTGCTCGCCGAGCGGGGGGACCCGCACGCCGGGCTGGACGGTGAAGCCTTCGGCTTGGAGACACTGTTGGAGTGGGCGGTGCGCGATGAGCGTGATCATGGACTTGGTGATCTGCCGTACCCGCCGGAATATCCGAAAATGCCCGGCGAACCGCTACGGGTACAACCCTCCCGAGCTAAACGTCCGACACGCGAAAACGCGACCGATTAGCGATTAGCTCAGTGTGCGTTCGTGTCCAGTAACGGACTCGGGATTGCGGGCGATCTCATGGGCAGGTGGTGATTCCTCCTCACTCCCACCTCATCGGGTCCCCGCTGAGCCTCCCCTGGCGGGGGCCCGTTTTCACATTCCTCAGCAGATCTGTGCAAGCTAAGGCGGGCATAGCGTGCCCTCTCTGGGTATCGAGGCATCCATCAGGAAGCGGGTGACCAGATCAACCATGCAGGAGCTGTGCGGCAGTGCGCCATGCGCCCGTCCCTGCCAGATCACCAGCGTGGCCGACGGCAGCAACTGCGCGGTGCGCCTGGCGCCTTCGGCCGGGGTCACCGGGTCCCCGGCGGTGGCCACGACCAGCACAGGCGGCACTGCCCGGTCACCCGGCCCCGTCGGTGGCGGCGAGGGCACCGGCCACGCGCTGCACAGCAGGAGACGTTGCGCGAACAGCGGACCGAACAGCGCGAAACGCTGCCGCCACTGCGCGACCAGCTGCTGGGCCCGCTCGGGTGGTACCCGGGTGGAGGTGTCATTGCAGTGGGTCGCCAGCGTGGGGTCAAAGCGCGCCGGCAGCCCCTCAGTCTTGGTCAGCATCGGCTCCACGAGCGCAGCCAGCTGCACCCCATTGCCGTCACGGGCCGTCGCCAGTGCGCTGGACAGCTGCGCCCAGCGTTGCGGGTGACCAACCGTTTCGAGCACCGCGAAGTAGGCCGTGCCCGCGGTGATCTGCTGCCAGTCGACCTGCAGCGGGGCCAGGCGCAGTGCTCGAGCCAGGGTCGGCAGAGCGATGCGGGGGTCGGGCCCCAGCGGGCAATCCCGAGCCACGCAGTCAGCGGCGAACGCGGCGTAGCCCGCCTCCGCTGCCGCCAGCGTGGCCTCCGCGGCGGCAATGCCGTCGAGCGTGGGATCGACGGCACCGTCGAGCACTACCCGCCCGACCGAGTTGGGGTAACGGCGCACGAAGTCGGTGACCGACCGGGACGCCTCGCCGTGCGAGACCACGTTGAGCACCGGCGCGTTCAGACTGACCCGGAGCTGCTCGAGGTCGTCGGCGGTGCCCGTGGAGCTGATCGCCGTCAGGACCTCGCCAAGGTCCTGCACGCAGGTTTGGATGGCGGCGCGGGTCGTGTCGAGCAGCGAATCGAGCTGTCTGGGCTCGCTGACGTCGGGATCGACGCCGACGATTTGGCTTCGGATCGTCTTCGGTATGCAATCCAACGGTTCGCTTGGCCCGGTGCCGCGGCGAGCCAGCCCGATCAGGGTGAAGCGGTCGAGAAGACCGGGGGGCAGCTGCTGAGCCAGCCGGACTGCCCGGACCGTACCGGGCTCCTCGGACGTCTCGCCAAGCACCACGAGCGGGGCCGGGCCCTCGCCGATCCGGGTCAGATCCAGCTTGAGCGAATTCCCGAATGCTGGTCGGGACAGCGTGGCATCGACCCTAAGTTCGCTGCACTCCACCCGTCGTGGGCTCGGCATGCCCAGCGCAGCGGCAATCTTGCTCGTGCAATCTTGCCACGGCAGCGAGTTGCGGTAGTACTCGCCGGGGGCGGGCAGCGGCGTGGCGCTGGGCGGAATCTCCACCGGACGTTGCGGTTGGAGGTTGGAGTCCCGCACCGCCACCGCAGGCCGGTCGGACGGGCCCGCAGTGCACCCTCCCAGGAGCACCGCCAGCAGCAGCACCGCCAGCGCTCGCGGGCACCGCGGGATCCGGTGCAGGCGAACGGGCACGGACTCTCCTCGCATCCAGATCTGGCGGTGTAGCGATGCTGACAGTGCCGCGGTGAGCCTGCGGTGAGCATGCCAACGGATCACTCGCCGGTGCGGGCGTTCCAATCAACGAGCTGGACGATCACGCCGTTGGGATCCCGTACTTGGAACGCCCGCTCTCCCCACTCTTCGCTGGTGAGCTGCATGGTGATAGCGACGCCCTCGGCGCGCAGCCGGGCCAGCTCACCTTCGAGGTCGTCGATGACGAATGCGAGGATCAGGCCGCCGGCGTGGTCGTCGCGTTGATCTTCAGGTAGCGACGCAAGGCCCCTGCGCACGAAGGCGACGTTCATCCCGGCGTCCGCGCGCGCCAGTGATGCGAAGCCGTCGGCCGTTATCTCCTCGTGAAAGCCAAAGTGATCAACCAGGAAGGCGCTGGACGCTGCGACGTCCTCGACGTTCAAAGCGACGGCGGAAGCGGTGATTCGCATGGGTTCTCCTCAAGCGATGCGGCGACGACACGCCTGCAGGGCCGAGCGTCGTACTACGTATATCGTACAGCGTACGACATGGCACGATGTTTGCATGTCCGTCGAACGCAGCAGCGCCGGTGACCCGGCTCGCACTCTTGAGCTGCTCTGGCGAGTGCCCGCTACGGCATCACGTCGCGGGCCACGGCAAGGTCTGAGCATCGGCGCTGTGGTGCGTGCGGCGACGACTCTGGCGGACAGCGACGGCCTGGCGGCCGTGACGATGCGGCGAGTGGCCCAAGCGCTTGGCGTGGCACCGATGACGCTGTACACCTACGTCCCGAGCAAGGCCGAACTGTTGGATTTGATGCTCGACGCCGCCTACGCGCAGATGCCCCGGACCAGCACCACGGGGCAACCGTGGCGGCAGCGAGTGACCGCCGTCGCCGAGGAGAACAGGGCGTTGTTCCAGGCGCACCCCTGGGCGGCCACCGTCTCCACCACCAGGCCACCACTGGGTCCCGGGCTGATGGACAAATACGAGCACGAGCTGTCGGCGTTGGACGGCCTCGGTCTCGACGACGTCGAGATGGATGCCTCACTGACCTATCTGCTCAGTTTCGTCCAAAGCTGCGCTCGCGACGCCACCGCCGCCCGCATCTCCCAGCAGGACAGTGCAATGGACGACGAGCAGTGGTGGTCAGCCAACGCGCCCCTGCTCGTCAGGGTCTTCGACGCCAAGGCTTATCCGATCGCGGCCCGCGTCGGCGCCGCGGCCGGCGCCGCCTATGGCAGTTCGTACAGCCCCGAGCACGCTTATGACTTCGGTCTGCGTCGTGTCCTCGACGGCCTCGCGGTCCTCATCGAGTCGCCCGCCCGCAATTCGGCTCCGAATGGTGCACAGGGTGGGTCGTTTAGTGCCTGAGTACGTCGGTGAGGGCGTCGAGGCCGTAATCGAGCTCATCACGGTTGATCACCAGCGGGGGCGCGATACGCACCGTCGTGGAATGGGTCTCCTTGCACAGCACACCGCGGGCCATCAACGCCTCGGCGACCATCCGTCCCGTCGGCCCCCCGGCAGCAATGTGTATCCCGGCCCACAGCCCCCGGCCGGTGACCCGCGCGACCCCGTGCCCGATCAGCTTGGCCAGCCGGTCGTGCAGGTGTGAACCCAGTTCTCGTGAGCGGGCCTGGAACTCGCCGGTGGCCAGCAGCGCGACCACCGCGAGGCCCACTGCGCAGGCCAACGGGTTACCCCCGAACGTCGACCCGTGTTCCCCGGGCCGAAGCAGACCTAATACGGCGCGCCTGCCCACCACCGCCGAGACCGGCACGATCCCCCCGCCTAGCGCTTTGCCCAGGGTGTACAGGTCGGCTCGCACCCCTTCGTGGTCCAGGGCCAGCAACTCGCCGGTGCGGGCCAGCCCGGATTGGACCTCATCGGCGATCAGCAGCATGCCCGCGTCGTCGCAGGCTGCGCGGACCGCGGCGAGATAACCCGGCGGGGGTACCAGGACTCCCGCCTCGCCCTGCACCGGTTCGATGAGGACGGCCGCCGTCCGGGCTGTGATCGCGCCGTGCAGTGCGTCCAGATCCCCGTAAGGAACCACCACGAAACCCGGGGTGAAAGGGCCGAACCCGGCTCGGGCGATCTCGTCGGTGGAGAACGAGACGATCGTGGTGGTACGGCCGTGGAAGTTACCGCCTGCCACCACGATCTCCGCGGTGCCGTCCGGGACACCCTTGACCCGGTGCGCCCACAGCCGGGCCACCTTGATCGCGGACTCGACGGCTTCGGCTCCGGAGTTCATCGGGAGCACCATCTCGGTCGCGGTCAACTCGGCGAGCTCCCGGCAGAATGCGCCGAACAGATCGTGGTGAAAGGCACGCGAGGACAGCGTCAGCCGACCCATCTGGTGTGTCACAGCGGCCACCAGAGCGGGATGTCGGTGCCCGAAGTTCAACGCCGAGTAACCGGCGAGGAAATCCAGGTAACGGCGGCCGGTCACGTCAGTGACCCAGGCACCTTCGCCCGTGGCGATCACCACGGGCAGCGGGTGGTAGTTGTGCGTGCTCCACTGCTCGTCGGCCGCGATGAACCCAGACGTGGGTGAATCTGACGTGGCGCAGTCCGACGTGTTAAGGGCGGTCATGGCCTGCGCAACCGCATCACTGTGCCCGGGTTTCACCGGCTCAACTGGATGGGTGCGTGGACCGTCGTTCCTCGGCTCCGGCGTTGAGCAGGTAGATCTTCCCGCTCTCGGTACTGCGCTGGAGGGGCACCTGTACGGAATCCTCTGAATCGTCGGGGTCGTCGGTCATGGTCTGCTGGACCTGCCCGATCGCTTCCGTCAAGAGCTGGTGCGTGGTGGCTAGCGCCGCAGTGACCTCTGTGCGTAACGCTTGCAGGGCGGTTGTCTCCTCGGCGGCCTGGGCTCGTAACTCGCGCAACGCAGTCTCTTCCCGCTCGACCGCGCCGAACCGCGTTACCAGGTGCTCGTCGACGGCCCGCAGCATGAGGCACACCCGAACGATACTGCGCATCTCAATACCGCGGATGCGCTCGGTCGCCTCAGAATCACGCTGGGCGATCGCCTGCGCCGCATCCTGTTCGGCAAGTTCCTGCCGCCGGAGTGAATCTGCCTCAAGCTGGTCGCAGTGCTGCTTCGTGTGTTCGAACAGCGACTGGGTTTCGCTGTTGGCGCGCGCTCGTAGCCTCGCGATCTCTTGGTCGGCGCGGGCTCTGAGCTCGGTGACCTCCTGCTCAGCGAGGGCCCTCTGTGCGGTGGCCTCTTTCTCGGCGTTGGCCTTGAGCTCGGCTGCCTCCTCCTCGGCCAGCCGCATGATGCGCTGGATCCGAGCGTTGGCTTGGGCCATCGG
>DASVWA010000329.1:0-5014 GCA_036389855.1 Pseudonocardiaceae bacterium
CTTATCTGGTGATCCTACACTGCGCTACAAGGCGCGTTCACTCAGTAATCCTCGGCAGAGCCCGTCGCACGGAAAGTGCGCAGGTCATCACAGATCAAGCATATATTGCTCCATTCGAGCGGTTCAATACGACCATGCGGAGCGGCCCGTTACAATAACTTGAATCTAAGGCGCATACCACCAGATGAGGAATGGGATAAAAATGCGAATGTTGCTCAAATGGGAGCTGGGGCTTGAGGCAGCCAATCAGGCCATTCGCAACGGAAAGATGGCGGAGCTCAATCAATCCCTCGTGGCGCGCATCCAACCCGAGGCTGCCTATTTTGGGACCGAGAACGGCAAGCGTACAGCCTACATCTTCTTCGACCTTGATGACCCGGCGCAAATTCCTGTAATAGCCGAGCCACTGTTCCAGAACCTCAACTCAAGGGTTGAGTTCATCCCGGTGATGAACGCAGATGAGCTACAGAGGGGTCTTGCCGAGTCGGCGCAAGCTTGAGGCCTCCACCGCGACTGGGACGATCACCTACCCCAGAACGACATCGAGTTACGTCGCGACTGCACCCTTCGAGACCAGATGATGACGACTACTGGCCGGTCTCGCAGGGGCCGAGTGCTGATGCGCATCGAGCGCAGTCTTCCAACTGGGGTGCATGTGTGATCATCCTCAGCGAGCTGTTGGCGAAAGCGGCAAGACGAGGTGACACTGATCGAGGTCCACGGCGCATAGCCGCAGCTCAGCGGCACGCAGTGTCGAAGCAAAACGGACGCACGGCCGATCAGCGTTCACACGGAAGGTCAACCGATCCGAGATCAGGGGCGGTATCGGGCCTGGGGCGTGCCCTGCTCAGGGATGGCCCCTGCTGGCACGAGGGTGTGGTCACCGGGGCGCGGGTATCCCGTCGCGTCGGCATCAAGGCGTAGCAGGCATGGGTAGGGGTCCAGCTCATCAGCGCGTGAGGTGCTCCAGGACCCCTACCCCAGGCCTGCTTCCGAGGCAAGCTCGCCGACGCGACGGGATACCTGCTTCACTCATCCACCCCCGCGGCAAGACCGGCACCCCCGCCTGTGCCATTAGCGTGCCATTAAGGACGGTCAACCACGGTCAACAGCGCGTACTTGTGACCCGGCCTGACCGCAGATTGAGTGCACTGACGGCGCATTAGGCACAGCCTTCCAGCTGGCCATGCGGGTTCAATTCCCGTCGCCCGCTCTGCCACAACGGTATCCCCCTCGATCGCGGGAAGGGCCACCGTCGTAGGTCGTTCGATTCATGGGCCATCAGTGGTTGCCACGTCTGTGACGTGCCGGACTTCGGGTCGTCTACGAATTGCCCAGCGCCCCTGTGAGAAGACGACGGCAGCAATGATCATGGCGATCACCGTGAGGACACCTGATTCGCCGACCCACCATGATGCGGCATCGTGCAGGGGGGAGCCGTCGCCTCCCATCCTCGCCGAATCGAAGGCGGACTGAATGATGCTGTTCCACGCGGCGTGCAGCACGATCGCGGGCCAGACACTACCGGTCTGCAAGCGTAAACGCGCAAACACAACGCCAAACGCTGTAGCCAAGACCACGAGCAGGAGGGCCGAGGCGGTCGGGGATGGGCCCGCGGCGTAACCCGCGCCGAAAACAATAGGGACATGCCACAGGCCCCAGATCAGCCCGCTGGCCAAGACAGGATGGGGGATCCCCGCATCGATCAACCGGGTGAGCATGTAGCCACGCCAGCCGATCTCCTCACCGGCGGCCGTCAGGATGCCCACGATGGTTCCGATGGTCGCGGCCGCCACGAGCATGACCAGGAACGCCGCAACGGGTGATGCGCTAGCCACGCCCAGCTGGGCGACCAACCCGCCGGGGCGCGGAGCGAACCTCGCCAAGCCTGTCATCCACGCAATGCCGTAAACGGTTAGCCCGATGACGATTGGAAAGATAACGGCCACCACAATGGCCTGCCACCCGCGGCGACCACCGACACGGAAAGACACATCGGCGAAACCCTCACGCAGCACCAGGCGAGCCACTATCGAGGCCGCAGCAGGCGACCACATGAGCGGGACAACCCAAACCCAAGTACTGGTCTCGATAAGGAGAACCTGGAACACCGCCGAGAGCAGAACGACTATCCCGAAGTAGATCGCTAGGCCCTGCCGCGCTCGGAGTCGGGGCTCCGGGGCAGATTGAACGAAGGCCCTCGTCCCCTCAGCGGCGACCATGTCGACCTCCAGGTGCATTCGACCGAGACGTCCTACCGGGGAGGCTCCTGTCATCTAGGGACAACAGTCAAGGTGCTGACCCCACCGGTCAGCAACCCGCTGGCTTCGCGACCGAAGCCTGGCAACTCAACCAGAACGATCGAGATCATGGCTTGTGCCCTCACGCACCCGTTCACGCCCGGACACCGGGGTAACTCCTGACTGCGATCGGTGTCAGGTCGCCGCGGGGAGAAGGTTGTTGTCAGTGGCGTCCAGCAGCAGCCTCATGCGGACGGACGCAGCGGCAGTTGCCGTTCCCCCGCACCGTCTCCGCGGCGTACCGCAATGACTACGACACATCCTCTGGCGTCAGATCAGAAAGATCCCGGCAGATCTCTTCCACCGTCATCCCATCAGCCACCATCGACACCACGGTAGCCACCGGGACGCACAACCCACGAATCGTCGGCACACCCCCATTAACCCGGGGTCAATGGTGATCCGTTCGAACGTCATGCCCGGCAGGATACGACCGCCGTTTCAGCCTGGCGTGCCCCCCCGCATGCCCCTTCTCACGGCCACCAGCGGTTAACAGCGGTCATCCTTGTCATCTGTCGCTGTATACCCGCAGGTCAGCATTTTGCTGGTCAAGACCATGATCGCTGCCCGATCTTCCAAGCTGGCCATACGGGTTCGATTCCCGTCGCCCGCTCCACAGCCCCACCAGCCAAGACGGCCACCCGCCCACGCTGGACCACATGACTCAGTGGGGCTTGTATACACCGCTGCGATGATCAACATCGACGACCGTGACCGTCCGCGTCTTATCGTCGATCCGGTAGATGATCCGATAGCTGCCGCGGCGAGCGCTGTATCGATCATCCAGTGGCGCCAAGAGACGTCGACCCACCCGGTACGGATTATCCAGCAGCGGTCCGTTGATGAACTCGAACGCAGCAAAGGCAACCGACTCGGGAAGCCGCTCAGCCAGCGCTCGGCGAATGGTGGGAGTCACGCGCAGCGAGAAGCGATCCGTCAACCCGTGACTCACGCGGAGTGTCGACGCCGTGCCGCCATCGACTCCGCCAACTCCTCAGCACCCACGACCTCGCCCCGCGCCAGCTCGGCATCGGACTCCACCAAGCGCCGCAGAGTGTCAGGATCAGACAGCACCGACAATGTCTCCTCCAACGCCTCCAGATCCTCCACCGCAATCAACACGGCAGACGGTCGGCCATGCACCGTCACCAAGACTCGTTCGTGATGCGCGTGAACCCTCCCCACCAGCTCCCAGAGGCGCGCCTTCACATCGGCGAGCGACATTGTCGTCATGGTCAGAAGTATGACTAGAAATTGCCGAGCTGTCGACCACAGGCAGGATCTCTTGGTGATGAATCGGAAATGGCTGCGGCGCCTCGTCTGTTGGGTCCACGGTTGCTTCCGCTGACGATCTTTGAGCGGGATAAGCCGACCGACGCGTGGCGGTCGCTTGGCGACGAGCGTCACGAGATCGATCCGGCCGGGCAGGCGACGTTGCTGTGAAAGGCTCGTTGGCGTGCGCGCCCAGAGCACCCTCCGAACCGTTGCCACGCCCATCATCGCCCTGCTGCTGATCGCAGCGGTGTGGAACCGTAGCCTGCCACCTGCACTCCTCCTGGTGGTCGGCGTTGGACTGATCGCAGCCGTGCTCGTCGCGGTGCACCACGCGGAGGTGGTTGCGCACCGTGTTGGCGAGCCCTTCGGCTCGCTCGTTCTCGCCGTCGCAGTGACGGTCATCGAGGTCGGCCTGATTCTTAGCATCATGCTGTCCGGCGGGCCGGACACGGCGTCGCTGCCGCGGGACACCGTCTTCGCTGCTGTCATGATCACCACAAACGGCATTGTCGGAATCTGCCTGCTGATCGGTGCACTGCACCACCACGTGGTGTCCTTCCGCACCGAAGGCAGCAGCGGCGCGCTCGCGGCCGTCCTCGCCCTCTCGACGCTGTGCCTCGTCCTGCCCACGTTCACCACGAGCTCACCAGGACCCACGTTCTCCGGTGTCCAGCTCGCCTTCGCCGCCGTGGTCTCGCTGACGCTGTACGGGACGTACGTCTTCGTCCAGACCGTGCGTCACCGGGACTACTTCCTCCCCGTCCCAGCTGCGGCGACGGACAACAGCTCCGACGTGCACAAACAGCCACCCTCGACGCGCCGCGCGCTGGGGAGCCTCCTACTGCTGATCGTGTCGTTGGTCGCTGTCGTCGGACTCGCCAAGACCATCTCGCCGGTGATCGAATCGGGAGTCAGCGCCCTTGGCGCACCCCTGTCGGCCGTCGGGGTGGCCATCGCGCTGCTGGTACTGCTTCCCGAGACACTCGCAGCGGTGCGGGCCGCCACCGTCAACCGTCTCCAGACGAGTTTCAACCTCGCGTACGGCTCGGCACTGGCCAGCATCGGCCTCACAATCCCAACAATCGCCGTCGCCTCGATCTGGCTCGACGGGCCGCTGCTGCTCGGGCTCAACGGCACTGAGATGATCCTGCTCGCCCTTACTGGCCTGATCGGGATCCTCACCGTGTCCCTCGGCACGGCCATCGTGCTCGAAGGCGTCATCCACCTGCTGATCTTTGCGGCGTTCCTCTTCATCGCGGTCACGCCGTAAAGCCGAGGCCAGCCGCTCTCGCCACGACGGACGGCCCGACGGAAATCAAATCCGGGTTCAAAATAAAGTGAAGAGTTCCCGATTACCTCCATCGCTACATCAACGGCCACGAACAGCCGTGAGCATCCTCGGATTCACTCCGTGGAAAGACCAAACCCTGGCCGACCAG
>DASVWA010000330.1:0-1595 GCA_036389855.1 Pseudonocardiaceae bacterium
ACCCGGCCCGGCCGGTTCCGGACCACCGAGCAAGGCCCCGTTGGAGATCGCCTCCACCCCAGCGGGCACGGTCACGGTCACCGCGACGGTCGCCTTGTCCGACGGGTGATCGTTGGACGGGTACCACCACGCGGCGCTATCGGGCTCTCCCACTGCGAGTGCACCGTCGGCGGTGCGCACCCACGGCTCGGCAACACCACCGCCATCGGAGATGCTGGAGGGCACTCCGACGTAGTCCACCAGCACCGACATCGGCTGGCCGGCGCGCACCGGCGCCGCGGGAGTCACCTGCAGCTCGCCACCGTCGTGACGGAAACCCGCCGGCTGGCCGTCCACCGCGACAGCGGTTGCGGGCAGCCGCAGGTCCAAGTTGAACTGGGAGAGGTCCTGGGTGGCGCGGGCGGTGACCGTGGTGTGCCCTTCGAGCCGGTCGCTGGAAGGGTCGTACCGGACCTGGATGTCGTAGCCAGTGACGTCGTAGCCGCCGTTCCCCGCCCGCGGGAAATAGGGATCACCGATGCCTTCGGCGCCGGGAACCGGCTGGAAAGCGACCGCAGGAGGCGGTGGTGCCTCGGAGCCGGGACGGGAATCCGAGCTGCGCCACGGAAAGACCACGATGGCGATCAGGACCAGCAGCACCGCCAGGCCCGGCCCGATCAGCAATGCCCGATTTCGCATGGTCGCCTCCCAGAACTGGATCTTAGGTCGTGCGGACCCGCGTGATCGGATCGCGCTCACACAGGTGGTGCAGGCGGGCGGGTCGGGCTGAACAGCCAGGTCTGGGCGACGTCATCAACGTCCTCGCCGGAGACTCTCTCCACGACAGCCAGGAAGTCGGCCACCGAGCCGTTTCCAGCTCGCCGCTCGGTGGCCCAGGTGCGCAGCGCAGCGAAGAAGTCCTCATCCCCCACTGTCGCCCGGAGCGCCTGCAGCGCCATCGCGCCGCGGCTGTACACCGCTCCGGTGAGCACCTTGGCGGCGCCGGGATCGCCCGGCGGGGTCCGCCAGTACTCGGAATCGGCGGGAAAAAGCGCGTAGGTCTGCGTCGCGGTCTGCTGCGCGCTGCGGCCGCCGGTGCGTTCGGTGTAGAGCCACTCGGCGTAGGCGGCGAAGCCCTCGTTGAGCCAGATGTCGCTCCAGCGGCTCACCGAGACGCTGTCGCCGAACCACTGATGGGCCAGCTCGTGCACCACCACCGTGACATCCGGTTCGCCGCCGCCCCAGAACACCGGTCCGTAGACCGGACGGGTTTGGGCCTCCAAAGCGAAGCCCACGAGAGGGGCGTTGGGCACCACGCCGCCGAGGTTGCTGAACGGGTAGGGACCAAAGATCCCGGAGAGAAATCTGGTGATCTCAGGCGTCCGCTCCACCGACGCCCGCGCGGCCTCGGCGACCTGCGGATCGAGCCCCTGCGCGTAGGCGGCCAGGTACGGACCGAACTCGGTGTCCCGACGAACGAGGTCGAACTGCCCGATCGCCACGAACGCCAGGTAAGTGGTCATCGGCTCGCTCGCCTGCCAGCGCCACTTCTCCCAACCCGGCCCGGCCGGTTCCGGACCACCGAGCAAGGCCCCGTTGGAGATCGCCTCCACCCC
>DASVWA010000331.1:0-2265 GCA_036389855.1 Pseudonocardiaceae bacterium
GCAGCTGGAGCGCCAGGCGGACTGCCTCGCGCCCGTCGGCGGCCGCACCGACCACTTCGATGTCGGGTTGGGCGTCGAGCAGCATCGTCAGCCCGGTGCGCACGATGGGCTGGTCGTCGGCGATGAGGACCCTGATGCTCATCGTGGCGTCCCGATTCGGGGCAGGACCGCCTCTACCCGCCAGCCCCGCTCGGCGGCCGGGCCGGCGTGGAAGGTGCCGCCGAGCAGTGACGCGCGTTCCCGCATGCCCACCAGGCCATAGCCCGCTGGGGCGCGGCCGCCCGCGCCGGCGGAGCCGTCGTCGTCGATGGTCAGCCGTATCCGGTCGGCGTCGCCTGTGACGGCGACGGTGACCTGGGTCGCGTGGCGGGCGTGCCGTCGAGCGTTGGTGACGGACTCCTGGGCCAGGTGGTAGATCGCGGCCCCGACCGCCGGGCTGAGGTCGTCGAACTCGCCGGAGAGCGTCACCTCGACGCAGGGACGCGCCTGGCCATCGGTGGCGAGCTGCTCGACCTCGGCCACGCCGCGCTGCGGCGCGAACTCGGTGCCCTGGGAGGCGCGGAGCACGCCGACGATGGCGCGCAGCTCGGTGAGGGTGCGGGTCGCTGCGTCCTCGATGACAGCCAGGACCTCGACGGCACGCTCGGGGTGGGAGGCCGCGATGGCACGTCCTGCTTGGGCCTGGATGGCGATGCCCGAGACGTGGTGGGCGACGGTGTCGTGGAGTTCACGAGCGAGCTGTTCGCGTTCGCGGGCCTTGGCCTGGTCGATGTCGCGGATGCGGACCTTCTGGCGATAGCGGATCGCGGCGCCGAGCGCGGCGGCGAACAGGAAGATCGCGTAGTCTGCGACCCTCGCCCACAGGCTCATGTGGTCGGCAACGTGGGTGATGGGCAGCCAGACCAGGATGACGCCGAGGCCGCTTGCGGCTTCCCGACCGGAGCCCCACCGGAACAGGGCGTAGGCCAGGATCAGCGCCGCCGAGATGCTGTCCAGCAGGGCGCCGTGCGACCCGGTGAGGATTCTGACGCTGTCGACGATCGTCAACGTGCCGAAGGCGACCACAACCGCGACGAGCGGGTGCGTGCGTCGCCACAGCAGGGGGCCGAGGACCGCGAGCGTCGCGAGCAACAGCAGCGGGCGTGGCGCCAGGTCCTGGCGAAGCACCAGGTTCTGGCGAAGCACCACTTCCACCACCGACCAGCAGATGAATACTGCGACCAAGGCCCAGTCCCGCGGCCCCCGGCCCGGGGCATTCGTGGGTCGAGGTTCGGCCCACAGCGCGCGGAGTGCGTCGGTGGCCACCTGATCAGCCTAGGCAGCCCGCGGGATCGGCGTATTAGCCGAAAGTACAAGAGCTCGGCTGTGCCAACGGCCAGGTCGAATCTGGCTCCGGGCTGATGTGCCCGCCGCCGGCATCCGTGAAGGTGGAAGCACCCACCCAATCAAGGCAAGGAGCATTGTGATGAGAACACCTCAATCCCACACCGCACTGCAGAATAAGCCGTCCCAGAGCAGGCTGGAAGATCTGCGCATGCAGGCCAAGCTGGCGGCAGCCTGGACCAGCCTCATGTTCTTCATCATCTACATCGACTACTTCCACCTCTACCAGCCCGGCGAAATCGATGACATCCGCAGTGGCGTCATCTTCAAGTTCGACATCAGCGGGAATCTGATGTCCATTTTCTTCGTGATCATCGCGATCCCGACCCTGATGATCATGCTCTCCATGACGCTGCCCGCCCGTATGAACCGCGTCACGAACCTCGTCGTTGCATCCCTGTACAGCCCCCTCCTGATCCTCAACTTTGTGGGGGCGCCCTCGGACTATGCCTTCTACTACGCCCTCACCATCGGAGTCGAGGTGCTGATCGTGGCCTTCATCCTGCGCTCCGCCTGGACCTGGCCACGCCGCACCGCATCACCGGCGACCCCGGCAGCCAGCCTCGACAGCGAGCCACACCGCACGCCGCAGCAGGCCTGACTGCCCGCCCCCCGCCCGACCATCCTTCGCTCGCCCCACCGCGGCACGGTCACCTGCCTCAGCCTTCGCTGTTGAGCACTCCGTCCCACCCCATCCCCCAGAACGGTTCCGGTCATGATCGAGGCGCACGAGCTCACCAAGCGCTACGGCGACACCACCGCCGTGCACTCCCTCAGCTTCACGATCGCGCCCGGGACCGTCACCGGGTTCCTCGGCCCGAACAGCGCCGGCAAGTCCACGACCATGCGCATGATCATGTACAAGAGCACGGCTGTGCCAAC
>DASVWA010000332.1:0-6664 GCA_036389855.1 Pseudonocardiaceae bacterium
GGGTACTGGCCTGGCTCCGAGTGTCAACGGGTTGGTGGTGTTCCGTTTCATCCTGGGATTGGCGATCGGTATCGCGTCGGTGACCGTGCCGCTGTACCTGGCCGAGATGGCACCTGCCTCCGACCGCGGCACGGTGACCTCTCTGAACCAGTACCTGATCATCGTAGGGACGGCCCTGTCCGCGGCGATCGGCTACGCACTGGCCTTCACCGGCTCGTGGCGGTGGATGTTGCTCATCGGCGTGTTCCCCGCGATCGTGCTGATGGTGGGGATGTTCACCATGCCCGACACCCCCCGATCGCTGGTGCGGCGTGGACATCTCGAACAGGCCCGTGATGTCCTGGTCGGCCTGCGCGCCGACCCCGACCTCGCCGAGCGTGAGCTCACCGAGATCACGGCACTGGAACAGCAGCAGCGCGACGCGCGCACCGGCGCCCGGCTGTCCGCCCCCTGGGTGCGCCGGCTGTTGCTGCTGGGCGCCCTGTTGGCGATCTTCCAGCAGATCACCGGGATCAACGCGATCGTGTACTACGCACCGACCATCCTCACCGGCTTCGGGGTGTCCGAGACCACCGCATTGTTGTTCGGTTTCCTCAACGGACTGGTGAACATCGCCACCATCGCGCTGGTCGTCCGATCCAAGATCGTGGATCGGCGAGGCCGCAAACCCGTCCTGTTGGCGGGGCTGGTGGGCATGTCGGCCAGCTTGTTCGCCATCGGTGCGGCAGTGCTGATCCTGCCGGTCAATTCGACCGCGCTGTTCGTCATCGCGGCGGGGGCGTTCGTGGTGTTCACCAACACCTTCTCGGCGACCTGGGGCCCGGTGTTGTGGGTGCTGCTGGCCGAGATCTTCCCGCTTGCCATCCGGGGCGTGGCGATGGCGATTGCCACCTTGTTCAACTGGCTGGCCGCGTTCGTCATTTCACTGGCGTTCCCGAGCTTCGTCGCATTCGCAGGCATCGGTAGCGCTTTTATCGTCTTTGCCGTGATCGGCGTCGTGCTCTTCCCGGTCGTGTGGTGGATGGTGCCGGAAACAAAGGAACGCAGCCTGGAATCGCTGGAAGCCGCGTTTCGCAACGGCAGCCGGATCCTGCCAGCCGAGCGCGCCGCTGCCGACACCGGAGGTCTGGCATGACCGTCAACTACGGCCCGTACGGTTCAAGCCTGAGAGACCTGCCGCGGCTGCGCAGCACCCGCCGGCGCCGCGCGTCCAGCTGGGACCGCACGGGCGGTAACGACGACCGCATCACCCTCCAGCCTGGGCAGACCGCCACGCTCGCGGACATCGAGGCGGCTGGCACCATCAACCACATCTGGGCGACGGTCGCCAACGAACGGATGCTGCGCGACCCGTGGATGCGCCAGCCCGACTACCTGCGAAGGCTCGTGCTTCGCGCATACTGGGACGGCGAAGAATACCCCAGCATCGCCGTACCTCTCGGTGATTTCTTCGGGATCGGGCACGGCCGCACCGCGAACTTCGTCTCCGCCCCGCTGCAGATGAGTCCAGAGGACGGTAAGGGGTTCAACTGCTTTTTTCACATGCCGTTCGGTGCGGGTGCCCGGCTGGAAATCACCAGCGAGCTGACCGACGAGCAGGTGTTCTTCTACTACTACATTGACTACGAGGAGATCGACGAGCTCGAAGACGGCATTGGACGTTTCCACGCCCAGTGGCGGCGCAGTGATCCCTGCCCGGGAATTGACCAGGCATCGGAGAGCAACGCCGATTTCCTGCTTACCGGAGTGAACCTCGACGGGGAATCCAACTACACCATCCTGGACGCGGCCGGCCGCGGGCACTATGTCGGTTGCATTCTCAACATCCATAACCTTCGCGACACCAACGAGTGGAACTGGTACGGCGAAGGCGACGACATGATTTTCATCGACGGTGACAAGTGGCCACCGACGCTGCACGGCACCGGCACCGAAGACTATTTCAACACCGCATGGTGCCCGACACAGCCCTACCACGCGCCATACCACGGCATCACACTGCCTGGTGGCGACAACTGGAGCGGACAAATCAGCCTGTACCGCTTCCACATCGAAGATCCCATACCATTCGAACAATCCATCCGGGTAAGCATCGAACACGGCCATGCGAACAAACGCAGCGACGACCTCTCGTCGGTGGCCTACTGGTACCAGGCCGAGCCGCACAAGCCGTTCGACCTCGAGCCCGTCGAACGGCGCGTTCCCCGAACACGGTGATCTCTGCACCGGCCAGTGCCCGGTGCTCACCGAGGTGTCGACCACCTCGAAACTCGTCGCGTACGGCAGGAAGTTCACCTCCCGGTTCACCGCATACAGCACCTGAGGCGCGACTACCAGCGAGCGTCCCTCGACAAGCGTGAACGGTCCGGAAGCCCACGGGCCCGGTGCGTCGATAATTCACCAATGGCCCTCGCCGGACTGATCTTGGGCGTATCCGAAGCCCAGATCGCGCCAGAATCGCTCACTCATGAGGTGAGTGGCGCGTAGCTTGCCCAGCGTGGGACCGCCGACCTCCGGCAGGTGCAGCCGCACTGTGCGGTCGTCGACAACCTCGGTGCGAGTCCGCCGGTCGATGTTGAAGTGCGTGCCCGGCGGATGTGGGGCCGCCCAGCGGATCTGCTCGTCGAACGCGTGACGCACCGAGTCGGCGTCAAGGCGGGTGCCGTCGGCGAACCGCTCGCCGTCGCGAACCATGATTTCGAGCGTCCGATTATTCCGCCGGCGGTAACGGCTCATCGCGGCCGTTGGTGACTCGGACTGCCTCCTCGATGGTGTTGTAAGTGATGTACAGCCAGTTCAGCGGGTTGAGATCCATGACGCGGACAGTGCCGCGGGCGCGTCGGACTCAACCGAGCAGTTGCTGCAGCATCCTCATCACTGAGCTGTACCCGTCCGAGTACCCACATACACGTGATCGGAAAGATCGCACAACGGCGCACTTCATTACTTCGGTCACAATTAGTGTTTCAGTGGAGACCGACAGCGATTACCTTACATAGCGGGAACCAGAAATGAAGAAATTGGTAACGCAGCACTGGACGTGGTCGATGACAGCCGTAGGACGGCATCGGCGAAGTGCTGGGCCCGGGCAGCGATCGGCGTGTGATGGCAAAGCATCGATCGAGAAGGGGTCGGACGGTGAAGGGCATCGACGCCGTGTTGTGGGAGCGCGAACTAGCTGAGCACATGAACCGGCAGCCGGATCTTCAACACTTGCCACCCCCAGTGTTTCCCCGGCGACGGTCACGTCTTTCACGGCGGTTACGACAATTACGACGCAACTCTCTGCTTGTGGCGATGACATGGGTTTTCGTGCTGGTCGCTGTGACTGCCGTCGTCGGCTGGTGGATCGGCTGGTATCTCATCTGATTGGTGTTCGCGCACCCGCGCGTGGGACAAGTTCACCTTAAGTTCATTCTTTAGAGCGCTGGTGGTACTTACGAGCCCGTCGGGACCCGTTCGAGTTCGGGGAAGGGAGTGATGAGGCCGTCGCGGATGACCCGCATGGTCCGCCGGCGGAGCCGGATGATTTGCCCGATCGCCAACGCGACATAGACCGCGGACAGCGCGAGGATCACTTTCTGGTTCACCGACTGTGACATCGTGATGCTCACGATGAACTGCGTGCTGAACAGCGACAGCAGGCCCACTGCGCCGTAAACGGTCAAACTCAGATTCACCAGGATCGCCACCGCGAACAGGGACTGGGCGGCAGTGAGTAGCAGCTCCAAGCGCTGGTGGGAGTCGATCGGCAGACCGTCGGTGGTCCCCGCGGACAGCGCGAACACTATCGGGATGGTGCCGACGAGCAGCGTCCACTGGTTGACCTTGCTGGACAGCAGGGTGCCCAGCGAGTTCGACGCCATCAGCCGCCAGGCGTACAGGCACGCCACAATCAGCTCGGGAGACTCGCTGGCCAGCGGAGCCACCCATTGCACGAGCAGGAATTGCTCGACACCCAGTTGCGCCCCGGTGGACACCAGCGCCTCGGAAAAGTGTTCGGCGGTCGCCAGGATCATCAGCCCCGCCACGGCGAAGAACGTGATGACGAGCGTGCGGCGCCGCCAGCGGTTCTGCTCGCCGACCCACGCGGCCACCCCGACCAGCTGGGGTTTCTCGGACGGCGCCTTCGACAGCCGCCAAGCGTAGAGCGCGAAGATCGTGACCAGCACGCCGGCATCGACCAGGGTGAGGGTGTGGCGCAGCGGCAAGGTCAGCGAGTAGAGGGTGGCGATGCCGAGAAAGACCACCTCCGCCGACATCGTGGGAACCAGCCTCACCTCACCGGGAAGGGTGTCGTCATCCGGCGCGCCGCCGGCCCTGCGGTTACGCAGCGCGGCCCAGGTCGCGATGAGCACCACCAGTGGCCAGCCCACACCGACCAGCACCCGGTTGGCACCGGTCATATTCGCCAATGCAAGCGAGCACGGGTTGGCGCCGCCCTCGATGGGCACGCACGCTCCTGCCTCCCCGTAGATCTGCCCCGCCTGGTACGTGAAAACGAAGTCGACCGCGTACTCCGGCAGCACCGCCAGCAACGCCAGCAACGCCAGCGCCAACCCGGCGCTGATATCGACCTGGGCGGCCTCGGCAGCCCAAGAGAGGATGAACGCGGCGCCCACGATCGCTATGCCGAACACTCCCGCGGCTACCAGCGGTGACATCTCGAGGTGCGGCAGGCCCAGATAGTCGGCGGCACCGAGGTAGGCCCCGGGAAGGCTCGCCAGCAATGCGAGGATCAGTTGTAGCGGTAGCCGCGCGCGCGCCGGAGCCCCTGCCGTCACACGCTTAGGGTTACACGGATCGTCGTTCGGTCAAACTTGAGTGGTGAGTCTTCCGTTTCAGCCTTCGCTGTTCGGCGCCGGCAACCCGGCGGCCGACAAGATGTACAGCACGCTGCGCCGCTGTCAGCTCGACGACGAGTCGTGGGTCGACGTTGCTCCGGCTTGGCTGTCCGGTGCTGACACGCTGTTCGAGGAGCTGGCCGGCTCCGCGGCGTGGGACCAGCGGGAACGCTGGATCCACGGCCGCCACGTCATCGAGCCGCGGCTGACCTGCGGCTGGACCGTTGGCACGTCGCCGCCGCCGTTGGACGATCTGGCTACCCTGCTCTCGCAGCGCTACGGGGTCGCGTTCGACTCGATCTGGGCCAACTACTACCGCGACGGCCGGGATTCGGTGGCCTGGCACGGTGATCGAGTACGTTTTTCGCTGCAGCGACCGCTAGTCGCCATCGTGTCGCTGGGTAGTCGCCGACGCTTCGGACTGCGCCCGCGTGGCGGCGGCGCCGGCCGCTGGTTCACCCTCGACGGCGGCGACCTGCTCGTGATGGGGGGTCGCAGCCAGCACGACTGGGAGCACACCGTGCCCAAAGCCGCCCACGGTGGGCCCAGGATCAGCATCACGTACCGGCACAGCCGTGAGTCCGTTGCGCGACCCGCACCGGGCACTACGGACTGACACACCGGGCACGGCGGACTGACACCCCGGGATTGGGGGGCGGGTAAGATTGCCTGCGCACCCGTTGCCGGTGTTCGGAGGACAAGTGAGCGCGCCCCGTACCCGTCTGCTGGTGGCCGGGCTGCTGCTCGTCACGCTAATCGTCGCAGCGCTGGTGCTGCCGGTGCCCACCGCATTGCAGATGCGGGATTGGGCACAGGCGGCCGGCATCGCCGCACCGATGTTGTTCCTGCTGGGTCAGACCGTGGTGACGATCGCACCGATTCCCCGCACCGTATTCACCCTTGCCGCGGGATTGCTGTTCGGCCCCGCGCTGGGCGTGGTGCTGTCACTGTCGGCGACCACGTTGACTGCGGTATTGGCCTTTGTTGTGGTTCGTCGGGTAGGCCGCAGCCTGCTAGAACCGCACCTTGATCGTGGTTTGCTGCGCGTGATCGACACGCGACTGCGCCGTCGTGGTTGGCTCGCCGTGGCGTCGCTGCGATTGATCCCAGCGGTGCCGTTTTCGGTGCTCAACTATTGCAGTGCGGTGTCGTCGATCCGGTTTCGCGATTACCTCGTGGGCACTGTGGGCGTCATACCCGGATCGATTGCGCTCGTCGTGCTCGGCGACGCCTTGACCGGAACCACCTCACCGGCGTTGCTCGCGATATCGCTGGGAGGCGCGGCCATCGGGGTGATCGGCCTGATCGTGCAGGCTCGCAGCGGGGCTCTGGAGCCCCCGACTGTGGAGCCCCGGTGACGATGCCTTTAGTGGTGTCGTCGCCGGCGTGCTCGGTGTCGTGCATGCGTTGGCGAACTCCGCCCAGCGCTCGTGCGGCGCGGCGACGAACTCCATGAGAATGGCGGCGCTCTCGACGACGTTCGAGCCGGCCTTGCTCGGTGCAAAAACAACGCCAGGCACCAGGCACGTGCTCGACCCAGCCCCGTACTTCGAGCGAAACAACGTTTCGGTCGGTGCGCGAGCCAGTTCTGGGGTTATCCGACAGCCGCGCGATTGATGGCGCGGTAGATGGTGGAGCGGGCGACGTTGAACAGCTCGGCGAGTTCGGTGGTGGTGTGTCGTCCTGCCTGGTGGAGCTCGACGAGGTGGGCTTCTTGGGACGGGCTGAGTTTGGGCTTCTTGCCGCGTAGCCGACCTTTGGCTTTGGCGATGGCCATGCCCTCCCGGGTTCTCATCCGGGCGAGGTCGGCCTCAAACTCG
>DASVWA010000333.1:0-11003 GCA_036389855.1 Pseudonocardiaceae bacterium
CCCCTGCGTTGCGGCGGCAGCTCGATGCGCATCAGGGCCACCGTCGCCGGTACGATCACCGCACCGCCGGCCGCCATCAGCACCCGGGACAGCGCCAGCACGCCCAGCGTCGGCGCGGCGAAGCCGAGTACGGCGCCCGTCGCGATCAGCGCCTGACCCAGCGCGAACACCCGCCAGTGCCCGAGCCGGTCGCCGAGCTTGCCTCCCGGGCTCTGCAGGACGATCGCGGCGACGAGGTAGCTTGACACCAGTGACTGCGTCACGGTGCCTGGGGAATGTGTGTACTCGCGTGCGATGTCCGGCAATGCCACCGCGATCATGGTCGAATTGAGCGGCATCAGCGACGCGGCCAGCAACGCCGCTCCGAGGCCCCGCACGGTCGCGTTAGCCACTGGTGATCGGTCGTCGCTGCAGGAGAAACACTCCACCGCCTCGGAAAGCGAATTCGATGTCATGGTCAGGCGACCCGAAGACACGGTCGCACGCCGTCGCGAGCGCATGCAGCGCGGCGACTTCCGCGTCGCCCAGGCAGGGTGCATAGATCAACTCCGGTGCGACCGGCGCCTGCTCCGTACCGCCGCTGGCACTGCGCCGGATCTGCAGATCCTTCTCACCGAGACTGCGCTCCAGCAGCCGCCCGGTCGCAGCCAGCCGGTACTGGTCCGGCGTCACCAGCCCTGAGACCACGGCCTCGCCCAGCCCCCAGCTTGCTTCGATCACCCGTTCCGCCGCCCCCGTGACCGGGTTCCTGGTGAACAAGACGCCCGCCACGTTGGCGTCCACCAGCTCCTGAACCACCACCGCCATCCGGGAGGTCCGCTCAAGCCCGAGCCGCGCCCGGTAGGCCTGTGCACCCGGGTCCCGGCCTGAAGCGTGCACCTGGCGGACGGCCTGGGCAACTGCGGCGAAGCCGCACACCCCCAGCACGCTCAGGTGGGTTCCCGCAAAGCTGGTCGCGCCAGTGTCCTCGCCAATGGCGCTGGACCGCACCGCGCAGGGCGTACTGCCCACGTCTAACGCCTGCAGCGCTGCCAGAGCGGCTGGATCACCGCAGGCCATCGCCTCGGCCTGCTCGAACGAGAGCGCGAAACCAGCCGGCACCGGGAGCCCCGCGCGGATCGCCGCACCAAGCTGGGTGGCCTTGCCGCCGAAGGCGGCTGCGTCCGTAGCCTCGGCCAACTGCCGGATCATCTGACTCTCATCGCAGCAGCGTGACCTCGCCCGCCTCACCGTCGACTCGAACCCACGCCCCGTCGGGGATTATCCGGGTGGCCTCACGCGTGCCGACAATCCCCGGGATGCCGTACTCGCGGGCGACGATTGCGGCGTGGCAGAGTTGACCGCCACGGTCGGTCACGATCGCGCCCAGCAGTGGGAGCACGACGTTGAAGTATGGCGAGGTCATGCGGGTGACCATGACGTCGCCGTGCTTGATCCGCGTGAAGTCGGTGTCGACGTCGACGACCCGCGCCCTGCCCTCGTACGTTCCAGCGTTGACGGCCAAGCCGTGGAGCACGGTGTCCGTGTTCTCGATGTCGGGCACCTGGAAGAGGTTGACCATGACGGCACCCACCGCCCGGGCGCCGCGGCGGGCAGCGGACGGAAGAGACTCCAGTGGGGGCGGCGGGGCAGGGTTCGGCCCCAGCGACGGTGGAGCGTCCTCGATCGTTCGCGACGTGCGCCAGCGGGCGCGCTGTGCTACCTCCTCAGGACTGGGGCCCGGCTCGCCACGCAGCAGGGCTGCCAGCTCGGCGTATTCCATGTCGACGGCATGCGCGGGGTCGGTTAGCTTGCCAGCGCGGTGCAGCCGGCGGCCGGCCTCCAGCAGAGCCCGCCGCGCGAGCCCGGTTCCCCAGCCGTCGGCGTACACGCCACGCTCGTCGCGCAGGCGGTTGATCAGCCGCGCCTCGCCGAGCCGCTCCTCGAACTCCGTGACATGCTCGGCGGGCACCCGCGCCTTGATCTCCGCCAGCTTGGCATCATCCTGCGGTGCTGCCGCGGCTCCGGCGACGGCCGCTCGGATCGCCTCCACGAGCAACTCGGGCATCTCACCGGCGGTCAGATCGCCGACGTCGTAGCCGACGGACCGGAAACGGACCGCGTCGAGATAGGCCCGCATGTCCGCACCGACGTCAGTGTCGGCAGCCAGCGCGTCGAGAATCTCAGCCGGTTGAGCCGCCGTGCGCAGGACCTGCTGTGCGCCCTGGCTGGCACCAATCGATCGGGCCAAGGCGTCCAGCTCGGCCGCCGCGAACCCGGTCGAGATCGGCGAGGTGCCGCGCAGCAGCTCCAGAAGCTCGCCCACGGTGGCGCCGGTCCACTCCTGCGCGCCCGCGAGGAAGTCACCGACCGAGACGATTGCGGTCGCCGTGTACTTGTGATGCAGGTACATCATCGCCTCGAGGTGGTCACGGCATTGACCCAAATGTATGACCAGCTCCTCGTCGGACAGCGCGGTCGGATTGGCGTCCTGAATGGTGCGGTGCTTGGCGATCGCGGCAGGCTTGTCGACGCTGTCCCACTGGTCGAGATCCTTGCGCCAGAGTTTCTCCTCGAAAGCGCGAACCGACGTCGCGATCCGCGCCTGCATCTCGGCTTCGGTGGCGGGCCCGTTGGGCCCGTCGGCGCCGAACATCGCGGGCTGGGTGTAAATGAACCCGTTGACGGTCGCCTGCCTGAGGTGGTCGAGCAGCAGCCCGTATCGGGCTGTGCTCTCGGCGAACCCTCGCGAGAAGCCGGCCGTGAAGGCCGGCGCGGCAAACCTGGTGATCGGTCTCTGGAAGTGAGTTACCTCTAGCTCCCACGACCCCTCACCGGGTGCACAGAACACAGGGTCGTCCCACACTTTCTCCACGGTCGGGGACAACGCCGCGCCGTCACTGATCACCTTTGTCATGGAGTCCTCCTCGTCGAGGCCACAAGGTAAAAGGTAAGAGCGCGACGCGTGGACAGCTGATACAACCAACGTGCGGATGGTCGCGGGGTCCTGCCTCCCGTTTCCGGCCGACCCTCCAGGCAGCGTGCCCGGCTCCCACTTGTAGGCAACATACGCCCCCACCGCTGCTGCCCTCACCGCCATTCGGAGCCAACTCCGTAGGCGCTGCGCGCCGCCCTGAGGCTGAAAATGGCTGGCGTTCCGCGCATGGCAGGCCTACGTGGGCTCGCGCTGTCGGCTGGCACGACGCCGGTCGTGACGACGAGATGTCCTCCCAGCTTACCTTGAGGGACATGTAGGTTATTACGCCTTATCCGGCGGGGTCTGGGAGCTGATGTGTGCCAGAACCTCGTCGCCACGCCCCGCTCTTCGCCTGGCGACCAACGCGCTTTACACTGCGACGGCACCTCCGGACACGACCGCTCAAGTGCCTTACCTGAACACCATGATAACCGTTTATGTGCATTGCGCGAAAAAGACTGTAGATCAACGAGCAACGAGCCTGGGCGGGTCGGCATTGACTGTTGCTCGCCGAACGGAAAATACGCTCCGCGTGGAGGCAGGTCTGGCGTCCTTGAGCCGCCGGGGGAGCAACGAGTTGGGCATCGCTCCACGGCTGGAAGTGTACGACCAGCAAATGAATCGTTCAGAGGAGATGCGTTCAGTGTCGTCTGCAACAATCGTTCCACACGTCACCGCACACGCCGGCATCGTGTGGTTGCTACGCCTAATCTTGACGATCAACGTCGCACTCTTCGTGCTCCAAGGTTTCACCGGGGGTGAATACCTTGTTGGTGAAGAAGAAGCCATAACGCTGCACGGCGCTTTCGCCGTTGCCATTCACATCGCTACGGGTATCCAGACCCTTGCTGCGGCGTGGCTGTGGCGAATCTACCGAGCACCACTGTGGCCCGTGCTACTCAGCGCGATCGCGTTCGCCGTAAGCTTCGGGCAAGCAGCGCTCGGCAGCAGTGGCACCCTCAACGCGCACTTGCCGCTCGCCCTGGTGCTGCTTGTGCTTGTCGTGTTGGTTCTGGCTTGGGCATGGGCTCGACCGATCCGCGGTGTTGCGGGACCGCAGCGCGCAACGACATCAGCCGACTAGTACGGTGCCCACCCGGGCTGCTGCACCACTGCCGGAAGGAAGCACCATGATCACGGACTTGCGCGAGCGCATTGCACAGGCCGACGAGGTGCTCGCTGATGTCCGTGATCTCGATGAGGTCCGTGTACCCGACGAGGACGCCCGAGCGCGGGCCGCCAAACTCAGCCTGCCTGACCTGCGCGGCATCCGGGACCTCGATCCCGACGCGCCTCATCCTTGGCGGTCGGTGTGATCCCCACCGATAACTACTCGAGCCGTCTCGGGGAACGTGTCCGCCTGGTGGTGCTACACACCACCGAGGGCGCCAGAGACGTCGACAGCCTCGGCGCATATTTTCAGACCGGCACCGACCAGGCCTCGTACCACGCGGCGTTCGACGACCACCGCGCCGAGACATACGTTCCCTACAGCGCAGCCGCCTGGTCCATCCGAAACGGCAACCAGGAGTCCGATAACGCCGCGTTCTGCGGATTTTCGGCATGGGATCGCGCGGAGTGGCTGCGCCACCCTCGGATGCTTGAGCTCGGTGCCGCGTGGGTCGCTGATCGCTGCATGGCGCGCGGTTTGCCCATCCATCGGCTGTCGCTGGCGGACACTGCCGCTGCGCTGCGCAATCCGAGCCATCCCGGTGGCGTGATCATGCACCGCGATTACACCTATGCCACCGGCGACGGTACTCACACCGATGCCGGAGACGGTCTGCCGTGGGACGTCATCCTCACTCGCGCCCATCAGATCGCTGGACAACCAATACCGGCCCGACGACGAAGGGACGAGGACAACACCGTGGAGCTGCCACCCACCAACGCCCGCATCGACAAGCAGATCCCCACAGATGTTGTGGGCGGCTGGTGTGGCGCTGCGAATATCCTGCTGACCGCCAACACCGACGGCAACAAGGGCAGTGCCCGCGTGTACGGTATTTACGCCGTTGCCGACCGCGGCTCCACTCCGCCCGATGTGCGCACCGTGCTGTCCAATGCCGGCGGCCAGGTATTCGTCCAGTGGTGGCCGGCCAAGTATCCACTTCCGCACGGCACCACCAGCGTGATCGTCAACTATGCTGCCCCCGCCGGGATGGTCGCCCGCGTTGAATATGAGCGGTGAGTCCATCTACCCAATCAGCGAAGAGCGCGGTACGTCACCCGTGAGCCATGTAGCGAAGCTGCCAGGCCCGGCGCGGCGTCTCCGCGTAGACAGAACTCCGGAGCGGGACTGAGCAGCATCTGGCGCTGCCACAGCGTCAGGCCCCGATCAAGGCACGCTTGGAGCGCGCTCTCGAGGTCGGCGTAGCTCCACCCGGCGGGCTTGGTGAACCAGGTCGCCGCAGTGCCGCCCGGGACCTCGTCTCCGGCGCGCAGGGCATAAAGCCCACTGGCGCCGGATTCCGCCTGGCGGGCCACCCGATCGTGAGATTTCGTGTGGGCGGGTGCCACCGCGTTGGTGTTGAGTGTGCCCACCGCCGCCCAGTCTCGTATCACGTACCAGTCCTCGTAGCAGTCTCGATGCTGCGGCAACCACGGTGCACCGGCCACCTGGAAGGTCGCGGAGTGCAGGAAGCCGGCCGGCGGGGCGCAGACCAGCGAGGCGTGAAAGGCCACCAGATCGGCCTCGTAGTTCGACGCATCCGCGGACACTGGCGGCCAGTGCCAGAACACGTACGCCAGCAGCGTCGTCGAGGACCATCGGTCCATTGCCTCACCCATGCTGCCACCCTCGTCGACAAGGATCCCCACTCCTCCGGCAACGCCGACGATCACAAGTTACCGCTGGCTCGGGCGGACTATCGGTTCGCCGACCAGTTCGACGCTAGCGCGACGCATCTGCTCGAGCGCGGTCTCGGTGGTTACTGGTGCCACTCCGGGGGTGAGGTTAAGCAGCACTCGGGTGTCGAACCCTTCGCGCACGGCGTCGAGCGCGGTGGCCCGCACGCAGTGGTCGGTGGCGATGCCGACGATGTCGACGGCACTGACGTTGCGGTCCCGCAGCCACACGGCGAGTGCCGTGCCATCGTCGGTGGTGCCTTCGAAACCGCTGTAGGCGGCCTCGTGCCTGCCCTTGCTGAACACGGCCTCGATGGGGCTGGTGTCCAGGCATGGGTGGAAGTCGGCGCCTCGGGTGCCGGCCACGCAGTGTGGTGGCCACGAGTCGACGTAGTTCGGGGTGTTGGAGAAGTGGGTGCCTGGGTCGACGTGGTAGTCCCGAGTTGCTACCACGTGGGCGTACCGCGGACCGGCGGCGATGTGGTGGTTGATGGCCCTGGTTACCTCGACGCCGCCGGGGACGGCGAGGCTGCCGCCTTCACAGAAGTCATTCTGTACATCGACGATGAGAAGCGCCCTGCTCAGCGGCTGTCGGGTTGTGCGCGTCGCATCAGGCGCCGCGGAGAGCGAGATCCCGTTGCTCATATCGGGTCCTCCTAGATCGTCGGAATGGCTGGATCGCCGCGGTGCCGCGCTGAGTGCGAATCATCCCAGGGCCGCACATGCCACTTGCGGCCTCATGGCCCCGTTGTCTGCCCTCGGTGAACAGTGGTGTTGCAGTAGGCAAGGCCGCTTCGGCGGCGCTGACCATTCGGCGATGCGCCGGTATCACTCAGGTGAAGCCCGGTGTCGGTTCTGTCGGGGGGTCGAACGTACGGTCGATCCATGTCGACGTCGGCAAGTTCGGTGATCTCCGAAGACGAGATCGTCGACGAGCTGCGCGCCGCGTGGGCTGAGGTGTCGCGGGGCTATGCCCGGTGCTGGGCGGCGATGGCCGAGGTAGCCCGGCGCACCACGAGCGGGTGGGAGAGCGCGGAGATCGCGGCGGGGTTGACGTTCACTACCCGCCGAGCGGACTACGAGCTGGGTTGCGCCCAAGCGGTCGTCGATCGGGGACCTGGGAGGGACCAATCCTCCACCTGCCCGAACCGCTCCCAACGCCGGCGCGACCACCACCCGCTGAGCTGCCTGACAAACCGCCGTTTTGACCACATCCGCCGCGGCGCTGCTTGGCTACGCACCCACGACTTGGCACTGCACCGACGTGCTCGGCCTGAGCGGCGCCGGTTGCCGATCGACTGTTGGCCTCGTGCACCAGGACCCCAACGCGGGACTGGCCTGGTCACCGGGTCGGTGGCTGGACGAGCCCGGTTTGGTAGGCGGCGGCGACTGCTTGCGCTTTCTCCCGAACCCCGAGTTTCATCATCACCCGGGCAAGATGTGTCTTGACGGTCGCTTCGCTGATGAATAGCTCTACGGCAACATCCGCGTTGGACATGCCCCGGGCCATCAGAGTGAGCACTTCCCGCTCGCGTGGGGTCAGCTGAGCCATCTCCGCGGGGGTGGGGGCGTGCGGCTCAGGCCGCGCGTTGAACTCGTCGATGAGCCGGCGGGTGACGGCAGGATCCAGCCAGGCCTCGCCGCTGGCGACCGCGCGGATCGCGGCGGCGATTTCGGTCGGGGCGGCATCTTTGAGCAGGAAGCCCGAAGCACCGGCCCGCAGCGCGGCATAGACGGCCTCATCGATGTGGTATGTCGTGAGGATGATCACCCCGATGAGCTGGCCGTTCTGCGCGGTCAGGCCCTCGTCGATCACAGCGCGGGTTGCCGCGACGCCGTCGGTGCCCGGCATGCGTACATCCATCAGCACCACATCTGGACGCTGAGCCCGGACTTGCGTGAGAGCTTCCTGGCCGTCGGCGGCCTCGGCGACGACCGCGATGTCTTCCTCGGCGTTGACCAGCATTGCGATGCCGGCTCGTACCAGCGGCTGGTCATCGACTACCACAACTCGGATCACGGTGACACCTTCCTTGACCCCCGCTGCCTTGGCTGAATCTATTGGTGGTGGTCGAGGAGTATCCGCTGCGGGCTGTCCGCGAGCGGCAGCGCCGCGTTCAGCCGGTAGCCACCGTTGTGATGAGGTCCTGCGTGCAGGCGCCCACCGGCCGCGTGGGCGCGTGCACGCAGACCGATCAAGCCACGACCGACCGAGAGCGCCTGCCCACGGTGTGCCGCCGCAATATTGATGTCGTTATCGATTTGGATGATCAGACTGCGCGCTTCCCACACCAGCCGCAGCTGCGGATGGGAATCCATGCCGCCGTGCTTGAGAACGTTGGTCAGGCCTTCCTGCACGATCCGGTACGCGGCCAGATCGATACTAGGGTCCAGGCTGCGTGGCGTGCCTTCGACGTGGACGATGACCGGCATTCCGGCGTCTCGTAACGAGGCGAGCAGCGCAGTCATATCCGCCAGCCCGGGTTGCGGCCCGAGATCGTCGATACCCTCGTCGTCGTCATCAGCGGGCTCGCTGGCTTCCAGGACACCGAGTAGGCGTCGTAACTCAGCCATCGCCTGTTTGCCGGTGGCCTCGATGTTCGCCAACGACTGGGTGACCTGGGCGAAGTTGGTATTTGCTACCCGAGACGCCCCGGCGGCCTGCAAGACGATCGCAGTCACCGCGTGAGAGACGATGTCGTGCAATTCTCGGGCGATCCTACTGCGCTCTGCGGTTACTGCTTCCCGGACTGTCTCGCGCTCGCCTTCCAGGCGTTGAAGGTGCTGGTGAATGTTCCGGGTAACGCGGCCTGCGCACCACGCCCCGATAGTCACGATGACAAGTACTATGGCATTGGTGACGAATACCTGCAATTGTACAGAAGGGGCAGAGTCGGCATAGACTCTAAATCCTAAGGCGACGTCGCTGAGTCCGAGGGGAATGAAGGATGCCAGCAAGGCCAGTAGGGATGTTTTCCTGCTTCGATGGGCGGCAACCGCATGCAAGGCGGCCGGAACGCCGACGACGGGCGTGAAGAGGGGCATGATCGGCCAGGCGGCCACGGTGAGCACCCATTGACTGGCGAAGACAGCTATTGGCGCCTGGTTTCGCCACACCAGCGGTATGAGCATGGCCAACCCGTATAGCCACACAAAGATCAACCACGGCTCGGTCCCCACCTGAGCCAGCTGGTACCATGCAGAAAAGAAGAGGCTATTGAGGACAAAGAGTGCCGGCAGCAGAACTGCATCCCATCTTGCCGATGGTGGCATGTGCATACTTCTCGGCACCCAACCCGGAATTTTCATCGGGTTCCCTCACTGTAACAGGTAGTCAGCGCTAGGGCCAACCTCCCTATGGTTTCCTCTACCCCCAAAGTCACGATTCTGGTGATTGATCTGTAACTGACTCTTCGTTCGAATCTGTTGCGGATATTTCGTTCAATTGAGCGAAGTCTGAGCTGGGGCAAACGCCGGGCTGCTCTCCCCGGCAAGGGGGAGGAGGGTCGAAGGCCGACGCCGCAGAATTGCTCGTGGTCGCTGGTGCAGCTGTCGCAGCAGATGCGCCTGCGAGGAGGAAGGTGGCAGTGAGAAGAAGTGTTGCGAACACTTTCATGGCGCGTTCACATGCGGAGCGCGCATGGGTGCTTCTCGGTGCCTCACTTGCGAGAGGCGTCTCACGGCTGATCATCGCGTTCTTCTCCTCAGCGGCAGCGCGTGTCAGGCACGACTAGCCAATTGGCCGCTATTGTCCCACTTGCCTCAGTCGCAGGCAACCATCATAGGGATAGCGGTGTGTCGATTCTTAGTGGGTTGGCCACGTCATCCCACAGATGTAGAAACCTCCTGGGGTACATCATTCGATGTACCACGCTGCGTGGCTGACTAGGTCCGCGGTGGTCGACATGCCGGTCGCGCGTTCCCACGCGATCTTGCTAGAGTGCGACTCGGCGGGCGGTCGCTGCGGTGATCAGATCTTGTTGAACCTCCTCGCCCATCCATTCGGTCAGGTACCTGAGGCGTTCGGTGATCTTGCTGGTGATCACTGTCGCGTGGGACTGAGCATTGCCGTGATCAGAGCGGGACCTCGACGTCAGTACGGTATGCAGCCGATTCAGTGCCCGGTGCTGCGCTACCCGGACGGCGCCGGGAGCCGAGCCCACGGCCTCGGCGGTCTCCTCTACTGACAACCCCACCACGACCCGCAGGACGAGAATGTCCCGCTGCCTCTTCGACAACGTGTCCAGCAGCTTGGCCATCCGCTCGGCCACTTCCGCCTGCAGCAGCTGTACCTCCGGACCGTCGACCGGTTCGGAGGTATCGGGAACCTCCGGGAACGGCTCGGCGCGATTGCGCGCCGCTGACCGGCGGGCATCTGCCACCTTGTGCGCGGCGATTCCGTACACGAAGGCAAGAAACGGTCGGCCCTGGTAGCGGTAACTGGGCAGGGCCGTGAAGACCGCCAGACATACCTCCTGGGCTACGTCGTCCGCGGACGCGAATGACTTCTCCTGGCTGCCGACACGGGCGCGGCAGTACCGCAACACGAGAGGACGGATCCAGCGGAGCACACCGTCGACGGCATCTCGATCGCCGCCCAGGGCTGCACGGACGAGGCCGTCGAGGTCGTCCCCGGCTGTGCTCTTCAGCTGACCCTGAAGAGCCGTGGTGGCATTCTTGAATCGATCGGTCAGTGGCTGGACGTCGTCGACTGCATGGTCTCCTTCTGGAGCCAACGACGTCTGCAAGTCACATAGTGAATGCGTAGCCACAAGGTGCCCCTTCGCTGATTGACCAGCCACCGTGTTCGAGTTTCGGCGGTTACGGATTTTGTTGGTGAAGACCGGTGCGCGGAGCAGCAGCCTTGCTGGGCCTTTAATATGCCGGACGGGCAGCGCCCGGCCATCCGTTCCACGGATCATCTTCGGCGTACCCCAGGTCATGCAGTCCCGGTACATCAAATGAGGTAGTACCCGGATGCTCGATACCTCGGCGGGGTGATCGCGGCCGTTCTCACCGGCGGGAACGACACCGCGCCGTCCTGTTCACCGGTTCTTGACCAACTCGTCACCGGTGATCGAGCAGGAGGTGACACATGCCCAGCTTGGACCTGCGGCCGGGTGATCGAGGAGCAGTTCGTGTTGGTCTCCCCCCAGCACCCCGGCGACTTCGGCGACGCCTCACCCGAACAACCCCGTCC
>DASVWA010000334.1:0-2810 GCA_036389855.1 Pseudonocardiaceae bacterium
GATCGATAAGTAAAATTCGGCAGGACGTGGCCAGCGATGTCCACTTAAGCGTTCGCTGTCATCGACAAGTTCGTGCCCGCCATCTCCGTCACACCGCTCGCGCTCCCACCCAATTGCGCAGCGTCGCAGTTTTGAATGATAAGGTCTTTTGGTGCGTAAAAGGCTCCTTCTTTTCGTCTTAGGAGAACTATTCATAGTTGATCAGTGCGTAAGACGATGCCGCACAACTGACGCTTCCGCTGTGCCCGCGATGACAGTGCACCTGTTCTCTTCAGTACACGCGAAGGCCGGTGACGGGTCAGTGGAGATGCTGCGGATGTTCAAGCTGGCCAAGGCCTCCGCCGTCAAGGCCCGTACCCAGACGATCACCAACTCAAAGCCGTGCTGGTGGCGGCCGACCCCGTGCTACGCGAGGCGCTGTCGGGCCTGAGCACCACCATGCTCATCCGGCACTGCGCGCAACTAGAGACCACCACACCTCAGGATGTCACCAGCGCGGCGGTCTACACCCTGCACGTGCTGGCCCGGCGCATCCTGGCGCTGACCGAAGAAGTCCACGACCTCCAACAACGGCTCACCGACACGATCACCGGCCACACCCCCACGTTGCTGACCCACCGCGGCATCGGCCCCGACACCGCAGCAGCCCTACTCATCGCCGCGGGCGATAACCCCGACCGGCTCCGCAGCGAGGCCTCCTTTGCCGCCCTGTGCGGCGTCAACCCCCAGCAGGCATCCTCGGGCAACCAGCCGTCACCGGCTCATGTAGGGAGTCCCCGCGTTGTTGATCTCTTCCGGGGTTCCGGGTTGCATGTGCGGGCCCGGTTGGTTCGGGAAGGCGCCACAGGTTCGGCTCTGAGGGTCCCGGGATAGGGCGCCTCGTGCGGTTGATTGCCTTTTCCGACACCTGCCACGGCACCCGTCTAAGGGAAGTGGGCTGGCCTGCGCGGCCGGGCCCGACTGCAGCACATGAGTGGGAGCCGCGAGCAGCGGACGCACTGCGCCCGGGGCTGTGGAGAGCTGTCGCTGGTGACGCGACGGCACCGGGACAACAAGTGAACTGGGAGAAGGGAGTGGAGTGAACGATATCCAGGGCAACCGGGTGATAGGTCTGGATCTGGGTGTGACCAGCGCGCATTCGGCTGTCGTGCTGGACATGACAGGTCAGGTGCTGGCGCGCCGGCGAGTCGTCTCGACGGTGGACAGCCTCGCCGAGCTGGAACAGGCTGCGCTGCGGGGCGCGCCCGAGCAGACACAGCTGACCGTGGTCATCGAACCCACCGGACCGATGTGGTTGCCCGTCGCGGTGTACTTCGGTCGACAGGGCCACACGGTGGTGCGGGTGTCCTCGGCGAAAGCGGCGGATCTGCGTCGGTTTTTGTCCCGTCACGCCAAAAGCAATGGCATCGATGCCGAGACGTTGGCGCGGTTGCCGATGGTGGCCCCGGCGGGGTTGCATCCGGTGGAGTTGGATGGGGCCCAGCGGGCGTCGCTGGATCGACGGGTGCGTACCGTGGCTCGCTTGACCCGGGAGATCGGGCAACGCAAGGTGCGTATCCGCGCGTTGGCGCAGACGCTGATGCCCACGATCGGACAAGCGCTCGGTGATGGGCTCAATCGCACAGATCTGGCGGTGCTGGAACGGTATGCCCACCCTGGTGCCTTGCTGGGGGCCGGGCGAGCACGATTGCTGCGGCTGGTGTCCACCGAAAGCCGCGGCAAACTCGGTGAAGACAAGGTGCGGGCGCTGCGCACCGCCGCTGAGCAGGCGCTCCAGCTGTGGGGCGAGGACCCCGCCATCGCCTTGTCCGACCTCGCCGAGGAGATCACCACCGAAATCCGGCTACTGCGCCTGGCCGAAAACTGAACGCGCCCGCCACGAAGCAGCCCGAGACGCCGCGCTGGCCGGCGTCGACCCGCAGGGATTGGCCTCCAGCCTGCCCGGCCTGGGCCCGGTAGGAGCCACCCAACTGCTTGCCGCGATGGGAAGACCTGGCCGATTCCGCAACGCCGCGGCGTTCAAGTCCTTCACCGGGCTCGCACCCAAAGCCAGCGAAACCGGCAACACTGACCGCAAGAGCCAGCCGATGAGCAAGGCCGGTAACAGCGCCCTGCGCACCCAGTTGATCCAATCCGCCAACACCGCCCGCCAACTCGATCCGCAACTGGCCGCGATCTACTACGCGCAGATGACCCAACGAGGCGCACCGCACCTCAAAGCCCTGTGCGTGGTCGCCGCCCGGCTCGCCGAACGCGCGTGGCTGACCCTGTCCAAAGCAGAGCCCTACGTCATCCGCGATCTTGAAGGCCGGCCTATCAGTCCCCAGCAGGCCCGCACGCTCATTTCCGCACAGTTCACCGTCCCTGTCGACATTCGCCGTCGACGACGGTCGAACAAACTGGCGGGAAGGGCCCCTCACCAGTGCTCTAGGCACGCGAAGTCACAGCACACAGCCGGACACGAGGCGGCCCTTCCCGCCAACACGATCACCCCCCCAAACCCTGCCGTCAACCCACCCAGCCCACGGCCTTGACACCCACACCGGCCTAGGGAATCAACCGAGGCGGGGACCGACAAGCCAACTCCGCGCTGCATCTGGCGGTCATCAGCCGGCTGCGCATAGACCAACGCACCCAGGCCTACGTCACCAAGAAGACCACCGAAGGCCACCGAAGGCCACTCCAAACTCGATCATCCGCTGCTTGAAGCGCTACCTCGCCCGCGAGGTCTACTACCTACTCAACCCGGGCACCCCGCCAACCAAGGGTGGGAGCTCCCGCACTCGGCGGGCAGGCACCCAGCCTGCCCG
>DASVWA010000335.1:0-3141 GCA_036389855.1 Pseudonocardiaceae bacterium
CCGCCATGGCGACAGCTCGGTAAGCCACCCCGGATGACGAGTCGAGTGGAAGATGCTCAGCCGCGCGGCGGCTGGCGCGGGTCTAGCCGGTGACGCGGATCAGCTGCGCTGAGAGGTGCGGTTTCATGGGCAGCCCGCGCAAGGCCCGCTCCTCGGCGTAGGCAAGCTGGCCGTCCTCCACGATGCCGTACAAGCGGGCGGCCGCGGTGGTCTCCCTGGCCGAGTCGGTACGCGCGATGGTGTCGGATTCAAGCTCCCACGACGTCTCTCCCGTCCTCCCACCGTAGTAAATCTCGCAGATGCCGAACATGTGTGCGAGAACTACCTCGATGATCTCGTCCTCGTCTACCCGCCACCACCCGACCTCTCGGGCCGCCGGGCGCAGCACCTTGCCCGATGGGTTGAGCAGCCACGCTCGCGCCTCGTAGGCCAGAAACGGCCTGCCGTCATGGCCGAAGGCGATCTGCTGGCCATAGTGGAATTCCCCGAGCAGCGAGGGGTACTGGGCCAGACCCTCGCCACGCCACACCCCCAGCAGTGGCGTCAGCAGCTGGCACTGCGGATGCAACTCGACGTCGTGTCCCATGTTGGCGGTATTGACTTCGATCGGCATGTCGTCGAACCGGGGCAGGTCACCCTCGGCAACGTCCGGCCGCGCGTCGATTTCTGGACCGGGCTGGGAAGTGTCGCTCATCACCCTCAAATCGGATCACGAACTCGGTCGCTTGGGAACCCATGACGCCCGGCTGACGTCTCAACAGCGCTCTTTCGGCACCATCCGGAAGGCACCGCCCGGGGGCCGAACCCGACGGGCGGGCGCGGCGGACCGGCCGAACCGGACACCCTCCCCCGCCCGGGGACGGCCGGGCCGCACGCGACTAAAGAAAGCGTTACGGGGTACTCGCTGTGCGTAGTACGCTCACTTCTAGTTACGGAGGGGGGCTCTGTGATGCGTAACGCTCATCGTGCAGTCGTCACACTGGCCATCGCTGTCGTGTGCACGGTGCTGTCCGCAACAGTTGCGGTCGCCGCCCAGTCGGCGGCCGCGCCGTGCGGGTCGTCCGCGGCGGCTTGTGTCGACCTCAGCAGCCGGCAGGCCTGGTTGATGAACGGCGGCCAGGTCATCTACGGGCCGACCCCGATCACGTCCGGCAAGCCGGGTTACCGGACCCCGTCCGGCACGTTCACGGTGTTGTGGAAGGACCGCGATCACCGTAGCGAGGCATTTGACAACGCTCCCATGCCCTATTCGGTGTTCTTCACCGGATCCGGTATCGCGTTTCACCACGGCAGCCTCAGCCGCCAGTCGCATGGGTGTATCCATCTTGGCCGTGGCGCGGCGGTCAACTTCTTCAACAAGCTGTCGGTGGGCGAGGTCGTGCAGGTTGTGAACTGAAGTTCAGCGCTGCACGTCAAGAAGTTGACGCAGCGCGGGCAGCAGCGCGCGCAGCGCCTGGCCCCGGTGCGAGGCGGCATCTTTCTCTGCCGGGTCCAGCTCGGCGGAGGTGCGCTGGTCCCCGTCCGGAACGAAGATCGGATCGTAACCGAAGCCGTTACTGCCCCGTGCCGCACAGCTCAGCGTGCCGCGCCACTGTCCCCGCACCACGATCTGGGTACCTGAAATCTGGTTCCGTGAAATCTGGGTCCGTGACGGCACCACCAATGCTGCGGCACAGACGAACGCTGCGCCTCGGCGACCTTCCGGGACGTCAGCCAGCTGATCGAGCACGAGCCGCAGGTTCGCGCCATCGTCGCCATGGCGGCCGGCCCACCTGGCCGACAGCACCCCGGGCATGCCGTTGAGCGCATCCACTTCCAGGCCCGAGTCGTCGGCGACAGCGGCCAGGCCGGTGGCCGCCGCCGCGTCCCGGGCCTTGGCCAAGGCGTTCTCCTCGAAGGTGGCTGCGGTCTCGGGCGCTTCGGGAAACGGCGGCACGTCATCGAGCCCAACCACCTCCACGCCGGTGATGGCCGACGAGATCAGAATCCGCCGCAGCTCGACGAGCTTCTTGGCGTTTCGCGTCGCCAGCAGCAACCGACCTGGGTTCACGACCGGGGCAATTCACCGGGGTAAGGCTGGGCCAGCGCGGTGATCTGGCAGGCGGTCAGCTCCTGGCAGCCCTTCAACGCCAGGTCCAGCATTTGGTCCAGGGTGGACCTCGCGAAGGTCGCGCCGCCCTCCCCAGTGCCCTGCAGCTCCACCAGTGTGCCGGTATCGGTGGCCACCACGTTCATGTCGACCTCGGCGCGGGAGTCTTCCTCGTAAGGCAAATCCAGCCGGACCCGGCCATCCACCACCCCGACGCTTACCGCGGCGACCGAGCAGGACAACGGTCGCGGAGTGCGCAACCGGCCGGCGGCTCGCAACCAGGTCACCGCGTCGGCCAGCGCCACATAGCTACCGGTGATCGCCGCGGTGCGGGTTCCACCGTCGGCCTGGATGACATCGCAGTCCAGCGAGATGGTGTTCTCTCCCAGGGCGGTGAGGTCGACGCAGGATCGCAGGGCACGCCCAATCAGCCTGCTGATCTCATGAGTCCGCCCACCGAGGCGGCCTCGGACCGACTCCCGGTCACTGCGGGTGTGAGTCGAGGACGGCAACATCGCGTACTCCGCGGTGAGCCACCCTTGCCCGGAGCCTTTGCGCCAGCGCGGTACGCCCTCCACCACGCTGGCCGCACAGAGCACCCGGGTGCGACCGAATTCAATCAACACCGATCCAGCAGGCCACTGCTGGTAGCCGCGGGTGATGCGCACCTCGCGGAGCGCCTCGTCGTTCCTGCCGTCCACTCGTGCCACCGCGCCAGCCTACCCAGGGCTATTCCAGCAGATTCACCCATGGCAGCTTGGTTAAATCTCGTAGTGGCCCCCCGGGCGAACGAGCTCAGTGGGCCCGTCGAAGGCAACCTTGGCCTCGCTGAGCACTTGCTCGGCATCCGTCCACGGGGGCACGTGAGTGATCAACAACCGGTGGACCCCGGCCGCCGCCGCGGCTTCCCCCGCTTCGCGGCCGGACAGGTGTACCCCACGCGGGTTGTCCGGCCGATCGGGCCAGGACGCCTCGGCGAGCAGGACGTCCGCTCCGGTGGCTAGCTCGACGAGTTGCCGGCACGGGCCGGTGTCTCCGGAGTACACCAGCGT
>DASVWA010000336.1:0-2480 GCA_036389855.1 Pseudonocardiaceae bacterium
CAGGCCGACGACCTGGTTCCATGTTGCGAATCTGGTGTCCATCTCGTGGCGGTAGCCGGATGCGGTGAGTCGATGTCGGCGTGGCCGAAAGTGCGGGGAGATGCCGCTGAACGCCGACAGAAACCGCTGGGCTGCGCCCGGGAGCCGTAAACAATCAAGGTGTTCTTTTCGGGGTTGGGTCTCGTTGATCTGGTATGGGCATTCCGGGCGAGGTCCGTGGTCAGCTTGCCGCGAGGTTCGAGGTGTTGTTGCCGCATCTGAACGAGCGCCAGCAGCGGCTGGCGTTGGCGACCGAGGCCCGGCTGTTGGGCCACGGCGGGTTGCGGGCCGTTGCGGATGCGGCCGGGGTCAGCCAGGCAACCGTGCGTAAGGGCGTTGTGGAACTCGAACGCGGTGAGGATCCGTTGCCGGCCGGTCGGGTCCGCAGGGCAGGCGGGGGACGCAAGCGAGCCAGCGAGCAAGACTCTGAGCTGCTGCCGGCCTTACTGAGGCTGGTGGAGCCGGAGGAGCGGGGTGATCCGATGTCGCCGCTGCGGTGGACGACCAAGTCGCTGCGGCACCTGGCCGAGGAGCTGACCCGTCAAGGGCATGCGGTCTCGGCGCCGACGGTGGGCAGGCTGCTGCGGGAGGCCGGGTTCAGCCTGCAGGCCAACGCCAAGACCCTCGAAGGGCAGCAGCACCCGGACCGGGATGCCCAGTTCCGCTACCTCAATGAGCAGGTCAAGGACCATCAGGCGGCCGGTGAGCCGGTCATCAGCGTCGACACGAAACAAAAGCAGCAGCTGGGCAGGTTGCCCACCCCGGGCCGTGAGTGGCGCCCGCAAGGGGAGCCGGTCGAGGTGGCCGACCACAGCTTCTTTTCCACCGGCCCTGATGGTGCCCAGGCCATCCCGTACGGCGTCTATGACCTCAGCGCCGATGCCGGCTGGGTCAATGTCGGGGTCGATCACGACACCTCCGCGTTCGCCGTCGCCTCGATCCGCGGTTGGTGGCAGGCGCGCGGTCACGATGACTACCCGCACGCCACCCGGCTGCTGATCACCGCCGACGCCGGGGGATCCAACAGCTACCGCACCCGGGCGTGGAAGTCCGAACTCGCGGCCCTGGCCACCGAGACGGGCCTGGCGATCACGGTGTGTCACTTCCCGCCGGGGACCTCGAAGTGGAACAAAGTCGAGCACCGGCTGTTTTCCCACATCACCCTCAACTGGCGCGGTCGCCCGCTGACCAGCCACGAAGTCGTCGTCAAGACCATCGCGGCCACCCGCACCCGCACCGGGCTGCAAGTGCAGGCGCAACTGGACACTGGCAGCTACCCGCTCGGCGTGTCGGTCAGCACAGCCCGCATGCGAGCCTTGCCGGTCACGCCTCATGACTGGTGCGGCTCGTGGAACTACACCATCGACCCGGCCACGCAGAACACCGATCAGCAGGCCAGCGCCGTGGCGCAGGACCCCACGCTGGCCCGGTCCCAGACCCTCAAGCTGCTATCCAACCCGGTATTGACCGGCATGACCGGTCAGGAGCTCGACGAACTGGTCGCCCAGCTGACTCTCGCGCGGGCCGCTCAGACCACGCAACGCTGCTACGCCCGGCGCGGGGGCCGACGCCGCAACGCCCCAGGAGCTGGCGTGCGCCCGCTGCTCACCGACACCGACCGCGTTGTGCTCACCCTGGTCTATCTGCGCCAGCACTGCTCCCAGAAGGTGCTCGCCGAGCTGCTGGAGATCAACCCACACTCCATCGGTGAGGCAATCGCAGACACCCGCCAGCTACTCGACGAACACCGACACGCCACCTCGCCCACCACCACGCGGTTCACCACCGTGGTCGCCCTGTCGCGATTTTTGACAACCGGCGCGGTGCCCACCGCGCGACCACGCGTGCCCACCCTGTTGTCAGACCCGTCCCTGACCGGCATGCCCCGCACGCAACTAGCGTCGCTGATCGAACGGCTCTCTGTCCGCCAGGCCGCCGAGGCCGAGCGGCGTCTGTATCACCGCCGTGGCGGCGAACGCCTACCCGGAGCCCGCGGGGGTGTGTTCTTTGAAAAGATCACCGACGCGGAACGTGTCCTGATAACGGTGCTCTACCAGCGCCAAGTGTGCACCCGCAAGGTACTGGCCGAGCTGTTCGAGGTCACCCCGACCACCATCGGGATCGCCTGCCGCAGGGTCGGCCCACTCCTCGAACAAGACGGCTACATCCCAGCACCAGCCCCGTCGCTACACACAACGGCCACCGCCCTTCTTGACTCCGTGACACCACCAAACAACCCACCGAAACCAGCACAACCGCCGTGTTAATTCTTTACAGCTCCCTGCTGAGGTGAACTTCTTCATCGCCCGTTCGCGCTGCCTGGTGGGTTGGTGGGAGTTCTCCACCCGGTTGTTCAGATACTTCGACCGACGGTGCTCCACCCCGGGCCTCACCCGGCGCCGCGCGGCCGGGTAGCTGGCCAGTTTGTCGGTGACCAGCAC
>DASVWA010000337.1:0-15273 GCA_036389855.1 Pseudonocardiaceae bacterium
GTGCTGCCTGCAGCGCATCGCGATGAAACACCTTGCGAAGTCGGGAAAGAAACTTACTACGAAAGTTGCGGGAGACGTTGTTTCCCGAACCGGCGCACCCCGGGACAACGAGAAACATGGAGCGCAACGTGCTCACCGTCAAGGCCAAGCGGCGGCCACCGCGAACACACATTCTCATCTCCTGCGTGGCCGGTGCGCTGGCCAGCATGCTGGCCCTCCACCGTGACCGGCCAGTGCGCGAGTACCTGTATCAACACTCGAGGACGCGGAGCAGCGCTTGTCGACTCGAGGTGCACAACAGATGTTAGCCAGTGGGTAGCTCTACGGCGCGAGCCATGCGTTTAGCTGGTAATAGCAGACGGCGGACGGAGGAGGGCGCCCGATGGAGGTGGAGCAAACACCGCTGCCGGGGGTGGGGATCCGGTACGACTTCGCCACCGCCGCCGGTCGGCGGCTCGGTTTGGTGATACACCGGGACGGCCGGGCCGACGTGATCATCTACTCCGAGGAAGACCCGGACAACTGTTCGGAGTCGGTGATGCTGCAACCGCAGGAGCGCGCGGCGCTGGTGGAGCTGATGGCTACGCCGCCAGGAGAAACTGATCCTCAGTCGCGCATCCATCATCGCGTCTGGCACCTCAGCGAGGACGAGCCGTACTGATGGGCGGGGGCGGACCGCTGCTGGCCTTGGCGGCGTCGACTCCGTTGCCCTCGGTGCACGTGCTGCTGGAATTGGGCGTGGTGCTGTTCGGGCTGGGTCTGCTTGGGCTACTCGCCCACCGGCTCAGGGTGTCTCCCGTGCCGCTGTACCTGTTGGCTGGGCTAGCGTTCAGCGAGCACGGTGTCCTGCCGTTGGCCGCTGGGGACGAAGGTCGGCAGTTCATCGAGGTAGGCGCCGAGCTCGGGGCAGTGTTGCTGCTGCTCAGCCTGGGGCTGGAGTACTCCGCCGACGAGCTGGTGGCTGGGCTGCGTCACAACCGCGCGGCCGGACTGCTCGACCTGGTGCTCAACGCCGCCCCTGGGGCCGCGCTGGCGCTGTTGCTGGGGTGGGGTCCGGTCGCCGCGGTCGCCCTGGCTGGAGTGACGTATGTGTCCTCCTCGGGGATCGTCGCGAAGTTGCTGGCTGATCTGGGCCATCTGGGCAATCGGGAAACCCCGGTCGTCATCGCCGTGCTGGTCTTCGAGGATGTGGCGATGGCGGCCTACCTGCCGGTGCTGGCCGCGTTGGTCTCCGGGCTGGGGGTACTTGCGACCACCGCGAACCTGGGCCTGGCGCTGGGCGCCGTCGTCACGGTGTTCTTCATCGCGTTGCGTTTTCCCGGGGTGTTGGCCCGGCTCGTGTTCGGGCCCGATGACGAGGTGCTGCTGCTACGCGTGCTTGGGCTCACCCTGCTGGTGGCCGGGTTGGCCGCCCAGCTCAACGTCTCCGCCACGGTAGGTGCATTCCTGGTGGGGGTGAGCTTGTCCGGCCCGGTCGCGGAAAGCGCGGTGGCGCTGCTGCGCCCGCTACGGGACCTGTTCGCCGCGGTGTTCTTCGTCTTCTTCGGCCTGCAGATCAACCCGGTCGAAATCCTCGGTGTGCTTCCGCTGGCTGTCGCCCTGGCCGCGGCCACCGCGGCGACCAAGGTCGCGACGGGTTGGTGGGCCGCGGCCAGGGCCGGCATCGGACAACGTGGCCGATTACGCGCCGGGATCGCGCTGATTCCTCGAGGCGAGTTCTCCATCGTCATCGCCGGTCTCACCACTGCCGCGGCAGGCGCTGGGCTCGTCGCTATCGACCAGCGTTTCGGGCCCCTGGCCGCTGCCTACGTGCTCCTATTGGCAGTAACCGGACCGCTGCTTGCCCGCCTTCTTGAGGCACTGCCCTCACACCACCGACCTCACCCAACCGGGACGAGCGCGTCAGCGAGCGGCCCCGACAAGCCGCGACCCCGAGCTCACCACCACGGAGAGAGCAGGCGTCGCCTCGGACGGTGAGGCAGGATCTGATCAATCGCGGCGGGGTTGCAAGGCGCCCGGCTCTGGGGCCTGCCGTCTCCGTCCCCTCACCAACCCATTCTCTGGCAACTGGCCGAATTACTCCGCGGAGCGTGATGGCGACACGGTGAAGGACAGACAGAGCATCGGAGCTGACCGCTGCAGAAGGGAGGTCTCCAGGCGGTACGCGGGTGATGGCCGGTGTGAAGCTGGACGAACAGCCGGCACTGCACGGTAGTTAAGATCCAGTACTCGGCTGGTGGCGTGATCCGTAGGAGCGGCACACTGGCCGAAATCACTGGCCCCTACCCTCGCGGCATGCATTCGACACAGGCACATGCTCCGCCAGCAATTCGGCTTCCCGGCCCAGCGATGGCCGCATCGATCCGGATCACCAGGTCACTCAGGTTCGGTTAGGGGGGATCATTCGCCTCGAAGGATTCCCCACGCAGCCTGTCGATGCGTGTGCGTGTGCGTTGATTGGCTTACGCACTGACGCATACACACCCATGCGTGGGGTGAACCGTTAACACACTCTGACGCATACCGCAGACCGCTCTGACCAGGTATTTCACAGCTCTGTATTCCGGCCGCTGCCTTCCTGGATCGGCAGCAGCAGATCAGCAGGGACGCTCACCAGGTCCGCGTCCGGGACCGCCAGCTGCCACAGCCCGGTCACCGCTCCGGGACGGATCACTCTCACAATCATGGGTAGATATGGCCCATCTGGCTGGACTTGCCCCGCGCGCTTGTCATGCGGCAGGTGATTCGACGAATCGTGCGTCGATCGCTGAGCCGACACCTCATGGTCTACACCTCACCCGGCGCAGCGATGTCGAGCGCTGGCTTGCTGCCCCGCTCCAGACGACCGACCGCACCGATACGTGTCAGGCGCTCCTCAACGGCTCCGGCGCAACGTCCTGGTGAGGGTTAGCGGGTCGGCCGTCTGGCAGACTCGCGTCTGGTAGCCGCCGGTAGGTGAGCACTCGTCGATCCTGCACGTTGAGTCCTGATGTGAGATGTGCCCCTGCCGGTCGGTCGGCAGAGTTGATCGCTGATGGGATGTCGTGCCCGTCTGGTTGGTGGCGTGAGCACTGAATTCATTAGGTCGCTGATGGTTCTCCCGCGGGCTGCGCAGTGTGATCGACGACGAGGGCGGAAGATGGGATTGCTGTTCGTGGGAGACGACTGGGCCGAGGCGCATCACGACGCGCGTTGCCTTCCTAGCTTGTTGAGTGGGTGAGGTCCGGCGGACACCAGCATGCGCAGGAGGCGCTTGACACTCTGGAGGCTTGATCCGTGGGAAGCGGTGAGCGAGGCGGTGGTGGGCCTTCGCGGTAGGCAGTGATCAGGTCGGCGATGTCGTGCTCATCGAGGCGGTCGTGCAGGCTCTACGGACGCTTCACGCTCGGTTGGACACACAGGGCTGGTGAGAGCCACGGTGTGACAAAGTCGCACGTCAGCAGCTTGCGTCGAGTGCGAGTAAGCGGCAAGTACCTCCACCGAGAGGGCCCAGGCCGATGGTCTGGGCCCTCATGTCTTTCCGGTGTGCGAGTCCCCATTCTTTTACCGCTACGGAAGAGACGATCAGGAGGCCCCGGCCAGCCCGTCGTTGTCGGTCCTTAGCCTCCCTTACCCCCGTCATGCCTGCTGTCCCCACCGCGCCGGACCGCGCCAGGGCCGTGCCAGGCCATGTCAGAGCGCTGCGATCGGGCGCGCTGACGATCGGACTCCTACGACAACGAGCCGGGGGTGCGACATGCACGGCAATGCAGTGATCATGCCGGTGGCCGATCGGCTGGCCCGCGTACCGGGCGCAGACCTGGGTGACTGGATGTCGGTCGCGACGCTCGGGCTCGGCGCGTTTGCGATCGGTACGGACATGTTCGTCGTGGCTGGGGTGCTCGGCGGTCTCGCCGGTGACCTCGGTGTCACGGTCGGTGCCGCCGGGTTGACGGTGACGGGGTTTGCGCTGGCGTACGCGATCGGTGCACCGCTGCTCAGCGCGCTGCTCGGGGCGCGGCGCCTGCGGTCGGTGCTGATCGGCTCCGTGGTGCTGTTCGGGCTGTTCAACGTGACGTCGGCGGTTGCTCCGTCGCTGGGGGTGCTGCTTGGTGCCCGGGTGCTGAGCGCGCTCGCCGCTAGCGTCTACGTGCCGGCGGCGGGCGCGGCGGTGGTTCCTGCGGTGTCCGAGAGTCAACGCGGGCGCGCGCTTGCGGTGATCCTCGGTGGCTCATCCATTGCGATGGTGCTGGGTGCTCCCCTCGGGGTGCTGCTGGCGGCGACGTACTCGTGGCGCGTGGCGTTCGGGCTGGTCGCGGTGCTCGCCGCGGTCACCGCGCTCGGCCTGCGGCGCAGCAGCGTCGGCTCTGTTCCGTTGATGCCCTCGACGATGGGCCAGCGGCTGCGACTGTTGCGATCACCGGCCGTCGCTGGCTTGCTTGGCGTGACGTTGTTGGTGATGACCGGTTCCAACAGCATGTACACCTACCTGGACGTCCTGCTGGGCAGCGCGGCCGGACCCGCCGGGCTTGGACTGCTGATCGGAGTGTTCGGTGTCGGAGGAATGATCGGTACCTGGTGGGGTGGGGCGACCGCCGACCGGTGGGGCGGCCGCCCGGTTGTGCTGCTCGCGGCGAGCGTGCTGACGGCGGGTTTCGCGTTGTTACCGTTCGTCGCCTCCACCCTTGCGGGGACGCTCGTTGTGGTGGCTCTGTGGGGGATCGCGGCCTGGGGATTCGTGCCCGCGCAGCAGCACCGCCTGATCGAGTTCGGACCGCAGGCGGTACCGCTGCTGCTTGGGCTGAACAGCTCCGCGATTCACCTGGGCTTCGCGGCCGGTGCGCTCCTCGGTGGGCAGGTCGTCGACGCGACCGGAGCCGGTCCGCTGTGGATGCTGGCCGTTACGTGCTGTGGCGCTGGGCTGATCCTGCACGCGCTTCTCACCCGCCGGAGCCGATCGTGATCGAGTTGGCAGCAGGGGTCGCGGGACTGGGCACCATCCTTGGGGTGTGGGCCCATCCCGACGACGAGGCCTACCTGTCCGGCGGTCTAATGGCCTTGGCTCGGGATGCCGGCTCGCGGGTGGTGTGCGTGACCGCGACCCACGGCGAGCTCGGCACGCCGGATCCGGCTACCTGGCCGCCGCACCGGCTGGCCACGGAGCGGACCGGCGAGCTGGCGCGCAGCCTGGAGATCCTCGGGGTCGACGAGCACCACTGGCTCGGCTACCGCGACGGCGACTGCGCACGGGTCAGCGTGCCGGATGCAGTGGGGCAGTTGTGCGCGCTAATTGTTGAGGTCCGCCCGGACACCGTGCTGACCTTCGGTCCCGACGGCCAGACCGGTCATTCGGACCACCAGGCTATATCGGCGTGGGCCACCCAGGCGTTCGACCAGGTCGCGCCACGCGGCTCCCGGCTGCTCTACTCCGCGGTCACCGACGAGTGGGCGCGGCGGTGGAGCGCACTCAGCGAGCGGTTCGGCGTCTTTGCCCCTGGCTACCCGATCACCACGCCCACCGGGCGGCTTGCCGTCAACCTGAGGCTCGACGAGGCCACCACGGCGCGCAAGGTCTGTGCGTTGCGCGCGCAAGACACTCAGACCGCCGGGCTGGTCGCGGCAATGGGCCTCAACACTTACGCTGCATGGGTCGCCGAGGAGTATTTCGCCGAGCGGGCCCCGTCATGACCCGGCCAGACGCTGCTCGATCGCCTGCCGTGCCATCTTCAGTGCGTGTGCCCGGTTGGCGGCTGGTGTGACCTGACGCGGTGCCACGGGCTTCGCGGGTGGATTGACGGCGGGGGCTTCGGGGGCCTGGTCGGCTGCGGCGTGCAGCTGCGCCGCCGGATCGTGATCACCGAGGCGGTGCAACAGGTCGGCGAGGTTGCGCAAGGTGACCCACTGATGGGTCCAGTTGCCGGTTCGCGCGAAGTAGTCGATGACGTCGCGGTACCCGCGCAGCGCGTCGTCGACGCGGCCGGTCGTGGCACGCACTGCCAGCAGCCCCACGGTGGCGACCCCGACGATGAAGGTTGCACCCGAGGTGCGCGCGAGGTCGATGGCCCGGACGTAGTGATGCTCGGCCAGCTCCCCGCGGCCGGCTGCACTGTCGATTTCTCCGACGACGTAGTAGCCGAACGCGAGAATGGTCGGCGACACTGCGGCGGCGAGCATTCGGTCGTTCAGTTCCCGTGCCTGATCGAGATCACCGGCGTAGGCCGCCGCGAGTGCGGCGATCCCGAGGTTCTCGCGCGGCCGGCTCGCGACGGCTTCTGCAGCGATGGAGTGCTCGATGACCTCGGCGTATGACCCGCGGGCCAGGGCGGCCACCGACAGTGCCATCAGGCAGTACCACGATCCCTCGGCGTCGGTGACACGCTTGAGGCCGGCGCGGGCGAGCCGATCTGCCCGCAGGTAGTCGCCGCGGTGGTAGGCGACTTCCGCCGCCACGCCTAGCACGCCGCCCGCCCGGGGATGGGTGGCCAGCGCCGGATCCCCGGCCAGCTCCTCGGCCCAGCCCCGCATCTCGACGAGGTCGCGGTACACCACCGCGTCGAACAGCGCGATGACCATCGAAACGGCGTCGTCGAGAGCTCCCCGCTGGCGCGCAAGCTGCCAGGCGGCCCGCAGGTTTGGCAGCTCGCGGCGCAGGACGGCGTCGGCCTCGGGCTCACGCTCGGTCGTCATGGCGGCGTCGGCCCAGGTCGTCAGCTCGACCGCCCGCCGCAACATTCGCCCTGCTGCGGCGTCGCTCTCGCCGGTCGCCGCCAGCCGGTCAAGCGCGAACATCCGCAGCGTCTGCAGCATCCGGTACCGGGTACGGCCGTCGAACGTTGCCTCGATCATCGAGGCGTCGACCAGGCGGGCCAGCGTGCTGGCGGGATCACCCGGCAGGCCCAGGTCGGCGGCGACGCGCTCGGCAGTGGCAAGGTCGACGCCGTCGACGAAGACCGACAGGTGCGCAAACAGCCGGCGCTCGTCGGCGGTCAGGAGCTGGTAGGACCACTCGATGGTGGCGCGCAGCGTCCGGTGGCGGGCATCGGCGCTTCGGCCACCGCCGAGCAGATCGAGCGAGCGGTCGAGCCGGTCTTGCAGGTCGGTGAGGGATAGCGTGGACAGCCGTCCGGCGGCCAGCTCGATGGCCAGCGGCATGCCATCGAGGCGCCGGACGATGCCGGCGATCACGCGCAGGTCGCCCGGGTCGGGTGAGAAGGCAGGCCGGGCGCGTGCTGCGCGGTCGAGGAAGACCGCCACCGACGGGACCCGGTCCAGCGGGCCCGCGCCGTCCGGACCAAGGCGGGGAACGGGAAGCGGCGCCAGCCGCCAGGGGCGCTCTGTGGCGAGACCGAGCGGCTCCCGGCTGGTGGCCAGCACAGTCAGTTCTGGGCAACCGGCCAGGACCACCCCGACCGTGTCGCGGACCGCGTCGAGGAGGTGCTCGCAGTTATCGATCACGAGCAGGCCTGGCTCGCTGCCCAGGACGGCGACGCAGGCCGACAGCACATCGCCCTGGACAACCTGCAGGCCCAGGGCCCCGGCCAGCGCGTGCGGGATGGCGGCGGGATCGGTGACCGGCGCCAGCAGCAGCACCGTCGCCGCCTCGGCCGGGCGGGCTACCTCCAGCGCAACGCGTGTCTTGCCGACCCCACCTGGACCGACGAGCGTGACCAGCCGTTCGGCGGCGAGCAGCCGGCGCAGCTGCCCGACCTGCGCCTCCCGGCCGATCAGCCGGGTCGTCGGCGCCGTGAGGACGGCGGACCGCCGGCACGGCACACGGCCAGGTGGGCCCGCGGCGCCGCTGGCGATGGCACGCTCGAGCTCACCCAGCGCCGGTGAGGGGTCCAGGCCGGCCTCGCCGGCCAACCGGTGGCGGTACTCGCGCCCGGTGCGTAACGCTTCCGATGCCCGGCCGGTGGCCGCCAGTGCCCGCATCAGCAGCAGGGCCGCGGGCTCGCGCAGTGGGTCGGCGGCCAGCGCCGCGGCCGCGAGTCCCACGATCCCCTCGTCCAGCTGTCCGGCGTCGATCGAACAGCCGATCAGGGCGTCGGTCACGTCGCGGTGCAGCTGCTCCAATGCCACCACCGCGGTGGCCACCGGCGCGACCTCCTCGAGGTCGCTGAGTACCGGCCCGCGCCACAGCGCGTGTGCCTCGCGTAGCAGGGCGCACGCCCTAACTGGGTCCCGTTCCGCGATCGCGCGTCCCTTCGCTAGCAGCGCGCGCGCCCGCGCCACGTCTAGGTCATCGCTGCCGAGCACAGCCGGTACCCGTTGGCCAGAGTCTCTAGCCGCGCCGCTGCGGGCCCGAGGTGCCCACGCAGCCGGGATACGTGGCTGTGCAGGGCTTGCCGTCCCGATTCCGGGATCTCGGATGGCCACAGCGCGTCCACGAGGTGGTCTACGGTCACAGCGCGGCCTTCGGCAAGGGTCAGCAGCGCCAGCACCGCGCGACGCTTCGGCCCGCGCACGTCGACCGGGATGCCCTCGACGACTAGCCGCAACGGTCCGAGCAAGTCCACCCGAACCGGCGACCGTTCGTCCACTGCGCCCATCGTCCACTCCTTGTGAACAGCATGCCCTCCCGTGAGGCCGGTGCAAGGGCACGCCAGCGCCGTGCAAGCCGGGGTGCCGATCCTGCTCTCATGGGCGGGTACCGAGCCGCGCGCCACAAGGCAGGGAGACTGGAGATGGATCACAACAAGGTGACGGAGTTCCTCGAACGGTTCGTGGCCGACCTAGGCGCGACTGACGCCGCAGGCTCGGTGGTGATTGGTCATCGACTCGGCCTGTACCGGGCACTTGCGCACGCTCCGGCGACGCCGAACCAGCTTGCCGAGCGGGCCCAGTGCCACCCTCGGTATGTCACCGAGTGGCTGCGCGGGCAGGCCGCGGGCGGTTACATCGGCTACGACCCTGCCACCGGCGAGTTCTCGCTGTCCGAGGAGCAGGCGTTCTGCCTGGCCGACCCGCACGGTCCGAACGTGCCGGCCGCGTTCCTCATCGCGCTGGGGATGCTCCGCGCCGAACCACAGATCACCGAGGCGTTCCGCACCGGCGCGGGATTCGGCTGGCACGAGCACCACGAAGACGTGTTCGTGGGATGTAACGCATTCTACCGGCCCGGCTACGTCGCCGAGCTGGTGCCGCACTGGATCCCTGCACTGGACGGGGTGGAGGCCAAGCTGACCGCCGGGGCGCAGGTGGCCGATGTCGGCTGCGGGCTTGGCTCCTCCACGGTGCTGCTCGCCCAGGCCTACCCGCAGTCCAGCATCGTGGGCTCGGACTACCACGCCGAGTCGATCGAGCTGGCCCGCAAGGCGGCCGCAGAGGCCGGAGTAGCCAACAGGGTCACCTTCGAGGTGGCGTCGGCGCAGACCTTCCCCGGCACCGACTACGACCTGGTGATGACGTTCGACTGCCTGCACGACATGGGTGACCCGGTCGGGGCGGCGCGCCACGTCCGGGAGGCGCTGGCCGCCGACGGCACCTGGCTGCTGGTCGAGCCGTTCGCTGCTGACCAGGTCGAGGACAACTTCAACCCGGTGGGCCGGCTGTACTACAGCGCCTCCACGTTCCTCTGCGTGCCCAACGGGCTGTCCCAGCCGGGCGGCTACGCGCTGGGCGCGCAGGCCGGGGAGGCCGCCATCCGCCAGGTGACGACTGACGCCGGCTTCACCCGCTTCCGCCGCGCCGCCGAGACACCGTTCAACCTGGTCTACGAGGTCCAACCGTAGAGAGTTATCGATGTCTATGTCGAAGAGCGTCGGAGTGAGAGGGGCGACTTTGCTGTCGGTTACGCAACGAGGATTGCAGACATCGACGAAGATGCAGCCACGTGGTCGGCGCTATTCAATTGATGCGCGAAATCTCGATCAATGTCGGGCATGGCCGGGCTAAGGATGCGTCGCGGTCGGCGTTGTCTTCGTAGCTCGTCGAGTGGGTGGCGGCCGGCGGATACCGGCGATGCAGTAGGCGTTTGACACTTTTGAAACTCAAGCCGTGGGCAGCGGCGAGGGAGGTGGCGGTGGCGCCGTCGCGGTAGGCGGTGATGAGGTCGGCGATGTCGCCCTCGGTGAGACGGTCGCGCAAGCGCCACGGGCGCCTGGCGCTCGGCTCTGGGGCGGATGAAGGCCGGTTGAGTTCCACCTTCGCGCAAAGCAGCAGGTCAGCGCTTTGCGTCGAGTGCGAGTAAGCGGCAAGTACCTCCACCGCTTCGGCATGTTCTCTGAGCGGGCCCTCCACACGCCATGGGGGCCCGTTCTTTGACCCACCTGGTCCGGCTAGGACCTGGGCGGCGGAGATCACAAGCTGCATGAGGAACTGGTTGCCGGCGTAAGCCTGGTCGGTCGGACCGGGATCATGTCGTAGCCGCGGAGCACGCGGGTGGGACGCCGATGCGGTGGTCCGGTGAGCGAGAGATCGGGGAACCGCCGGAACAATGCCTGCAGCCCGACCTCGCCTTCCAGTCGGGCCAATGCGGCGCCGATGCAGTAATGAATACCGCTGGAGAACGCCAGGTTCTCGCCTGCCTCGGGCCGTTGGACGTCGAACCGGTTCGGATCGGTGAACACCGCAGGGTCGCGGTTCGCGCCCCCGAGCAGCAAGATGATCAACGAACCCGCACTCATCCGACGCCCGGCGACCTCGGTGTCGTGCAGCGCAACTCGCCCGGTGCGTTGCACGGGTGACTCATAGCGCAGGATCTCCTCCACGGCCCCGGCCCATCGCTTCGGTTGGGCCCGCAGCACCTCCAGTTGGTCGGGATGGCGCAGCAGCAGCACGGCACCGTTACCGAGCAGGTTGACCGTGGTCTCGAAACCAGCGGCGAGCAGCAGCATCGCGATGCTGCTCAGCTCGTCGAGGGTAAGCTGACCGCCGTCGTCGTGTGCGGTCACCAGGGCGCTGAGGACGTCATCGCGAGGAGCGTGGCGGATTTCAGCAAAGTGGTTGAGCATCCAGCGATGCAACGCGGCCAGGTCATGCTCGGCGCGGCGGAAGTCGCGGTAGCTCAAGCCGACTTCCAGTGACAGTGCCGCACCGGCTCCCCATTCGAGGAACTGGCGACGCATCGCGACCGGTGCCCCGAGTATCTCGGCGATCACCGTGGCCGGCAGGAGGCTGGCGTAGCGCTCTACCAGATCCACAGTCGCCTCACCGGCGTCTGGGCGGCTCTTCGGCGTTGACCGGGTGATCTCGTCCAGAAGCTCCTCGGCGATGTCCTCGACGCGGGAGCGCAGAGCCGCGACCGCACGCGCACTGAACGCCCGGGTGACCAGCTTGCGGTAGCGGGTGTGATCGGGGGGGTCCACCGCCAGCATGGACGGTGGCTCGATCGGCCCCAGGACCGGGCGGCCGCCGATTTTCATGGCCAGCCGCAGCACCCCGGGTAACCGGTCCAGCCGCATCTGGCCGAAGTCCGGGCTACGCAGCACTGCCAGGCAGACCTCGTGATGCGCTGAGAGCAGTGCGAGCCCGCTATGGACGATCCGGTCCTGCGCGCGCAGCTGGTCATAGTACGGGAAGGGGTCATCGCGAATCACCGGGTCGACCATCAGCCGTGAGCCCAGGTCACCGGCGCGCATCTGCTGATGCACTGTTCGCCTGATCAGACCGTGCCGAACCGCCCACCGGATCCTGCAACGTAGCGCCATCGAGACCTCCCACAGCAAGCCCTGCGACCGAAACTATCGCGACTCACGGCTGTGCGTCGGGCATATCGACGTCGGCAGGAGCGCCCAGCAACTCGCCGCGCAGCCGGTTGAGCTCGCTCAGCGCGGTGGTGGCGCGGGCGCGTTCGGTGGCGGCCAATGCGACAGCGATGGCTTCGAGTAGCAGCAGCGTGACGGCATGGCTGGACTGCTCGCCAGGCAGACCGCGCGGGCAGCTGAGCACCAGGTCGGCGCCTTCGACGTTTGCCAGCACGTCGGTGACCAGCAAGACGGGGATCCGCCGGCGTTGAGCCAGGTCGATCAGGACGGCGGCGTGGGTGTGCAGGCGGGTATAGGCCAGCAGCAGGAGCGTGTCACCGCGGCGCAGTTCCATGGCCTGATCGGCCATCGACACCCCGGTAGCAGTGATCGTGGCGGCCGGTCGACCCACCCGGCCCAGAAGCACCGCCGCGTATTGCGCGACGGCAGCCGAGGGCCCCGTGCCGCTGAGCACGATCCGCTCGGCGGTGGCCAACAGCGCCACCGCCGCCGGGAATCGCTCATCGAGGTTTTTCCGGGCGGCGTGCAGCGCGGCCTGGTGTACGTCCAACACGTGGTTCAGCACGTCCATCGGCGTCGTCGCGTGCCGCAAGGTGGCCCCCAACCGAGAGCTCGGTGTGGGCTCCGGCGGTGGAGCGTCGTCAAGCAGCGCCCGCTTGAGATCTGCCAGACCGCGGTAGCCCAGACGCTGGGCAGTGCGCACCACGGTGGCGTCGCTCGTGCCAAGCCGGGCCGCGATCTCCGCTGCGGAGAAGAACCCGAGCTGGGTGGCGTGCTCGGTGAAGAAGCGGGCGACCCTGCGCTGCGCCGGCGCGAGGCCGCCCAGCCTGGCAGTGATCCGGTCAGCAGCTTGACGAATCATCCGCTACTCCTCTAGAGCTCGGGCGTAGCAAATGCTACCTTCGGCTGGTGCTTGGCTTGTTGCCGGTCGCATTGCCTGCTTTTCTGGCCTCCCTGGTGGAGTTCGTCGAGGCATTCACGATCGTGCTCGCGGTAGGCACCAGCCGGAGCTGGCGGGCCGCGCTGGCCGGTGCAGCGACGGCAACCGTCGCGCTGGCCGGGCTGCTGATCGCGTTTGGGCCAGGGCTACTCGAGCGCGTCGATGAGCGGGTGCTCCTGCTGGTCATCGGGATCTTGCTGCTGCTGTTCGGCGGACGGTGGCTGCGCAAGGCCATGCTGCGTTCGGCGGGGCTGATCGCCAAGCATGACGAGTCCGCTGCCTTCACCGAGGAGGTCGACACGCTCGGCCGGACGCGGCGCGCCCGCGGGTTCGACTGGGCTGGGTTCGCCGTCAGCGGCAAGGGAGTGTTCCTCGAAGGGGTGGAGGTGGCGTTCATCGTGCTCACTCTCGGCGCTACCAGTGGCGGCTACGCCGCTCCTACCTTCGGTGCCGGGGCCGCGCTCCTGCTGGTCGTCGTGGTCGGCGCAGTGCTGCGCCGACCGCTGACCCGGGTCCCGGAGAACACCCTCAAGTACGCCGTCGGCGCGATGCTGGTCACTTTCGGGGTGTACTGGACCGCGGAGGGCCTCGGCGTGGCCTGGACCGGCGGCGCCGCCGCGCTGGGTTACCTGCTCGCCGCTACGTTGGCGCTGTCCTGGCTCAGCGTGCGGTGGTTGCGCCGTCCGGAGCCCGCTGAGCTGGCGGCCTTACGGTGAGCGCGGCGCTCAAGGCCGTCATGGTCGCAGGGCGCGAAGCGATCGGCTTACTGGTCGATGACGGCGCAGTGGCCGTTGGCATCTTGGCCGCGGTCGGCGTCGCTGTGTTGCTCAGCTTCTCTGGACTGCTGGGCTCTGGGGATGCGATCGGCTGGGCGTTGTTCACGCTCGTGTGGCTGGCGCTGGCGGTGTCGCTGCGCCGAGCCCGCTCTCGGTTGCACCCCGGCTCCCGCTGAGCCGGTCGGCGAGCCGTGGGCGAGGCAACGGCCGGATGCGGGACAATGGCAAGCGTGGTGACGCCGCGCGAGGGACTGGAGCGACTACGAGCTGCGGCCGCGTCCGGTGAGCTGCGCGCGCTGTGCCAGCGGTGGCACGTCAACCTGCTCACGGTTTTTGGCAGCGCCGGCCGGGATGAGCCAGATCCACGAGATCTCGACATCGGAGTCCTGACCGAGTACGGCGCTGATTTCGACCTGTTCAGGTTTATCACTGATGTGATCGACCTCGTGGGCCTGGAGCAGGTGGACGTGGCCCACCTCAACGCCGCCGGACCGCTGCTGCGAGAACGTGCTCTGGTCGGCTCGTACATTCTCTATGAGAGCGAGCCCGGAACGTGGGCACGTGTATCCACGGCTGCCGTCATGGAGCGGATGGACACCGAGTGGTTGCGCCGGCTGAGCCTGGAACTACTGGCGGGATGACGCCGCGCCGGCTGGACCCAGCCGTCATCCTGGAGCGACTGCGCGAGATCCAGCTGCTCCTTGCAGACCTCGTCGAGGTTGGTGAGGTGGACGCCGAGCGGCTGCGGCGGGAACGACCGACCCGACACGTCGTCGAGCGTGTGCTCAGCCAGATCGTCGAGCTCGCCGGATCGATCAACACCCACATCGTGGCAGCGCTGCTTGGCCGCTCGCCGGAAAGCTACGCTGACTCATTCGACGAGGTCGCGCGGGCCGGCGTCCTCGAATGGGACCTCGCCGCCGCACTGCGCCCATCCGCTGGCATGCGCAACGTGCTTGTGCACGATTACCTCGAGGTCGACCACGGCAAGGTGTCCGCAGCCATCCCGCTCGCACTGGAGCAATACGGCCTGTACGTAAAGCACGTCGCGCGCTGGCTCCGCAGCCACGCCGCAGAGACTCCATGACCATCTTCAGGAAGTGGCAACCCGGGCCAGGGACGGCTTGATTTGATCCAACCCCCACCGGATGCTCAGCACCGTTGGAGTCCGCAACGCGCTCGCGGTGGGAAGATCGATCACGATGTACCGGTCATCCCGCACCCCGCGCAGGCTGCGGAACAGCTCGAGGCCTTCGACCTGGCGCTGCAGCTCGTTGGTGGCGTACAGCATGATGACGATGTCGGCGTCCAGCACGGACATGTTCTCGAAGCTCAGGTTTCCGCCCGGGTTGCCGGGGCGATGTCCGGCAACTGACGGACCGACGTCGGCAGTTGCATGCCCAGTTCCTGCAGGAGCTTGACGCTGGGATCCTGGTCCGACTTGAGCGTCACGATCTTGCCGGGTTCGTACGCGAAGGAGTACGTGACCGTCTTGCCGACGAGGCTGGGATTCGCGTCCCGTACCGCGCGGATGGCCGCCTCGGTCTCGGCCACCACCTGCCGGCCGCGCTCCTCCAGCCCGAGCGCTCGCGCATCGACCATGGCCTGTTCCTGCCAGCTCTGCTTGCCCCACTCGGTCGCGTAGCCGACGGTGGGGGCGATCTGGGACAGCTTGGGGTAGTCGAGCTCGAGTCCGAAGTCGTTGACGGCCAGGATGAGGTCCGGGTTGAGGGCAGCCACCTGTTCGATGTTCACCCCGGCGGCACCCTCACCCTCCGCCCTGCGGCGTCACCGCCCGCGATGGCCCGATCGATGATCACACCTACCACCACCGGCACCAGCGCCTCGGCGGCCTGCCAGCCGGCGAGCAGAG
>DASVWA010000338.1:0-1529 GCA_036389855.1 Pseudonocardiaceae bacterium
AAGGTGATGGAGAACGCGTTCGTCCTGCCCGGAGTCTGGGCCAAGGGCCTGCTGTACCGGCCGCCGAACCTGACGAACGTGTTCATCACCGACGGCTTCCAGATGTATGACTACCTGGCGCTGGGTACCACCCGGAAGTAGCCGTGGGCGTCTACCTGATTCGACGGCTGGTCGCGGCGGTGCTCCTGCTGCTGATCGTCACCGCGGCGACGTTCGCAGTGTTCTTCCTGGTGCCTCGGCTGGCCGGGGCCACGCCGGAGGACCTCGCCTCGCGCTACGTCGGCCGGACCGCCTCACCCGAGGTGATCCGGGAGATCGCCGAGAAGCTCGGGCTCACTGACCCGATCTGGGTGCAGTACGGCCGGTTCGTCAAAGGCCTGGTTCTCGGCGCGGACTACAGCACGGGCCCGACCACGGTGCACTGCCCGGCACCGTGCTTCGGATACTCCTTTCTCACCCAGAACCCGGTGTTACCCGACCTGATCAACCGGCTGCCGGTGACGATGTCGCTTGCCGCCGGTGCGGCGCTGATCTGGCTGGTCGCCGGAGTGTCCACCGGTGTGGTCTCCGCGCTGCGCCGGGGCAGTCTCTTCGACCGCGCCGCGATGGGCGTCGCCTTGGCCGGCGTCTCGCTGCCGATCTTCTTCACCGGGCTGCTGGCACTGGCGATCTTCAGCTACGGGCTGGGCATCACCGCTCCAGGGGGCAGCTACGTCCCCATCGAGCAGAACCCGCTGCGCTGGGCATACAGCTTGATCCTGCCGTGGGTCACGCTGGCGTTCCTCTACGCCGCCGGGTACGCGCGGCTGACCAGGGCGAGCATGCTCGACACGATGAACGAGGACTTCATCCGGACCGCTCGCGCCAAGGGGCTCCCGGAGCGCACCGTAGTGCTCAAGCACGGGCTGCGGGCGGGGCTTACGCCCATCCTGACGATCTTCGGGTTGGACCTTGGATTGCTGCTCGGCGGGGCAATCCTGACCGAGAGCACGTACTCGCTGCCCGGTATCGGCAAGTATGCGGTGGACGCGGTGGTCAACAACGATTTGCCGAAGGTGCTCGGGGTGGTGCTGGTCGGCAGCATCTTCATCATTGTGGCCAACCTCGTCGTGGACCTGCTTTACGCCGTGGTCGACCCGAGGGTGCGGTACTGATGAGCCCTTATCTCCAGGTCCGGGACCTGCGGGTGCACTTCCCGACCGCCGACGGCGTGGTCAAGGCCGTGGACGGGCTGTCACTGCAGCTGGACCGCGGCCGCCGGCTGGGGATCGTCGGGGAGTCGGGCTCGGGCAAGAGTGTGACCAGCTTGTCGATCATGGGCCTGCACCAGCCGGGCATCGCGCGGATCTCCGGCGAGATCTGGCTCGGCGGCCAGGAGCTGGTCTCGGCCGACCCCGAGCAGGTCCGCAAGCTGCGCGGGCGCAGCATGGCGATGATCTTCCAAGATCCGCTGTCGGCGATGCACCCCTACTACACGGTGGGTCACCAGATCGTCGAGGCCTACCGGCTGCACCACGACGTCAGCAAGC
>DASVWA010000339.1:0-2061 GCA_036389855.1 Pseudonocardiaceae bacterium
TCAGCGGAATTCCAGCCAGCGCTTTCTCCGCAAGACAACGTGACGCTCGCGGTTCAGCGCTCGGACCTGTCCGGTGACGTGCGCGGCACAGTCATTCAGCGACGATGCGTCGCAGGATCAGCAGGCCACGCTGCTGTTCGAGGCGGCCGCACAGTTCTGCGCCGATCAGGTCGCCGATCCCACGCTGGACTTTCCGCACGCCTCGTCGCGCACCTAACCTTCTGACCAGTCGAGAACCGTACGCACTCAAGGCGTGAGGATGGGAGAATCGCGGCGCGCGGCCGGACGGGCCGGCTGATGGTGTGCGGAGAATCCCCAGTGGGCGCAGACGGTATTGGGCAAGCGACTTTCCCGCTGCCGGTCGGCACGGCGACGTTCATGCTGATCGACATCGAGGGCTCGACGCGTTTGCGGGAGTCTGGTAGCTATTCAGCAGGGTTTGGGGCTGGTGGTAGCCAGGGCTGGCCGGTGAAGAGTTGGGTGAGGACGTCAAGGGTGTCGAGTCCCCATTTGGTGGCGGTGGACAGGTAGGACTGGACGATGGCGAAGTCGGCTAGTCCGGTCAGGGTGCGCCAGGCGCCGCCGGAGGTGCGTTGCTGGATTTTGACGGGCCGGACGTCGCGTTCAGCCTGGTTATTGGTGAAAGGCACAGCAAGATCGACCACGAAGCGCAGAATGATGTCTTCGTGGTCGCGGAAACGCCGCGCGAGAGTGCCCGCGTCGGTGGCCAGCGGGCCGGCGCGGGCGCTGTGGTCGGTGAGGGCTTTGGCGATCGCACCGCGGTAGTGGTTGCGGATGGTGGCCAGGATCTGGGGATCCAGGGCGGGCTGTCCGGCGGCGCGGGCGGCCGCTGCGGCGGTGGATGCGTCGGTCAAAGTGGTGGCCATGGCGGCAGCCCACAGTTGGCCATCGGGGTCGGCGTCGTGGACGGCACGCAGATCACGAAGCAGGTGCGCGCCGCACCAGGCGTGGTGGGCGTCAGCGAGGTGGGCATAACCGGCGTAGCCGTCGCGCACGATCGTGCCGGCATACCCTGGCAGCACCTGCCCGGCGTCGATGTCAGCGGCGCTGCGCCCGCCGGTGTGCAGAGCAGTCAGATACTCGGTGGCGGCGACGTGCACGTATTCCAGACCGCCAGCGGCGCGGGCCGGAGTCTCATCGACGTGCAGCACCCCGGCCTGGCGCAACAGCTGCCGCACCCGGGGCAGGAAGGTCTGCTCCAGGATCCGGGCGGCCCGCCCGCGCACCGACGCGGTGAACCCCACCGACACCGCCACCCCGGCCATCGAGCGCATCAACCGTGCCGCCCGAGCCACCGGCAGATAATGCGCGCACACTAGCTCCGCGGCCCGGGCCAGCACCGTGGGTCCGTACTGGACTCGGGCAGGCGGGTACCCCGGCACAGTGGCGGTGGCCCTGGCACCACAGGCCGCGCAGGCACGAGTCACGATCCGGTACTCGGTCACCCGCGGAGCAGGCGGCGGGGACACCTCAACGACCTGGCGTCGTTGCACCCCCACCACCGGTGCCCCCGACAGGTCCGCCCCACAGCCACCGCAGTAGCCCGGATCGCCGGTGATGACCTCATCCGCAGCATCCACCAATGGCATCGTCGACCCCGGATCCCCGGGCTGCTTACCCGGCCGGCGCCCCGACGACTTTCGCGATGAGCGCCGCACCGGCTTGCGATACGGCGAATCCGAACTTGGTGGCTTACTGGACGTGAAAGAGTCCTTACCTACCTGCCGCTCCAACGCCTCGATCCGGGCGTTTTGCGCCTCAACCACCTCGCAGAGAGCGGCATTGTCCCGCCGAAGCTCACAGACCAGCGCCCACAGCTGCCCCACCGACGACCCAGCAGGCACCGGCGGCAGCTCCGACACAAACCACCATGATCAGCACACCCACACGGTGATCAAGCCGACACGCCGCCAAACCCACACCCCCGCCGATCCGCACTCACTCCCGGCCCCCACAGGTGGTGAATAGCTACGCCCACAGTGCCGCAGTACAGCGTAGGAGGAGCCGGTAATTGTCGAAGTGGCGCCGAATGGCGGCTGT
>DASVWA010000340.1:0-2139 GCA_036389855.1 Pseudonocardiaceae bacterium
TGGCCGACAGATCAGTCCCAAGGCATGTCAGCCAGTTGCGTCGCGGGTCAGACCATGGTCTGGGATGGCACGCCGGCGATCTTCACACTCAAACCCGGCCCGGGGGCGGCACACGCCGATACTCACAGTTGCGTCGGTGGACAGCAAGATCAGGCAGGCTTGATTGATGCGTCGTCGCTGTCGTCGAGTGTCAGTGTTGAGGTCCAGCTTCGCGGGGTTTCGGTCCCCACCGGATGTGATCACGCTCGCGGTTCGCTGGTACCTGCGCTACGGGCTCTCCTACCGAGACGTGGAAGAACTGCTGGCCGAGCGTGGCATCAACGTCGACCACGTGACCATCTATCGGTGGGTGCAGCGGTTCACCCCGCTGCTGATCGATGCGGCACGCCCCTGCCGGCACGCCGCCGGTGATCGCTGGTTCGTCGACGAGACGTATGTGAAGGTCGCCGGGCGGTGGGTGTATCTGTACCGGGCGATCGATCAGTATGGCCAGGTCATCGACGTGTTGGTGTCGGAGAAGCGGGATCTGGCGGCCACCCGCCGGTTCTTCCTCCGCGCCCTCGAACACGGCCTACGGCCGACCGAGGTGACCACCGACCGGGCAGCGGCCTACCCGCGGGTGATCGAGGAGCTGATCCCCGCCGCGCGCCACGTCACCGAGCAGTACGCGAATAACGTCGTCGAAGCCGATCACGGGCGCCTGAAGGCCCGACTGCGGCCGATGCGCGGCCTGACACGACTCCGCTCAGTACGGGTGATCAGTACCGGACATGCGTTTATCCAAAACCTCCGACGAGGCCACTACGAACTCGGCTGGGATATCGACCCACGACATCGGCTCACAGCAATCTTCACCGAACTCGCCCACGCCATCTGATCGAGGCAACACACCGGAAATCTCGTCCGCTTCCCGCCCACGCAACAGACCCCAATCAACTTGGCCCTGCGGTGACGGCACTCATGCAGTGCCCGGTTGAGGCCGGGATGCTCGACAGATCTGAACCTTGGGAGTTCATCCACCACTGCCCAGCGCACCCCGTGGCGTTGTGCCGACTGTCACGCGTGCCGCCCTCCTGGGAGGTGCTGTCCGGTCGGCTGGTCAACCGCGCACGGAGGATCCTGCCGGATTAGCCACCGGCTGCGGGCAGCTCGGCGAGGACCAGCCGTCAGATGCTGGACGACGACCACCCCCGACCCCTGCTCTTGGCCCAAAGACCCGCACGTGAGCGCCAGTTTGGAACACTCCGCCCGCGGCGTGGCCATGACTGCGGGAAACCACGACCATACAAAAACCAACACTTGCAGTTGAAGATTTACTCAGAGCCTTCATGATCAGCAGAGCTAGAGTCAAGGCTAGGGGAGATACGGCGACAGTTCCGCGTATGGGGGGATCTCGATTGGTCACCGAGATGGATACTGATGTCGACCGAAGCACCCCGGGGCATCTGAACGCGCTGCTGCCTCCGGCGCTGATCGCAGGTGCCGGGACCCCTACTGGGCTGGCCATCGCTCGGGGCCTGCGCGATACGGGAGTCCCCATCATTGGGACCTCCCTCATCCCGGCGGCGCCAACCTGCCGCTCAAAGCTCTGGCACAGCGTCCTACAGGTCAGCGCACCAACCGCGGAAGCATGGCTGGCGACGCTGCGTGCGGCTTACGCCCGGTATGGCCGTATGGTGTTGTTCCCTGCCGATGACACGGTGGTGCGCATCGTCGCCGAGCACGCCGGCGAACTGGCCACGCGGTTCGATTTCGTGCTGCCCGACCTGCCGACCGTTGATCGGCTGCTGGATAAGTCGGTTTTCCACGAGTGGGCCCTGGCCAACGACTTCCCGGTTCCCCGCACAGCGATTATCCACAGCCCTGCCCAGTTGCGGGCAACCCTGCGCGAGATGACCTTTCCTGTTGTGTTCAAGCCAGTTGAGCACACGCCACAATGGCGGGAGTTCAGTCGACACTACAAGGTCCACCGATTCGACACCGCCGACGATCTCGATCGGCTTCCGTTCGCCCCGTTCGACGCCGGCGACCGTTTCGTCGTCCAGGAGTGGATTCCGGGCCGAGACAGCGACGTCTACTTCTGTCTCACCTACCGCAACCGCAACGGCGAAGAGTTGGCAGCGCAAGGCGGCCGAAAGA
>DASVWA010000341.1:0-2827 GCA_036389855.1 Pseudonocardiaceae bacterium
CGATGGTGGATAAGCTCGGGTCCTTGACGACTCCAACCTCCTGTCGGTGCCGTCGCTACGGCGGCGGACCTCCTCCAGGGCCTCGCGTGCAGCTGGTGCCGCTCTTAGCTCGCCGGGCCACTCGTCCACGGTCCGCAGTGCCCAGCGAGCCCATTCCCGGATGGTGTGGTTGAGGTCGGCTTGGAGTTTGCCGACGAGGCTGATGGGGCCGAGCCTGTCGGGGAACTGCCCTCCGGTGTTCAGGTAGTACTCGGCCCACTGCGCGTCGATGGCCGCACGCTCGTCAGACCCGTCACGGATCCATTCGAGGTTTGCCACCAGTTGGTCCTTGCTGCCGTGTTCGGCGAAGAACACTTTGATCAGTGCCTCGAACTCCAGTGACGCGAGGGCGCCTGGCTCACTCAACCAGTCCCGGAGTTCCTGCCGGCCGGCGGTGCTGATCTCGTAGACGGATCGCGGGCGTTTACCGACCGTATCCCTGGTGACCACGGCCAGGCCGTGGTCCACCAATTTCTTGGGCTCATCGTAGAGCTTGCGCTCCGCGCGGGGCCAGAAGTTGCGGAGGCTGACCTCCATCTGCTTGGCCAACTCGTAGGTGCTCCACGGTCGGATCGCGAGCAGCCCGAGAACGGCGTAGGAGGTCGTGGTCAGTGCCTTCATTCCCACCTCTTGGCCAGTCCCACCCTTGACGGTGACCAACGCCCAGCCGATACTGCCAAAGTCAGGATAACAGTGCCATTGTCAGTATAGGGCCGGGAGAGGCGATGCCAACGTTCTCCGGGATTTCCCACGTGTCCCTGTCGGTGCGCGACCGGGACGCCAGCCGCAACTGGTACCACGCCGTGTTGGGCTTCGAGCTGCTCGAGGAGTCGCGGACCGACGACTACGACGAATGGATCCTGCTGCACCCGGTCAACCAGACGGTCCTGTGCCTGCAGCAGCACAAGACCAACCGCGGCGAGGAGTTCGACCCGACCCGCACCGGCGGCGACCACCTGGGTCTGAAGGTCGACACCCGCGCCGAGCTCGACGCCTGGGCCAACTGGTTCCAGGACAAGGGCGTCACGCACTCACCGATCGTCGATGCAACGTATGGGTCGGTGTTGACCTTTAAGGACCCAGACCGTTTTCAGCTAGAGATGTTCTACCGCCCCAACCATCCCTGACAAAGCCGCCATCGTGTCGTTGTACGCGGTGGCCCGCTCGAGGCCGACCGGGTACTACGCCCAATGAGACGCCGACACCGCCACCCTTGACCGACGGGACAACTGAGGCAAGGCGTACCGGTTCACCATCCACCCCATGGGTGGCTCGATGTCGCTGCCACCGCGGACTCTACCTGGTAGGACTACAGCGAGGAGTCGATCGACGGTCTTGGCTCAGGCAAGCTGGGCCAGTACGGACAAGCAACCACTAAAAGAGAACGCTGGCGGGGGAGTTGGGGTGACCAACTCATCGCCGGTAGCACGGTCGAAGGAGGCAACATCGATGTCGTTCGTACAGATTATGCAGTTCGAAACTACGGAGATTGACGAGATCCGCCGGCTGGAGGACGAGTGGTACGCCAAGACAGCGGGCCGCCGCACACTCCGGCGTGAGACCGTCACCCGGGATCGCTCCAATCCCGATCGCTACGTGGTGATCGCGGAGTTTGACTCCTACGAAGAGGCGATGCGCAACTCCGAGCTCCCCGAGACCACCACGATCGCCAACGCGTACGAGTCACTGTGCACCGGGCCGGTCACCTTTATCGATCTTGATGTCATCGAGGTGAGGACCGCCGACTAGTTCTCACACCCGAAAATTAGAGGTGTCGTGGCGGCCATTCAGAAATCACACTGCGCGATCTAGTCCGGTTCATAAACTTCCGGCCCGCCGGGTCCGTCGGTAGAGAGAGCGGACGCAGCCGCGCGACCCGGCCGCTCAGCGTGCGGATCCAGTACGGCCAGCCGATCCGTTCGGCGATCACCGCTGCCGGCATCGTCGGATACGCCGCCAACAACTCCCGGATCCGTGGCCACACCTATCCACCAGCGAGCCCATCGGCGCACGTCGATACTTCAGCGTCCCCGCACTGCACAGTGCCGCTGCTGTAGGCGGGCTTGGGCTTCTGCGCGTCGTCGGTGGAGGTGGGCCCCGGCCACGAGCCTGCGGGCAACACCGGTGCGGTCTCTGGAACATGATCGCACGACTCTGGGGTGTCCGGTTGCGTCCCGTAGCGGCTCGAGATGCGGCGGAGGAGCGGGGCGATGACTTTGCCGCACGGGCCGGGTCTACTACTTGACCGGCCAGCGCAAGGGTCGCCCGACCAAGGAGTAGCGATGCAGATCATCCTCAGTGACTTCATGAGCCTCGACGGCGTTGTGCAGGCACCCGGCGGCCGCGAGGAGGACACCGACGGTGGGTTCGCCCACGGCGGCTGGTCAATGCCGTACTTCGACCCGGAGGCCATGGGCTCGGTGATCGACGCGATCATGGCGACAACGGAGGCGCTGCTATTCGGCCGGCGCACCTGGCAGACGATGGCCGCCGCTTGGCCCGGTCGCGCCGGCGACCCGTTCGCCGACCGCATGAACGAGATCCCGAGGTCCGTGGCATCCCACACGCTCACCCAGGACGACCTCACCTGGTCCGGCTCGACCCTGCTACCCGCCGACGACGTGATCGGCGCGGTACGCGAGCTGCGAGCACGGGACGGCAAGGCGCTGCAGGTCATGGGCAGCGCGTCGCTCGCTGCGCAGCTGATCGAACACGATCTCGTCGACGAGTACCGGCTGATGATCGAGCCAATCCTGCTCGGCGGCGGCAAGCGGGTGTTCCCCGACGA
>DASVWA010000342.1:0-3900 GCA_036389855.1 Pseudonocardiaceae bacterium
ACGTCGAGACATCTGTGGTGATCATGGGAATCTCCTTCTCATAGCGAGGTAGATGTCTAATACGGAGTTTGGTCGGGACCCTCGGTAGCTACGCCACCGGAATGCCGTGGGCAGCCGGCTGGCCATGTGGTTGAGGTCGGGACCGGCCGGACGGGCGCGGCGATAATGGGGGCACTTCGGCAGTCGGCGGGGTCAGTGCCCGCAAGGTGGCCATCGTGGGGGGAATGACCAGCACTGGACAGGTTGCGTGCCGCAGGCAGTACCAGCTCACCGACCGGTGCCGCAGTTCAGTGGCCCGCGGGCCGTGGCCGACAACGAGTAGGGCGGCACCGTCGGCCTCGCGAGCGAGCACTGGGCCAGCGAGCCCGCGGGCGACGCGCTGCCGCACGGCAACCTGCGCCGCCCCGCCGGGTACCCGCGCCAATGCGGCCGCCACGACCTGGGCGAGCTCGCGCTCGGCTCGCGCTTCTTGTACAGCTTCCGATGGCACAGGCTCGCCGGTGACCGCGGCTTCCCACCTCCTGGCCACTATCGGCGTCCAGCAGCGGACCGCCCGCACCTGGGCGCCGATACCTGCGGCGTGCGCCAGTGCCCACCGCAGCGCGGTGTAGCTGGCAGGGGAGCCGTCGACACCGACCACCACTACCTGCGCGCCCATCTCAGCCTCCTCACCCGGAATGCTTCTATATCCATGATGTGCTAACGTTAGAACTCCCCTGGTCGTTTCGTCAACAGGAGTTGGTTATAGATGGAGTCCCGGGAGGCCCAGATCTCGGCGGTCGCTGCGCTCGACGAGCCGACCCGTCGCCGGCTGTACGACTACGTGGTGCGCCAGCGTGAACCGGTGAGTCGCGACGACGCTGCGGCCGCGGTGGAGCTGCCGCGCACTACCGCGGCGTTTCATCTCGACCGGCTGGTGGACGAGGGACTGCTCGACGTGGTCTACCAACGCCTTACCGGCCGCACCGGCCCTGGCGCGGGGCGGCCGGCCAAGCTGTACCAGCGGTCGGATCAGCATGTGGCCGTGTCGCTGCCCCAACGCCGTTATGATTTGGCCGGACGGCTGTTGTCCAGCGCCCTGGAGCACGCCGAGCGCTCCGGGGACTCACCGCGGGCGACCCTTGACCAGCGTGCTTACCAGCTGGGCCGAGAACTCGGCGACACAGCGCGAGGCAGCGCTGATGACGGGGATACTCGGGAGGCCATATTTCGGGTGCTCGAGGAGTACGGCTTCGAACCGCGTGTCGAAGGCGGGGCCGTGACGCTCGCCAACTGCCCGTTCCACATGCTGGCGCAGGACTACACCCAACTCGTGTGCGGGATGAACCTGCGCCTGCTCGACGGGCTCCTCGACGGCCTAGCCCCCACTGGACTGACCGCCCACCTGGACCCCGCCCCTCCGCACTGCTGCGTCCGCCTAGAGCCCGCCCTCCCGGGTCGGCCCTTCAGCGACGGTCGCTGAACTGAACGCTACGGCTCACGCAGTAGCGTGACGTGCAGTGCGTGGTGGAGCTTGAGCGCGAGCGGGTTTGTGCGCGCGGATGATGGCGGATGCGGCGTAGGTGTGTACGCGGTGCGTCTCGATGATCTCGATGTCGACCAGTCCGGCATTGGTGAGTGCGGCGCGGTAGCTGGCGGCGGTGAGGGCTCCGGCGATGCAGCCGGTCCACTGTGCCATGTCGGCGCGAGTGGCGTCGTCCATGTCGGGGTCGGCGATCAGGTCGGAGACGGCGAGCCGGCCACCGGGGCGTAGGACGCGGGCGGCTTCGCGCAGCACGAGCGGTTTGTCGGCGGCAAGGTTGATGACGCAATTGGAGATGACGACGTCGATGCTGCCTGCCGGCAGGGGGATGTCTTCGAGGTAGCCCTGGATGAACTCGACGTTGGCGACGCCGGCATCGGTGGCGTTGCGCCGAGCGAGGTCGAGCATCTCGGTGGTCATGTCCAACCCGATTGCACGACCTCCGGGAGCGACGCGTTGGGCGGAGATGAGGACGTCGGCGCCCGCGCCGGATCCGAGATCGAGGACGGTTTCGCCGGGGTGCAGATCGGCCACCGCAGTGGGGACGCCGCATCCTAGTGAGGACGCGACCGCCGCCTTGGTCGCTCCCTCGGCGGTGTCCGGGGTGTAGAGGTCGGCGCCGAAGACGACGCGATCCTGGGCATCGGTGATCGTGACGGGTGCCCCGTCGCAGCAGCTGAGTTCCAGGGCGCGCGCGTGGTCGTGCTCGCCGTGCGCTGAGCGCGTTGCTGCCGCGGCGTAGCGGCGGCGGACCTGTTCACGAATGTCGGTCGGCTCCGTCATGGCGTTGTTCCTTTCTCGGTGCAGGATTCAACGGGTGCAGCCGCAGCCCGCCCCTGACTTGGCCTGCTGGGAACTCTGTGCTGGATCGACGGCGTGCTCTTCGGGCGTGCAGCAGGCGGTGGTGCCACAGCACACATCCGCCTGAGCCTGGATGGCGCTCGTACCCACGGTGTCGGAGTCGGCCTTGACGACGTAGAACTCCCATGGCTCCTTACCCGGGCCCTGGACCCAGACCTTGCCCTGCAGCGCGTAGCAGCAGGAGGTGTCGTTTTCCTCCAACGTCGCCAGGCTCGCCTCCTTGAATCGGTCTGCTGCGGCGGCGACCTGCCCGGTGGTCTCGACCTCGACGCCGAGGTGGGCCATCACCGTAGGGTGGCCTGCCTCGCCTTCGAGGAGGACGAGCTTCAGCGGTGGCTCGGCGATGGAGAAATTTGCGTAGCCGGGCCGGCGCTTGGCCGGTTCGACGCCGAACAATGTCGAGTAGAAGGCGACCGAGCCTTCGAGGTCGGACACCCGCAGCGCCAGTTGTACCCGTGACATGACCGCTCCTTGCTTAGATGGATGTCTAACCTGTCTAGTAGATTGCTCTCGAATTAGATAACTGTCAAGATAGAGATATGTCGAAGTCTGACTTGCTGCTACTGTGCTGCTCGCCGCACACCGGCGAGCCCCTGTCCGCCGAGGAAGCTGCTGAGTTGGCGCGGGTATTCAAGGCGATCGCCGACCCGGTCCGATTGCGGCTGCTCTCGCTCATCGCCTCGCACGCCGGCGGTGAAGCCTGCGTCTGTGACCTGACGGGGGCGTTCACGCTGACCGGGCCAACGGTCTCGCATCACCTCAAAGTGCTCCGCGAGGCCGGGCTGGTCGACTCGAAACGCCGCGGCACGTGGATCTACTACCGGGTCCAACCCGACCTGCTGGCGCAGCTGTCCGCGGTCCTGGTCCGCGACGTTGCCGCGAAGGCCAGTGCATGACCGTGGTTGAGATTTCGCAGCAGGAGGCCGGCGTTGGGCGGCTGTCGACGCTGGACCGGTTCCTGCCGGCGCTGATGTTCACCCTGGCGTGGCTGCTGCTGCCCGACCGGCCCGAATACCGCACCGGACTGATCATCGTCGGGGCTCGCCCGGTGCATTGCCATGGTCATCATCTGGAACGACCTCGCGCGCGGTGACCGCGAGGCCGCGGCCGTGCTGGTCGCGCTGAACTCGGTGTTTCAGGTAATCGCGTTCGCCGGACTCGGTTGGTTCTGGACGTGGCGCGCATCGCACTTCCGCTGCTCGCCTACTTCGCGATCATGTGGGCGGGTTCTTCGCTTTTCGTCCACTGTTCGCTCGATCCATTTCACCGTCGAACAGGTCATGACCACACTCACCAAATGCGTTCCCACGCCGTGACCGGGCGTGAACTGATCCAACTCAGACCGCCAGCGGGCCGGGCATCCGCCCGGTCACCGCATAGATCACGCGGCGGGCCACCGCCACCGCATGGTCGGCATAGCGTTCGTAGAAGCGGGCCAGCAGCGTCACGTCCACCGCAGCGGCTACCCCGTGCGGCCAGTCGCGGTCCATCAGCACGGTGAACATGTGCCGGTGCAA
>DASVWA010000343.1:0-2379 GCA_036389855.1 Pseudonocardiaceae bacterium
GCGGTGCTCGCCGGCAGCGTGCCCACCCCGTCCGGGTACGGCACCGTGCCCGCAGTGCCCGAAAGCGCGGCGGTTGAACTGCTGCGCGGAGTGCTCGACGCGCTGCCAGTGCCGCGAATCGTGCACTGCTGCGCCCCGCGGCCACCGCTGGCTTTGCTGCGCAGCGCCGGGGCCGACGCGCTGGCCGTCGACGCCGAACTGCTCGCCGGCGCGCCACGGGCCACCATCGACGCGCTCGGTGAAGCCTGGGACTCCGGGGCGTCGGTGATGCTGGGGCTGGTGCCCGCCATGAAGCCGGCGGTGCGGCCCATTGTCACTGATCTGGCCCGCCCCGCGCTGGCTCTGGTGGACCGGCTCGGCTTCGGCCGTGCGCTGCTCGCCGAGCAGTGCCTGCCCACCCCGTCCTGCGGGCTGGCCGGCGCGACCCCGGGCTGGTCCTCGCAGGCGCTGACCCTGGCCCGGGAACTGGGACGGGCATTCGTCGACCCGCCCGACTCCTGGTCGCCCTGATAGTCGCGGTAACAGCGAAATTCGGTGGCGTGGGTCGTGCGGCCGTGGCGGAATGAGGAGCATGACCACGGTCTCCCTGAGCGGGTTGTCCCTCGCGCCGGTCGAGCCGTCCGACGAGGCGGCTCTCCAGCAGTGGTACGAGCTGCGCTGCTCGGTTGCGCGCTCGGACCTGCCAGATGACCCACCGCCGTGCCGGGTACACGAGTTTGGTCGCTTCCGGTACCCGTGGCCCGGCGAGGTCGAGACCGGGTGGCTTGCCCGCGACCGCGGCTCGGTGGTCGGCGGATGTGCGCTGTACCTCCCGATGCTGGACAACCAGCACAACGCCGCCGGTGAGATGCTGGTCGCCCCCGAACACCGGCGGCGGGGTATCGGTCGAACGCTGCTTGATCACTTACGTGCTGAGGCCGCCCGGCACGGCCGGGTCCGGCTCATTGGCTCGGTGGACCAGCCACTGGACCCCGCCGCTGCTGACCCGGGAGGGCAGTTCGCGGCAGCGTCCGCAGCGGTGCCGGCCCTGATCGAAACGCGCCGGCGGCTGGACGTCGGCGCAGTGGACCCGGTTGCGCTCGCCCGGCTCGACGAGCAGGCGCGGGCGAAATCGCAGGGCTACTCGCTGGTCCAGTGGGTGGGCCAGACGCCGCAGCGGTGGCTCGACGGCATCGCCTATCTCACCGGGCGCATGTCCACCGATGCCCCGCTGGATGATCTGCAGTGGGAGGCGGAGGCCTACGACGCGGGGCGGATGCGAGCACGGGATGCCAGCTGCCTGGCATGCGGCCTGCACATGGTCACCACCGCGGCAGTGGACAGTACCGGGCAGCTGGTCGCTTTCACGCAGATCGTCGGCGACTCCACATCGCACTGGTACGCCGGTCAGTGGGACACCATCGTCGCGCCGGAGCATCGAGGCCACCGGCTGGGCACGCTGATCAAGGTGGCCAACCTCGAGCACGCTCGCGCGCAGCGCCCCGAGCTGCGGATCATCGACACGTGCAACGCTGATACCAACCCATACATGGTTGCGATCAACGAGGCGATGGGTTTCCGGCCGCACCGCCGAACGGTTGAGTGGCAGCTCGACCTCTAACGCGGACCATCAACTATGGCGCTGTATCAACGATGGCGCTGGGTCCGCGGGATGTTGCATGACGCAGACCGCTGATATCGAGGCCTTCAGCGCAGGGTTGCCAGGCACTGCACTGGTCCGCGGCGATGATGGCTACCACGAGGCACGCTCGGCGTGGAACGGTGAGGCGAACCGGTATCCAGCGGTGATCGCACGCTGCCGCAGTGCTGCCGATGTCGCCGCGGCCATCGAGTTCGCCCGCCAGCGCGGTCCGGGATCTCGGTGCGCGGTGGCTTCCACAACACCGCGAGCACCGCGATCTGCGACGGCGGCGTGATGATCGACCTCAGCCCGATCCGCGACCCGGGCAACGTTTCCCACCGCAGCGTCAACATCAAACCTGCGTTGCAGCCGATCTAGCGAATGTCGGGTGCTGGTGGGCGAGACCGATAGTGCTAGCCTTGCGCCAGGTTGTGGTCGTGTAGTTCCCCGATCGTTGTGAAGCGTCCGTGGAATGTCTGACTACGGGCTTCGCGCTCCCGTCGGGGATCTCTCCTATGGGTGCGCGGGATCCGCGCAACCGCGGGCCGGTACGGTGCCGGCCCAGGCATCAGATTCCACAGGGAGAGCAACATGGCACAGGGCGTAGTGAAGTGGTTCAACGCGGAGAAGGGCTTCGGCTTCATCTCCGTCGACGGGGGTGGCCCCGACGTGTTCGTCCACTTCTCCGCCATCCAGGGTGACGGCTACCGCAGCCTGGACGAGAACCAGCGCGTGGAGTTCGAGTCAAGCCAGGGTCC
>DASVWA010000344.1:0-8967 GCA_036389855.1 Pseudonocardiaceae bacterium
CACGAGCACGTCCCCGACTCCGCGCACCACTGCCGCCCCGGCTGCTTCGGCGGCTCGGGTGAGCGCCTCACAGGCCTCTGGATGCCCGATATCCAGCACACCCGGTATCCCGGGCAGCATCTGGTCCAGCGGCACGGCGGCGGCTTCCGCATCGGCCGGGTCAGTGGTCTCGTCGAAGCCGACAAAGCGATCAGCGTAGCTGCCGCCCGCGTCGAGCAGCGGCTTGTCCAAGTCAAGCCGCAACAGCTCGGCCACACCCCAGCAGCTGATCCCCTCGCCGCGGACCTTGTCCCGGTAGCTGGTCTGGCGCTCCAGCACCAGCACTTCATGGCCGTCCCTGGCCAGGACGGTCGCCAGCGCGGAACCGGCGATCCCGCCGCCCACCACCACCACATCCAGGCGCTTGCCGGTCCTCATCGCACGCTCCGGGTGAATCGCAGGGGCAGGGCAGGAAGGCGTAAGTAGTGAGTGCAATTAGCGATCTGTGCCGTCGTGTCCGGCCTGGCGAAGTGCCCGGCGGGCACGCACGAGGGGCAGCGGGTCCAACGGGTGGCGGACCAGGCGCTGCGCAATGGCACGCGGCAGAACTCGGGTAAAAAAGACTCCCACGTCGATCGACTCGCGGACCGCGCGCACATGCTCGCGCGGCATACGAGAGCGGACAAGGCCCTGGCTCAAATCGTTGAGGTCCGCGCGCCGGAAAGCCTCGGCCAGCTCCGCATGGCGCCCTCGATAGGGGATCAGGTGGTGATGCTTGGCGACAATGACCGCAAGCTCATCGGCCCACGCGCCGCGTCCGGTGCGCTGCAGCCAAGTATCCATGGTGCATATGGACGGGCCGAGATAGTTCAGCGAGCTGAACACGTCGATGTCATGGAAGGCAGCCGCGATAGCCAGTTTGTCGTCGCGGTCATCGCGATCGGGCACGATCGCCCGCGCCATATTGAACACCCGATAAACATGGCCCCGGTAGCTGACCCAGCCGCGCTCGTTTCCTAACGCGTGATCCCGATGCGAATCAAGAATCTCCTCAACGAGAGGATAAGTCTGGAGGACATCGATGGTCACAGTGGCATAATACTCATCTCCGTTCTTGGCGCTCACAGAAATCGGCCCAGCACCTCTTTGCGAGGTCGCAGGCATACCGGGGGAATCAGGTGAGGTCGGCGAACGCCTCGACCTGGTTGATCCGGCCAGAGACGATCAACACGTCGCCGCTGTGAAGCACCGTGTCCGGGGTGGCGTAGGTGAACTCCTCGCCGGGACGCTTGACGGCGACCACCGTGATCCCGTGCCGAGCGCGGACCCCGCTCGCGGAGAGCGGGCGATCGAGGATCTCGCGCGGGGCGGCGGTCTTGACCATGGCGAAGTCGTCCTCGAACTCGATGTAGTCGATCATCCGGCCGGTGACCAAATGGGCCACCCGCTCGCCCATATCAAATTCCGGTAGCACGACGTGGTGGGCGCCGATCCGCTCCAGAATGCGTCCGTGCTGGCGGCTGGTGGCCTTGGCCCAGATGTGCGGGATGCCGAGGTCAACCAGCACCGCCGTGGTGAGGATGCTGGCCTCGAGGTTGGTGCCGATACCGACGACGGCGCGGCTGAAGTCGGGCACGTCGAGCTGCTGCAGTGCCTCGGCATCGGTGGTGTCGGCGACCGCGGCGTGGGTCAGGTCGTCGGCGTACCTCTGGACGAGGACCGGATCGCTGTCCAGGCCGAGGACCTCCGAGCCGCGGCGGACCAGCTCCAGTGCCAGCGATGCGCCGAACCGGCCGAGGCCGAGCACAACGACCCGGCTGGTGCAGGGGCTGCGGGCGTTCTTAGCCAACGATGGTTCGCTCCTCCGGCAGCTCGTAGCGGCGCCCGCGCTCGCGCAGGGCGAGCGCGGAGGCCAGTGTGATAGGGCCAAGTCTGCCTAGAAACATCAGCGCGGTCAGCACGAGTTGCGCGGGTTTGGACAGGTCGTCGGTGATACCTGTTGACAGCCCGGCGGTGCTGAAGGCGGCGACGGTCTCAAACAGCACCACTTCGAGCCCGAAGTCGCTGATCGACAGCAGGATCACCGTGAACACCATCACCAGCCCGACGCCGGATAGCGCGACGGTGAGCGCCTGGCGCTGCACGGTGGCGGGCAGCCGCCTGCCGAGGACGTGCACCGTGGGCTCACCGCGGACCTCGGCGAGCATGATGAACCCGAGCAACGCGAAGGTGGTCACCTTGATGCCGCCGGCGGTGCCGGCGCTGCCGCCGCCGATGAACATCAGGACTTGAGTGATCAGCAGCGTCGAGGGGTCCAGCTGGCCGACGTCGATGCTGTTGAACCCTGCGGTGCGCGGCATGATGCCGTGGAAAAAACCGACCACGAGCTTGCCGCCCACGTCGATCGGACCGATCGTGCCGGGGTTGCGCCACTCGGCCATGAGGAACGCTGCAATCCCGACCCCCACGAGTATCCCGTAGGTGATGACGGTGACCCGTACGTGCAGTGACCACCGTGAGGTGCGCCCACGCAGCCGCCGGCCCAGCTCGAAGAGCACCGGGAAGCCGATGCCCCCGGTGATACTGGCGAGCGCGACCGGCACGCAGATCCATGGATCGGTGGCAAAGGGGATCATGCTGTCGGTGAACAGCGCGAAGCCGGAGTTGTTGAACGACGACACTCCGTAGAAGCCACCGAGATACAGCGCTCGTCCCAGCGGTTCGTCGTAGAACAGCGCGAATCGTGCCACCAGCGGCACCGCGACCAGCAACTCGATCACGAGGCTGATCAGCAGTACGCCGCCGAGGACGTGACGGACCTCACCGAGCCCGAGCGATCTGGTCTCAGCTTGAGCGGTCAGCTGCAGCCGCAGCCCCATGCGCCGGGCGATGAGCAGACCCAGCAGCGTCGCCAACGTCATGATCCCGATGCCGCCGGCCTGCACCAACCCGAGAATCATCAGCTCGCCGAATGTGGACCAGTACGTCGGCGTGTCCACGACGATCAAGCCGGTGACGCACACGGCCGAGACCGCGGTGAACACCGCCACGACGAAATCAGGCGCCGTGCCGGTCTCGGTGGTGCCGGGCAGCATCAGCAACGCCGTGCCGACCGCCGCGGCCACGGCGAATCCGGCGACGACTGCGGCAGCCGGCCTGCGGAGCAACCCGGCAACCGGCGACCACTGGCGCAGCACCGCGATCACCACGAAGCGCAGACTAGCTACCCTGCTCCGCCGCTTGGGGAGTGCGACGCTCACGGCGCATGGGCAGCGAGCACACTGGTCACGTGAGCCGGCCGTCCCCGCCGAAGCTGCCGAGCGCCGCACCCGCTCGGCGCCGGCTGTCGTCGCAGGCCAGGCGGGGTGAGCTCCTCGACGCGGCGCTGCGGGAGTTCAGCAGCCGGGGTTATTACCTCACCCAGATGGAACACGTCGCCGCCACCGCCGGGGTGAGCAAGGCGCTGGTGTACCAGCATTTCCCGAGCAAGGAGGAGCTCTTCGCGGCGGTGACCGAGCATGTCGTGGAGGGCTTCATGGGACGGCTGCCCGAGGTGTTGGGCAAGGCCGGCGACGCGCTCGGTGCCTGGCGCGGTGTGGTCCGGCTGCTCTGCGACCTGGTGAGCGAGCGTCCGGAGGCGTGGGCACTGGTCGCGCGGCACCTGGATAACCCCGAGGTCGGCGCGTCGCTGCGCGGGCTCCGGGAGCAGATGAATGAGGTGCTGGCGGCAGTACTCGCCAGCTACTACGCCCCCGAGCAGGGGGATGCGCCGCCCCCTGCGCCCTCTGAAGAGGAGGTACTGGAGCAGGCACGGTTGACCGTCCCGCTGCTCGTCGGCGCGCTGCAGGGGCTGATGTCCTGGTGGCTGGAGCACCCGGAGATACCGCGCGCGAAGGTGGAGGCGCGGGCAGTGGCCTTCGGATGGCTGGGCCTAGACCGGATCCGCCGAGGTGAGTGGCTCCCGCTTGCCAGTGACTGACGAGTCAGTTACTTTTAGGGAGCCCACACGTCGAGGAGGCCGCATATGTCCATGACGAGCGCCGTTGAGGCGACGACCACCCCCATCCCGGATCGCGAGGAAACCGCTCAGCGGCTGCTGCGGACCTCGGCCAAGCACTCCTACGATCCGGCTGTCGAGATCGACTGGGACGCCCCGCTCGCACCGGACCGCTACTTCATCGACCCGCGCCGCAGCTCGCTGTACGGCACCGCACTGTGGGACCGGATGAGCGAGCAGCAGCGGATCGAACTGACCAAGCACGAGCTCGCGAGCCTTTACTGCATGGGCATCTGGTTCGAGACGATCCTCATGCAGATGCTCGTCCGGCACGTCTACGACCGTCCCAAGGGCAGCGCACACGCCCGCTACGCGTGGACCGAGATCGCCGACGAGTGCCGGCACTCGATCATGTTCTCCCGCGCCGCGGAGAAGTTCGGCGGCCCGGACTACGGTCCAGGCTGGTTAGTACACCACCTCGGGCGGCTGCTCAAGACGACCTCCAACGGCACCCTGACCTTCGCCGGCGCGATCTACGTCGAGGAGATCCTCGACGCGGTGCAGCGCGAGCAGATGGCGGATGAGTCGCTACAGCCGATGGTCCAGAAGGTGTCGTGGATCCACGTCGTCGAGGAAGCCCGCCACATCCGCTACGCCCGCGAGGAAACCCGCCGCCAGTGGCCTCGGTTGGGCTGGCTGGGCCGCGCTTACAGCCGCTTCATCCTCGCGTTGGTGGTCTACTTCTCCACCACCAGGCTGATCGACCCGAAGGTGTACGCGGCGGTCGAGCTGGACGCCGACGAGGCCGTCGCAGCAGCAGCGGCGAACCCGCACTGGCGGCAGACCAAGCAGTTCGCCGCCCGCAAGGTCATCGACTTCTTCAACGAGGTCGGGCTCATCGCCGGGCCGGGAAAGCTGCTCTGGCGCTGGGCCGGAGTGCTGTAGAGCCTGAGAAACGCCATTGCTGCGCGGGCTCCGGTCGCGATGGGGGAGAAGGACAGCGATCTCGTCATCGAGGACGCGGGTCAGCCCCCCCGGTCTGAAGCGCCGCGACGAGCCGGTCCACCGCCGTGCCGAGCCCCCATTTGCGCTGCAGGGCAGTGAGTGCACCGGGGTCGGCCGGCGCCACGGGCACGGTGTCGTCGCGATCCTGGCGCACCGGGGCATTGGTAGCCACCCGTACCACCGCGGGCGCCAGCTCCAGGTAGTGCCGGGACGCCCGGAGTTTGGCCCGCATCCCGGGGGCGAGTGCTGATCGCGGATCGTCCAGCGCCACGAGCAGCCCCTCCACCGAGCCAAACCGGCTGATCAACGTGGCCGCGGTCTTCTCACCGATTCCCGGCACTCCGGGCAAACCGTCGGACGGGTCGCCGCGCAGGGCGGCCAGATCCGCATAGCCGGATCCAGTTGCGGTCTCGGGCAGCCCGTAGCGCCGAGCGAGTTCGGTGGGGCCGATCACCTCCGCTTTGGCCAACCCGCGCCCGACATAGACCACCCGCACCGGAGTCGGCTCGGTGCGCACGACCTGAAACAGGTCCCGGTCGCCGCTGACCACCTCGACCGGGTCGCGGCGCTCGGCGGCAGCCAGCGCGCCGATCACGTCGTCGGCCTCGTAACCCTCGGCGCCTGCAGTGGCCAGGCCGGCGGCGGCCAGCAGCTCGAGGATCAGGGGCACCTGCGGGCTCAGGGTGTCCGGTACCTGCTCGACGTCGGTAGCGTTGGGCCCGGTCTCCTCGGCGACCCGGTGCGCCTTGTAGGAGGGGATCGCGGCGACCCGGAAGGCAGGTCGCCAGTCCAGGTCCAGGCAGGCCACCAGCCGCGACGGGCGGCGCGACTCGATCAGCCGGGCGACCATGTCCGTGAAGCCGCGCACCGCGTTCACCGGCGTACCGTCCGGGGCGGTGATCGACTCGGGGACCCCGTGATAGGCCCGGAAGTACAGGCTCGCGGCATCGAGCAGCAACAGAGGTGCATCCATGAGAGCAGAGCCTGCCAGCTGCCGGTCCTGGCCCTAAGCTTTGAGTGTGCCTGTTCTCCTCGACACGCTCACCGCCCGCCTGGCCCGGGCCCAGCAGGCCACCCAGGTCGCCGGCCTGGATGCTTTGCTGATCACGCCCAGCTCGGACCTGCACTACCTGCTGGGAGTGGCCGGTGAGTCTCATGAGCGGCTGACCTGCCTGGTGTTGCCCGCCGACGGTGACCCGGCGCTGATCGTCCCAGCGCTGGAACGCCCGGGGCTGGACGCCACCCCGGTGCCCGAGCTCGGCCTGGAGATCGCCGAGTGGGCCGATGACGATGACCCGTATGCCTTGGTCGCCGGCCTGCTGCTGCGGTCCGGTGCACGACCGGCGCGCGCCGCGGTGGGGGATGCGATGCCCGCGGCCCACGTGCTGCGGTTGCGAGCCGCGTTGCCCGCCTGCGAGCAGGAGCTGGCATCGACGGTGCTGCGCCAGCTGCGGATGCGCAAGGACGCCGCTGAGATCGCTGCGCTGACCGCCGCGGGCCAGGCCATCGACCGGGTGCACGCCCGGATGGGGGAGTGGTTACGGGCGGGGCGCACTGAAGCGCAGGTCGGTGCCGACGTGGCCGCTGCGATCGTTGCAGAGGGGCACGCTGCGGCAGCGTTCGTCATCGTAGGTTCCGGTCCGCATGGGGCAAGCCCGCATCACGAGGTGTCGGATCGAGTGATGCAGCCCGGGGACGTGGTGGTGGTCGACATCGGGGGACCGACGCCGGAGGGCTATTTCTCCGACTGCACCCGCACCTACAGCTTGGGCGATCCCGCCGCTGACGACGTCGCCGCTGGCTACGCGGTGCTGCAGGCCGCGCAGGACGCTGCGGTAGCGGCAGTCCAGCCGGGCATCACCGCGGAGCAGGTGGACGCTGCCGCCCGGATCCCGATCACTGAGGCCGGTTTCGGCGACCGTTTCATCCACCGGACCGGGCACGGGATTGGTCTTGAGGTGCACGAGGAGCCCTATATCGTGGCCGGTAACGATCTGGTGCTCGAACCTGGAATGGCGTTCAGCATCGAACCGGGCATCTATCTCCCGGGTCGTTGGGGTGCCCGTATCGAGGACATCGTGGTAGTCGACGAGCACGGCGCGATTCGGCTCAACCACCGCCCGCGCGAGCTCGTGGCATTACCGGTATGACCAAGCGGCTCAACCAGCTGATCAAGGCGAGCCTGCGGTACACCTTCGAGTAGTAGTGGCGCCCACCACAATTGTCGCTGGATGTTACCTGCTTCATCTGCGTGCAACGGGATGTTAACGCCTCATCGCGATTGGTCACGTGCCGCCAGTTTCGACGTAACGACTGGATCCCTAACCTGGAGAAGGTGACCGAGGGGGCTTGCCCTGGCGCGCGGACACCTAGCAAAGCGCCAGCTCACTGACGACAACGGCGGGCCTGAGCGCCTATTTACGTCATCAGTCCCGCCGTCCGCGGAAACGCAGAGATGGGAACAGGTCATGACGATCAGCAGCAAAACTGCAGAAGTTCGAGAGACCGACGAGTACGATCGCCTGGTAACACCCGAGTTCGCTCAGCTTGCGGAGTTCGCCGGGTTTGGATCCTATGAGGCAGTGGCCGTTCAAGAGACCGGTAAGGCTATTGCACCGCTCACTGATAACATCGTGGAGGCGGTATCCGGCTACCTCATGACGCGCCCGGAATCCGCCCCGATGATGGCGGGTTCGGACTCACCAGTCAACCCACTGGTGCTGAAGGAGTGGTTGGATAGGACGATCGCCGGGCCGTTTGACGGTGAGCTGTCCGCCTTCCTGCGAGAGGTCAGTCAAGTCGAGGGGAAGGGGGTAACCTTTCCGGGTGTGCAGGTGCCACTTCCGCCCCAGCTGATCCTGGCGCTCACTGCGTGGATGCAGGGACAGATCCTCAAGGCCTTGGGGGAGACCTGCGACGTCGCCAATGTTTCTGCAGCCGGGGCAGCATGGATGAACCAGTTCATGCTGCAGCTCGGAATCATCCTTGAACCTATTCTGGCAGCACCGGACGCCCCCCTGGGTCGCCATGAAGGCGCCGAATTTCATCCCTACGCGGAGTTCGCTGGTTTCGGCGCCAAGGAGACGTTGATTCTGCGCAAGACCGGTCCGCTACTGGGGCCAGCGGCAGGTGGCGTGGTCACCCTTGCTTATGATTACCTGCTCTCCCGTCCAGAATCGGCCGGATACTTCCAGGACGCGTCGCATCTCACGCAGCGTAAAATGACGCTCAAAACGTGGTGGTCCAGGAGTACCACGAAGCCGATGGACGGCGATTTCCACGCCTATATGTCCAAGGTGGCCGATACCCACGTCAAGGGTGGTGGGACGCATCCCCACGTCGTCATTCCGGCTGATCTGACCATCGCTCTCATGGGATGGGTCGAGATGAGGGTCATGACCGCGTTGAACACCATAGCGCCGGGAACCGACGGCGAGTATGTCTTCGGGAAGATTCCCGAGCCGGCAGCGGCCGCGGAGGTAGGCCAAGCCTGGATGCGCATGCTTACCTTGCAACTGGGAATCCTGCTCAAGCCCTACCTGGCATCGCCGGCCGCGCCTGAGGCCGCCTGAGGACGGCTGAGGACGTCCACCCCATCGATCCGCCCAGCTGGGAGCTGGGCGTCTGGGAACCGGGTGCACCCCGAGACCGTTCTCGGGGTGCACCCGGTTGTTGACTCGGGATGAACACCGAGGCGGCAGTGTCGCCGCGGCGGCATAGTGGAGATCGGCCGCCATGAGGAGGATTCCATGAGTACGTCACTGACCCGGCCCCCCCACGGCACGGTCATCGCGGGAGTGTGTGCGGGACTTGCCGAGCGCTTCGGCTGGAGCGCCAACGCGGTGCGACTGCTGTTCGTGCTGTCCTGCCTGCTGCCCGGTCCGCAGTTCGTGATCTACGTGGTGCTCTGGTTCATCATGCCCAAGCGAGCGTACTGAGCTGTCACGAACGGCTGGGCCGATCACGAGAGGTGGTTACGGCAGGCG